>NZ_JBXAGJ010000002.1:0-355479 GCF_058794035.1 Roseateles sp. GW835-FHT13E02
GAGCAGCGCAGGGAAGTCGGCCCGTCAGGGCCGACCCCGGAACCATGAGCCCGGTGGCGGCACGGGCTGCAGGGCCTCACGAGCAAAACTGACGACTGCTTCGTAGCGGTACGCAACCCTTGCCCAACAGGAAGAATCGCTTCCGAGCTCAACCCCGCGCTTCGGTTCTAATCTGCCGCCATGGCCTCGCACCGAAAAACCGCACCCAACGACAACGACAGCAGCAACACGCTCGAAACCGCCCCCGAGCGCGGCCCGCGCGGCATCCAGAGCATCGAGGTTGGCGGGCAGTTGCTGACCGCCCTCGCCCACCACGGCCGGCCGCTGGCTTTGAAAGATCTGGCGCGCGAGGCCGGGATGGCGCCGGCCAAAGCTCACCCCTACCTGGTCAGCTTCATCAAGCTGGGCCTGGTGGAGCAGGAGGCACTCAGTGGCCGCTACGGCCTCGGGCCGCTGGCCCTGCAACTGGGGCTGATCAGCTTGCAGCAGTATGACCCGGTGCGCCTGGCCACGCCTCGTATTGAGGAACTGGCCCAGGCGCTGAACCTGACCGTGGCCATCGCCGTCTGGGGCAACCGCGGGCCCACCATCGTGCGGGTGGCCGAGGCGCCCAGCCCCGTGCACATCAGCATGCGCCATGGCACGGTGATGAGTTTGCGCGGCACGGCCTCGGGCCTGCTCTTTGCCGCCCATCTGCCGGAGGCGCAGGTGCAGGCCGCGCTGGATCTGGAGCCTGAGGCCACGCCCAGCCCGGGCCTGGCCGAGATGCAGGCGGAATTGGCGCTGATCCGCGAAGCCGGCCTGGCCCGCGCGCAAGACGCAGTGGTGGCCGGCGTCAGCGCCCTCGCCGCACCGGTGTTCGACGACCAAGGCCGCATGGTCCTGAGCCTCACCGCCATTGGCCCCAGCCGCAGCTTCAGTCTCGCGGCAGATGGCCTGCCCGCGCGCAGCCTGAGGCGCGCGGCCGAAGACATCTCTCGCCAGCTGGGGTCACGAGCAAGCGGCTCAGTCAGCACCTGACGCATACGACAAGGAGCACCCGAACATCCCCCGGTTCTCGCTACCATGGCTGGTGCGCCCTGAACCACGGCGCGGGCGGTGTCAGCGAGTGGCAAACCGATTGACGATGGGTCGCCGCGGCGATCCGCTCCCCCACGAGGCTTTATGAGCGAAAGCACTTCCTTCCCCATATCGGCCACCCATTTCGGTGATTTGGATGAGGCCGCCTGCGATGGCTGCCAGGGCGAGGGACGGCAGCTGGGTTTTGAGTTCAGTTACGCCTTTCAGCCCATCGTCGACCTGCGCGTTGGCAGCATCTATGCCTACGAAGCCCTGGTGCGCGGGCCGAATGGTGAATCGGCCGACAGCGTGCTGGCCCAGGTCACCGATCACAACCGTTATCGCTTCGACCAGGCCTGCCGCGTCAAGGCCATCAAGGACGCCGTGCGCCTGGGCTTGGGCGAGCGGCCCGAGACGCGGCTGTCGATCAATTTCCTACCCAATGCCGTCTACCGGCCCGAGGCCTGCATCCGCACCACCCTGGCCGCGGCACGCAGCCAGGGCCTGCCGCTGGAGCGCATCATTTTTGAAACCACCGAGGGCGAGCGGGTCGGCGACGGCCGTTGGTATGCAGAAGTGATGAGCGAGTACCGCCGCATTGGTTTCCTCAACGCGATCGACGACTTCGGCGCCGGCTACGCCGGCCTGGCCTTGCTGGCCGACTTCCAGCCCGACCTGATCAAGCTGGACATGGGCTTGCTGCGCGACGTCGACAGCCACCGCCCGCGCCAGCACATCATCAAAGCCGTGCTGGACCTGTGCCGAGAAATGGGCGTGCAGGTGATTGCCGAAGGCGTGGAAACACTCGCCGAGCGCGACTGGCTCTGGCAGCAAGGCGCGCGCCTGATGCAGGGCTACCTGTTCGCGCGGCCAGCGTTCCAACGGCTGGTGCCGGCTGATGAGATCGAGGCGCTGCTGCGCTGAGCGCCGCTCGAAATCTCAGTTACGCAGCTTGCGCAGCAGGGCCGCTTCCTCGGCCTCGCCGTAGAAGCAGGGATACAGCGAGCGCGTCTCGACCACCCGCTCGGGCTGGCCGCCCAGACGCGCGATCTGCTCGCGGGCATGAAGCAGATCCAGACTCATCAGCACGGCCGGCGCCTGCACGCGCGGGTTCAGGCGCGCCTCCGAGCGCGCCTCAAAGCCCAGCATGCGTTTGTAGAACGGCACATGGCGCGGGTTGACCTCGATCACCAGCAGATCGCAGGCCGCCAGGCGATGGGCATGCAGATAGGCCAGGTGAAAGAGATGCGCCAGCAGCTGCTTGTTGTCGCTGACTTGATGATCCAGTGCCAGACGTCCGAACTCGCACAGATTGGCGCCACTCGCCCGCAAGGCGGCCAATTCCTCAGGGAACACGCGATCGGCCGCCAGCCCCACCTCGGCGCTGTCCAGGCGCACCGCGATGGTGCCCACGGTGCTGACACCCTGAAAGGCCGAGCAGATGGTGGCACCACCTTCGCTGTGGGTACTCAGGTCCTGGCACAAATAGCCGCGCTCGGCATAACGCCGGGCCACCAGGCTGCAAGCACTCAGGCGCGAGCTGTCATGGCGCACGGTGTCCAGGCGCAATGCGCCCGCCCAGGCCGGGCTCAAGTCCGTGCATGTTTCGATGGCCGTCATCTGTACTGCTCTCAGGTCGTCAACCATCTGGGTCCAGCACTCGGACATCGAGGCCGGGAACCAGCGAGGCGCCAGTCTAATGAGCCCGAATGCGAAAAATTCACAGCCAAGCACGGGACTTACACCAATCCCATGCACTTACTTTCTGACACCGGCCCAGCGTCCAGCTCATGCGGCCCGCCAGGCCGCCCCAGCGCTGGCGAGGCGGCCGCTTGAGTCCGAGCTGTCAGGTCCATGCGCAGCTGGCGCCGCGCGCGGTTTCACCAATGAGGGTGGTCAGACAAGGCCGCCCAGTGCTGACGCGCCGCCACCAGCACCGCATCCAGGCGTCGATCGGCCTGGGCCGCGGCGGCATCAATGTTGAAATGCGCCGCCAGCGTGCCGGCGTCGAAACGGCCGCGCAAGCGCACATCCTCCTGGCATCGGGATTGCGCCAGGGCCAACAGCCCGTCGCCACCGGGCGCCACCTGGTGGCACAGCTGCTCCACCAAGCGGTGTGCGGGCTCGCGACCCATCACAGGAATCAAGCACAGCGTCAACGCTTCGGCGAAGACCAGCTCCTGCTGCGCCTCGATCTGCTCCCGCATGCGGCCAGGAAAGACGCGCAATCCCTGCGCGCCCTGAGCCAAGGCTCGGGTGGCGCCATGCGCATGCAGAAGCAGGCCGCTCATCTCGGCCAGCTCCGCATGCCAGCCGCCCAGACCGCGCTCCAGCTCCTGCGGCATGCTGGCCAGCAGGCCGGCCACGCGCTGAGGCGCGCGCTCGGCTGCGGCCAGGGCACGCAGCAAGGCCACCGGGTTGTTCTTGTGCGGCATGACGCTGCTGGCGCTGCGCTTGAAGCCGCGGCCAGGCTCGCTGGCATTGGCCGTGGCCGGGCTGCCGGGTTCGGGCTGACGCTCGGCCATCTCGGCAATCTCCGGCTGGCACAGCCAGGCCAGATCGCGCGCCAGCTTGCCCAGGGCCCCGCACAGAATGCCCAGCTCCGCGCCCAGGCGCACCATGCGGTCCCGCTGGGTGTGCCAGGGCATGGCCGCCTGTGGCAGCTTGAGCTCGGCCGCGAGCGCGGCGCTCACCGCCTCGGCCTGATCGCCCAACATGCCCAGGGTGCCTACCGCGCCGCCGTACTGCAGCTGCAAGGCAGCATCGCCCGTCTCACGCAAGGCCTGGGCGCTGCGCAGCAGGGGTTGTATCCAGTTGAGCAAGCGATGGCGCAGGCTGCTGACCTGGGCCGGCTGCATCAAGGTGCGCGCCAGCACCGGCACGGCCGGGTGCGCCTCGGCCAGATCCAGCAAATGGCCGAGCAGCTGCAGCAGATCGTCTTCGATCAGCCCCAGGCTGCGGCGCAGCAGCAGGGCCATGGCGCTGTCCACCATGTCCTGGCTGGTGCTGCCCCAGTGCACATAGCCGGCGGCCACGGGGTCGAACAAGCCCACGGTTTCCGCCAGCTTCTGCACCACAGGCAGGGCCAGGCTGCCCGCTGGCACGCTGGCCTGGATCAGGGCCGGCACGTCATACAACTCGACCCGGCAGAGGCTGGCTATCGCCTGCGCCGCCGGCAAGGGAATGACGCCGCAGCGCCCCTGCGCGCGCGCGAGGGCCGCCTCGAAATCCATCAATCGCTGCACCACGCTGGCCGGCTCCAACAGAGCCAGCATCTCAGGGGTGGACAAAAAGCCTTCAAACACCAAGACCGACATCGACTACAAGCCCGGAAGGATTTTTGTGTGGCCGCATCGTAGCCAGGGCCCCAAAAGAAAACAGCTCCTGCAAACCCGCAGCGGGTTTGTCAGGAGCTGCAGCGGCGGCCAGTCAGTGCAGGCTGGCCGTCAGGCCGGTTGAAGACCTTGCAAGTCTCAGGCTGCGGCGCTGGTGTGCTGAACCGCCAGGCGGCTCATATTGCCCATGGAGACGCGGTGCATCTCCAGCAGGGCCAGCAGGCCGTTGCGGTGCAGTTGCACGACCTTGTCATCGGGCAACTCAGCCAGCTTTTGCTCGTCCACGGCCATGAAGCCTTCAACATCCAGCTTTTCGCCATTGCCCAGGGTGGCTTCGAAGCGCATATCGCGCAACAGGTCCAGCTCCACCAAGTGGGCGCAGATGGCGCGGGTGCGCTCGGACTCTTGCTCGAAGCTTTCCAGGAAGTTCTTGGCGTTCAGCAGGAACTCGGTCGGCTGGCCGTCTTCGGCAAACAGGGAGTTGCCTTCAGTCTCGGAGAAACCGGGCCATTCGCTGTCAAAGCACAGGGCGATCTGCTCTTCGTTCTGGTCCAGACGGGCCATGGCGAAGGGGTAGCGGCGCAGGAAGGCGGGCACGTAGTTGCCGGTCCACTTGCCGTCCTTGATGAACAGATTGGTGGCGGGCTTCAGGCCCAGCACGGCCAGCGGAGCCACGGCTTGCTTGGAGCCGTCGGTCGGGGTTTCGCCGACGCGCACGAACACGATCGGATATTCCTTGCAGGCTTCGGCGAACTCGACCGCTGCCAGGAACAGCGAGTTCTGGCCGACCACGCGCTCCACGGTCGACAGGTCCGTCTTCAGACGCAGCTTCTTGTGGGCCTCGCGGTCCAGGGGCACCAGATTCCCATACAGCGGGGGTGTACTCATTTACTCTTCTCCATCTACCGCCAGTCGACTGACCAGCACTTTGTCCACACGCTTGCCATCGAGGTCCACGACCTCGAATCTCCAGGCGTTCCACTCCACCACATCGGCCGTGCGCGGCAAGCGCCCCAGCAACAGCATGATCATGCCGGCCAGGGTGTTGTAGCGCCCACGGTCTTCTTCGGGCAGTTCCTTGAGCTCCAGGCGGTCTTTCAGCTCGGGCACGGGGATCAGGCCATCAAGCAGCCAGCTCCCGTCCTCGCGTTGCACCGCCCAGGCATCACCATCACCGGGCGCATTGAACTCGCCCGCGATCGCTTCCAGCACGTCGCGCACAGAGATCACGCCCTGCACCTCGCCGTATTCATCCACCACAAACACCAGGGGCGCATCCGAGGCCCGGAAGTGCTCCAGCAGCTCCATGCCCGAGAGCGTCTCCGGCACGAACACCGGCTGCTCCAGATCCTGCACCAAGGCCAGCTCCTCTCCGCTGAGGGCACGCTGCAGCAGCGCCTGGGCCGACACCACACCCAGCACCTCGCTGAGGTCGCCACGGCAGACCGGGTAGCGGCTGTAGCCATGGGCGCGCAGCACGGCCAGCACCTGCTCAGGCGAATCGTCGGCATCGAGCCAGGCGATTTCGGCGCGCGGAATCATCATCGAGCCGATCTCGCGCTCATCCAGGCGGAAGACATTGCGCACCATCTGATGCTCATGCTCCTCGATCACGCCGGCGTCCAGGCCCTCTTCCAGGCTGGCGGCGATTTCTTCTTCCGTCACCCCGCGCTGGGCGCGGCCGCGCAGGCCGATCAGGCCCAGCGTGGCCTCGGTGAAAAATGTCAACAGGCGCACCAGGGGGCGCACGGCCAGCGACAGCAGCTCCATCGGCGGCGCCACCAGGCGAGCCACCGTCTCGGGATAGATCTGGCCGATGCGCTTGGGCACCAGCTCGCCGAAGACGATGGTCAGCACCGTCAGGATCACCACCACCAGGCCGGTGGAGGTGATCTCGGCCGCCTTGGCATGCAGCTCAAAAGTGGCGGTCAACCAGGCAGCCAGCGGGCCCGAGAAAGCGGCATCGCCGACGATGCCATTCAGCACGCCGATTGAGGTGATGCCGATCTGCACGGTCGAGAGGAATTTGGTCGGGTTCTCGTGCAGGTCCATCGCGGCCTGCGCCCCGGCTTCGTCACTTTCGACCATGACCTGCAAACGCGCTTTCCGGCTGGCGGTCAGCGCCATCTCCGACATCGCAAACAAGCCGTTGAGCAGAATCAGAAAGAGAACGAGCGCGGTATCCATTGAAGGCGCCACCACCGGGAAAACCCGGATCTGGGCGCGGGCGATTGCAAGAGGCCGCAAGCGTAGCAGAAGCGTTTGACAGCGAAGGCAGCACAATCCCGCAATGAACTATCTTGTCGGAGACCTGCAAGGCTGTTGCGACGCACTCGAGCGCCTGCTTCAGCACATCGATTTCTCGCCCTCGCGCGACCAGCTCTACTTTCTCGGCGACCTGGTCAACCGCGGCCCGGCCTCGCTGCAAACCCTGCGCCGCCTCAGCGGCCTGGGAGCTGCGGCCACCTGCCTGCTCGGCAACCATGACCTGCACCTGCTGGCCGTGGCCCATGGTGCGCGCAAGGCCTCCAAGGGCGACACCCTGGGCGACATCCTCGACGCCCCCGACCGCCCTGCCCTGCTCGACTGGCTGCGCCAGCAGCGCCTGGCGGTGCAGGCCCAGGGCTGGCTGATGGTGCATGCCGGCGTGCTGCCCGACTGGAGCGTGGCCCAGACCCTGAGCCTGGCCGCTGAGGTGGAAGCCCTGCTGCGCGGCCCGGACCTGGCCGAATTCCTGCCCCAGATGTACGGCAACGAGCCCGACCGATGGCGCGAGAACCTGCGCGGCGCCGAGCGCCTGCGCCTCATCATCAACGCCCTGACCCGGCTGCGCTTTTGCGACGCCGAGGGCCGCATGGATCTCAAGACCAAGGGCGACAGCGCCAGCGCCCCGCCCGGCTGGCTGCCCTGGTTCGACGCCCCGGGCCGCCGCAGCGCGGGCCAGCCCATCGCCTTTGGCCACTGGTCCACCCTGGGCCTGCTGCAACGCCCTGATCTGCTGGCCCTGGACACCGGCTGCATCTGGGGTGGCCAGCTCAGCGCCGCGCGCGTCGAACACGGCCGCTGCCTGGCCCTGGTCCAGGTGCAATGCGAGCAGGCCCAGAAGCCAGGCTGAGGCTGGCAATGCAGCTAGAATGCGAGTCCACCGCAACACACGCACAAGATTCTTGGAAGCTTGGCCGAGCGGTTTAAGGCACCGGTCTTGAAAACCGGCGAGGGTTTATCCCCTCCGTGAGTTCGAATCTCACAGCTTCCGCCAATAAAAAACGGCCTGCTTTCACAAGCAGGCCGTTTTTCATGGCGCACGCCCGGGCGCGCTCACTCCGCCTGCAAGGTGTACTTGCTGTAGTAGCGCCGCCCCTGCATGTCCTGTGCGCCCAGCCAGATTTCGGCTGTCATGGTCAGCGGCGTGGGCAGGCTGAGGCCGGCCAGGGTGAGCGTGGTCTTGGGCGGCAGCGGCGGCGTGGCGTCGGTGAACAAAGGGATGATGCCGCCGGTCAGGCGGGTGCGCACGCTGATCAAGCGCATATCGGGGTTGGCGCTGGCCCAAGTGGCGTAGTTGAGCACCAGGTCCTGGCGCAGGGCTGAGGCCTTGAGCGGCTGGCTGCTGCTGATGCCGTCCAGGGTCGGGAAGCGACTGCGGCCGCTGTCGGCGGGCACATCGGCGGGCAGAAACATGGCGCGCGTCTCGGCCGTGCCGGCGATGGTGTAGCTGGCCACGTACTTGGCGCCACGCTGGCTTTCGGCGCCGCCCAACCAGCCCAAGGCCGATTGTTGCAAGGCGCTGTCGGCGATGTCCCCGGTGGGCGCCACGGTCGCCGAACCCGGCGTGCTCGAGATGCACATGAAGGGCCGGTTGCAGTAGGACAGGCCGATGCTGTAGCCGCTGGGCATCTGCACATTGGCCGTGCTCAGCAATTGCACCGGTGTTGCGGCGGCCGTGCGGGATTGCACTTCCAACTGGATGCCGACCCAGGGATTGGCAGCGCTGGCCGCACTCGCCGGAGCGAGCGCCGCATCCGCCGCCAGGGCCTGCACGCTGACCGGATAGATCTTGGCTTCGACCTTGCGCGCATTGCCGATCAGGCTCCAGCTGCCGCCCGTGGTGGCCGGAGCTGGGGCTTTGGTGAAGGTGGCGGCATCGGTGAAGTACTCCTGCACCGTGCCCGTCGAATCGCTGACGGCGGCCGCCACCAGCACGCGCTTGCACAGGCCGCCGGTCAGCACATCGTCGCCACAGCCGGTCACCATCATGCGGCCCAGCTGACGCTTGGCCGTGGCCAAACCTGCGAGGCGAGCGGCCAACTCGGCCTTTGTGCCGGAGTTGTGGCTTTCATAGGTACCGAGCCAGGTCGAGGCGGTGAAGTCAGCAGCCGTCTTGCCCTGGGCGATCAGTGCATTCAAACCTGCGCTGAGATCGTCCAAGCTGGCGAGATTGTCCGTCGTCGCCTTGGCACTGGAGGCCAGCTTGAGGGTGGAGCTGATGGCATTGGCCGGCACGCCTCCGGTCTTGAGCAGTTCGGTCTGCGCCGTGGCCAGCCCCACCACCACCTCCGGCACCGCCGTGGCCAGCATCTTGTTGCTGATGAGCAGCTGATCCACGCCCTTGTTGCTGCGTGCCACTTGCACGCGCAAGGCTTCGAGCAAGAGGTCTTGGGTGCTCTTGTTGGCCGTGAAGCCGGCATCGCCCAGCAGGTCGAGGCTGGCCGTGTTGGTGATCTTGAGGTCGCTGAGCTGGGTCTTGATCAAGGCCTTGAGAAACTCGCCGGCCCCGCTGGCGGCCGATGCGGCAGGGGCAATCTGCGCCGCGCTGGCAGCGGCCGTGGCAAACAAGGCTTGCGGATCGGTCCCCACGGACAAGGCCACGATGGCCTGGCTCAAAGGCGTGACATTGGCCACCATGGCCGATTTCGCCGCGTCCAGAATCGGCACGATGGAGTGCAGGACCTGGGGCATGCCCTGAGAGTCCACGCCGATCACCTGCACCAGCAGCGGGCCCTTGAGGGTCTTGCTGCTGAGGTTGAGGCTGTAGCTGCCATCGCTGGGCTGCGTGCTGGTGCTGCCCAGGGCTGTGCCGGCGGCATCGATGACCTTGATCTGGGCATTGGCCAGGGGCGCGCCAACCGCCGCCACGCCGCTGAGGGTGGGCGTCACGCTGAAGGTGGTGCTGCCAGCGGCGCTGTCCGTGCCGCCGTTGCTGGAATCACTGCTGCCGCCTCCGCCGCCGCAGGCGCTGAGCACCAGGCCCAAGGTCAGGCTGGACAGCAGGACCAAGCCGGCCTTGAGACCCGGCAATACTGGAGAAGAACGGTGCGGCGTGGAAGACATGAGATGAGGCTCGCTCGGGCTGCTATTCCCCTCATCTTAGGCATCAAGTTCCCGGCGCCAGCGCCGAAGAAGCACGCGCTTTTGGCGCGTTATTGCCGCCCGCCGCAGCGAGAGCGCCTCATTTCGGGCCGATGTTCACCCAGGCCACCTCGAACCAGTTGTCCGGCCGGTGCACCACACTGACGTTGCTGCGGGCCGCCCAGGGAATCATCTGGCGGTGCAGGGGCAGAACCTGGAACTGTTCTTTCAGCTCCATCAGCGCCGACTTGATCAGCTGCTCCCGCTTCTTGGGATCGATCTCGACGCTGCTTTGGGCGGCCAGGCTGTCGAACTTGTCATTGCGCCAGTTGCCATAGTTGTAGGCACCGATGCCGCGCTCGCCGCGGTTGCGAAACACCGGCGCGAAGATGGACTCGGCATCGGTGATGGCGCCGCCCCAGCCATAGAGATACAGGCTGGTGTCGAGCTTCTCCAACTTGGGGAAGAACAGCACCCGCGGCATGGCCGAGACCCGCACCTTGATCTTGAGCTGGGCCCACATCGCGGCCAGTGCCTGGCAGATCTCTTCGTCGTTGATGTAGCGGTTGTTGGGGCAGTCGAGCGTGACCTCAAAGCCGTCGGCGTAGCCGGCTTCGGCCATCAGCTTGCGGGCGCCAGCAATATCAAAAGGGAAACGGGCCTCGATCTTGGGGTCATCGAAGGCTGCGACCGACGCCGGCGTCAGTCCGCCGGTGGGCACGCTCAAACCATTCATCAGTTTGCTGCGCAGAGTTTCCACATCGATGGCCTGGTAAAGCGCGCGGCGCACACGCAGATCCTTGAACGGATTCTTGTCACCGGGCACCTGGCCGTAGAGCAGCTTGTCCCGGCCCTGGTCCATGCCGATGAAGATGAGGCGATTCTCGGGGCCGTCAATGATCTTCACACCCTGGGTGTTGCGCAGACGCGCGACGTCGCGCGGTGCCGGGTCGAGCACAAAGTCCAGTTCGCCCGAGACCAGAGCCGCCAGGCGGGTGGCGTCATTGGCGATCGGTGTCAGGACAATTTCCTGCACATTGCCCTCGAACTTGCCCCACCAGTTCGTGTTGCGCTTGTACACCGTCTTGATGCCGGGTTGGCGGGTGACCAGCATGTAGGGGCCGGTGCCGTTGGCATTCATGCTGGTGAAGCCCTCTTCCTTGTTCTTGAAGTCCAGCGGCCGGGTGGCGCGGTTGGCCTCAGACCAAGACTTGCTCATGATCCAGAGCGTGTCCAGATGCTGCAGAAAGATCGGGTTGAAGGCGGTCAGCACGAACTCCACCGTCTGCTCGTCCACCTTGCGGGGCGTGCCCACGGCATTGGCGTAGATGGACAGCTGCGAGGTCGACTCCTTGGCGCGCTGGATGGAATACACCACATCGTCGGCGGTGAAGGGCTGGCCGCCATGGAACTTGACCCCCTGGCGCAACTTCACGCGCCACAGCAAGGGGTTGACCTGGGTCCACTCGGTGGCCAGGCCGGGCACGATGTTGAGCTTGTGGTCGCGGCGGGTCAGGCGCTCGTAGACCTGACCATTGACCATATTGGTCATGCTCTCGTTCTGCGAGTGCGGGTCCATGGTCTGGGGATCACCCTGACTGGCCCATTTCAGGGTCTGCGCCTGCGCCGCCGGTGTCGGCAGCATCAAGGAGATGGCCAGAGCGGCCAACAGCGGCACCAAACGGAACGCGGTATTCATTGCGAGCACCTCTCAAGCCAGGAACTTCGCGAGTGTAGGGAGCGCGGCATGAGCTTCCGCATGGGGTAAACCTTGGCTCTCAGCCGGCTGGCTGCGCAGGCGGCAAGGACTATGCAAAAAATGACGAAGGGTCAGGTCTTGCGCCAGATGTCGTCGAGATGGGTGAAGCCCCAGTCCTGCGGCGACTCGCGCCCCACCACCCGGTCCGAGTTGGCCGGGTTGGCCAGATCCAGCATCTGCACCGGAATCGGCAGCTTAGACTTGGTCGAGTAGAACACCCGCACCATGGGTGCAGCCAGGTTCTGCGGATTCAGGTCGATCACAACCGCCAGGCGGCCCGATTCCAGCTTGACCAGGCTGCCCACCGGGTAGATGCCCACGCTCTTCACAAAGGCTTTGAATACCACCGGGTCGAACTGACCGGTCCATTGCGCCATGCGCTGGATGGAGCCGGCAGGGTCCCAGGCGGCCTTGTAGGGCCGGGTCGAGGTGATGGCATCGTAAACATCGCAGACCGCGCCCATGCGCGCGAGCAGGCTGATCTGCTCACCCTTGAGCTTTTGCGGATAGCCGGTGCCGTCCATCTTCTCGTGGTGGTGCAGGCAGACATCGAGCGCGGCCTCGGGCACGGCCCCACCCTCTTTCAGCATCATGTAGCCGCGCATGGGGTGGGAGCGCATGATGTCGAACTCGGCCTCGGTCAGCTGCCCCGGCTTGTTGAGCACATCGAGCGGCATCATCATCTTGCCGATGTCATGCAGCAGGCCGGCCAGACCGGCCTCGCGTGTTTGCGTGTCATCCAGACCGAGCTGGCGGCTCAAGGACACCATCAGGGCGCACACGGCCACCGAGTGCATATAGGTGTAATCGTCCTTGGTCTTGAGCCGGGCCAGGCTGATCAAGGCCGAGGGGTTGCGCGACACCGAGTCAGCGACTTCTTCCACCAGCGGCAGGCACATCTCGGGATCGATGGCCTTGCCCATGCGAGCCTCACCAAACAAGGCCGTGACGGCCTGGCGCGAGCGGTTGACCACCTGGGCGGCACGGCCCATCTCGGAGCCCATGCTGACCCGCTCGACCCGCGCCGGGCCGGGGGCCATGGTGGAGGCTGGCGCCGCCTCGGCCGGCGGCGTCGATGCGGAGGCGGGGCTGGGCGCATCGACCAGATCCTGGACCAAGGTGTCGGGCACGGCTTGGTCCTGCACATCGCTGCCCTTGCTGACATCGATCCAGACCATGGGTACGCCACTGGTCAGCAGCGCCTCCAGATCGGCCGGGTCGCGCAGCACGAACTTGGTCTTCCAGAAGGGGTGCGACAACCACGAACCCTCCATGGACTGGAGGTACATGCCCAGCTGAACCTGATGGATGGGAATCTTCTTGAGCATGAGCCTGGCTGAAAACGAATCGCTGGGAGGAGCACGAAGAACGTGCCGCCGAGTATGGGCCACAGCAGCTCCGCGCGACCCGGCGATCAGGCACAAAAAAGCCGCCAAATTGGCGGCTTTTTGACGCTGCACGCAGGCCTGGTTCAGCGGAACTTGCTTTGCGGCACGGTGCGCAGATCGCCAGGCAGCGAGGCCAGGTACTTGGCGATGGCCTTGAGTTCGGCAGCGCTGAACTGCTTGACCTGGCCGGCCATGATGGCGTTGCTGCGGCCAACCACGGCGTTGCCTTCGGTCTGATAGGACTTCAGGGCCACGTTCAGGTAGTCAGCGTGCTGGCCGGCGATCTTGGGATAAGCGCCGTCGATGGGCTTGCTGAAGTTGGCGCCGTGGCAGGAAACGCAGGCACCCTTGGTCAGCAGCTCAGCCACCTTGGCCGAGGGGGCTGGCGGGGTTTCCGGCAGGGCTTGGGCGGGGGCTTGCTTTTCGTACAGGGCCGAGATGTCGGCGATGTCTTGCTCACTCAGGGTTTGAGCAATACCGCGCATGGTCGGGTGCTTGCGCTCGCCCTTGGCGTAGGCCGTCAGGGCCGCGGCGATGTACTTGGCGTTCTGGCCGGCGATCATGGGCACTTTGTGCACTTCAGGAAAGCTGGCTTGGTAGCCCGGGATGCCATGGCAGCCAATGCACATGGCGATCTTGTCCTGGCCGGCCACCGCAGGAGCGGCGTCCTTGGCGAGAACGGAAGCGCTGGCGCCGAACAAAGTGGCCAGAGCGAGCGAGATCTGCAGCAGTTTTTTCATGGTCCCGGGGTGTCTAGATCTTGTACCGACGGGCATTATAGGGGGCCACTTATACTGAATCGTCACCTTCCGGACTTTGATCCAAACCATGAAATTTGCAGGTTCCGAGCACTACATCGCCACCGATGACTTGAAGTTGGCCGTCAACGCGGCCGCCACCCTGCAGCGGCCCCTGCTGCTCAAGGGCGAGCCCGGCACCGGCAAGACCATGCTGGCCGAGGAAGTGGCGCGCAGCCTCGGCCTGCCACTGTTGCAGTGGCACATCAAGTCCACCACCAAAGCCCAGCAAGGCCTGTACGAATACGACGCGGTCAGCCGCCTGCGCGACAGCCAGCTCTCTGGCATCGAAGGCGTGGACAAGGTCAGCAAGATCGAGAACTACATCGTCAAGGGCGTGCTCTGGCAGGCTTTCGAGGCCGATCAGCCGGTGGCCCTGCTGATCGACGAAATCGACAAGGCCGACATCGAGTTCCCCAACGACCTGCTGCGAGAACTCGACCGCATGGAGTTCTACTGCTACGAAACACGCCAGCTGATCAAGGCCAAGCACCGCCCCCTGGTCTTCATCACCTCGAACAACGAGAAAGAGCTGCCCGACGCCTTTCTGCGCCGCTGCTTCTTCCACTACATCAAGTTCCCCGACCCGGTGACCATGCAGGCCATCGTCGATGTCCATTTCCCCGGCCTCAAGAAAGAGCTGCTGGCCGCCGCCCTCAAGACCTTCTTCGAGGTGCGCAATCTGCCGGGCCTGAAGAAAAAGCCCAGCACCTCGGAACTGCTCGACTGGCTCAAGCTGCTGGTCGCCGAAGACATGCCGCCCGAGACCCTGAGGCAGCCGGGTGCCGAGCACCTGATTCCGCCCCTGGTGGGCGCCTTGCTGAAGAACGAGCAAGACCTGACCCTGTTCGAGAAGCT
The DNA here is from genome assembly GCF_058794035.1 of Roseateles sp. GW835-FHT13E02. Classification (NCBI taxonomy): domain Bacteria; kingdom Pseudomonadati; phylum Pseudomonadota; class Betaproteobacteria; order Burkholderiales; family Sphaerotilaceae; genus Roseateles; species Roseateles sp. GW835-FHT13E02. The sequence continues at coordinate 14,543 of NZ_JBXAGJ010000002.1, forward strand.
GGTCTTCATGCAGCGCCAGCATCGCTGAGGCAGCCATGGACAAGAATCTGCAACAAGGCCTGAAGCAAGGCCTGGCCGATGCCTGCGGCTTTGTGCTGGGCGCCCTGGCCGGCTGGGAGCTGGGCCGCGCGCTGGGCTTTGATTTCATCGCCAGCACCGAATGGCAGCTGCCCCAGCTGCTGGGCCTGGGCTTCATCCTGGGCGGCTGTGGCGTCGGGCGCTGGGCGGCACGGGCCCTGCTGGCCCAACTGGACGGCCTGAACCGCAAGCCCTAGCCCTCCTCTTTCAACACTCCTTTCCTGGAAAGACCGACCATGGCGGCATCCCCACGCGCAGCAAAGCCCGAGACCTTTGACGTGGAGGCCCTCTGGGCCCTGGCCCGCGTCGGCGCGCCCAGCCTCTCGCCCGATGGCGCCCAGGCCGTGGCCAGCGTCAGCCGCTGCGACATGGCGAGCAACAAGACCGAGTCCCACCTCTATCTGCTGTCCACCCTGGGCGGCGAGCCGCGCCAGCTGACCCAGGCCGGCAGCCCCGACAGCAAGGACGGCGCGCCGCAGTGGAGCCCGCGCGGCGACCGCATCGCCTTCATCGCCCGGCGCGAGCAGGAAGGCGCCAAGGACAGCGAGCCGCAGCTCTATGTGATCGCCCCCGACGGCGGCGAGGCCCGTCGCGTCGGCCTGCCCGGCGTCGGCGTCGCCACTGGCGTACAGGCTTTCAAATGGTTTCCGGATGGCCGCCGCATCGCCTTCATCTCCTGGGTCTGGCCCGAGCTGAAAGGCCAGGCCGCCCAAGCGCAGGCGCTCAAGGACTTCAAGGACCGCAAGGAAAGCGGCTACGTCACCTCAGACGCCGTCTACCGCTACTGGGATCACCATGTGCCCATGGGCCGGGTGCCGCATCTGCTGGTCGTCGATGTAGACAGTGGCAAGGTGCGCGATCTCTTCGAGGGCACGGACCTGGCCCTGAGCCTGGCCGACCCCGACGAACACAGCTTCGACATCTCGCCCGATGGCCGCCGCATCGTCTACGCCTTCGACCCGGCCGCCGAGAAGCGCCTGGACCACTGCTTCGCCCTCGGCGAGGTGGAGGTCAAGAGCGCCCAGCACCGCGTGCTGCTGCAGGTAGAGGGTTGGGATTTCCGCGCGCCGCGTCACAGCCATGCCGGCCAACACCTGGCCTTCGTCGCCAGCCACCTTGGGCTCAAGCACACCATGCCCGGACAGCTGGCCGTGCTGGACACCGCCGGCCAATGGGCCGTGATGTCGGAAGCCTGGGACCATGAGGTGGGTGCGCCGCTGGTGTGGGAGGCCGACGACAGCGCCCTCCTGCTGGCCGCCGAACAAGCCGGCCGCCGCCACCTCTGGCGCTTCGACCTGGACCGCTGCGAGGCCGAGATTCTGTTCGAGGGCGGCCATGTGGGCAGCTTCGCGCAAGCGGCCGGTGTGGTGCTGGTCAACCACGACAGCGTGCAGTTCCCGCCGCGCATTTCTCGCCTGCTGGAAGAAGACGGCAGCCACGCACGCATCGAGCGCTTCAACACCGAGCATTTGAAGCGTCATGAGTTCGGCAAGCATCAGGAAGTGATGCTCAAGGGCGGCCAGGGCGACGAGGTCCAGATGTGGCTCATCTACCCGCCCGGCTTCAACCCGAAGAAAAAGAAGGCCTACCCGGTGATGCATGTCATCCACGGCGGCCCGCACACCGCCTTCGGCGACAGCTGGCACTGGCGCTGGAACCACCAGGTGTTTGCCGCCCAAGGCTATGTGGTGGCCTGCGTGAACTACCACGGCTCGTCCAGCTTCGGCCACGCCTTCCTGGACTCCATCACCCACCGCTGGGGCGAGCTGGAGCTGCAGGACATTGAGGCCGGCACCGACTGGCTGCTGGCCCAGCCCTGGGCCGATGCGAAACGCGTGTTCGCCACCGGTGGCAGCTACGGCGGATACATGGTCGCCTGGATGAACGGCCATGTGCCGGCCGGCCGCTACCAGGCCTATGTGTGCCACGCGGGCTGCTTCGACTGGCAGGCCATGTTTGCCGACGACGCTTACACCTGGCATGCCAAGGAGCTGGGCAGCTGGTACTGGGACGACCCGGCCAAGATCGCCTCGCAAAGCCCGCACAGCTTTGCCCAGCACATGAACACGCCCACCCTGGTGATCCACGGTGCCATGGACTACCGCGTGCCCGACGCCCAGGGCCTGGCCTACTACAACACCCTCAAGGCCCGCGGTGTGGACAGCCGCCTGCTCTGGTTCCCTGACGAGAACCACTGGATCCTCAAGCCACGCAACAGCCGTCAGTGGTACGGTGAGTTCTTTGCCTGGCTGGCCCGGCATGATGGCGGGGCAGCGGCCAAGAAAGCGACCTCGTCCACCAAAGCCGCCAAGAAGCGTTGATCCAGACACCGATAATCAAAGCCCCACCCGCGCCGGGCGCACCACCCCCCTTCCTGCCCCTCCTCCCATGCTGATCAAATTCTTCTACACCCTGCGGGCGGCCAAGCTGCCGGTGTCGGTGCGGGAGTTCCTCAGCCTGCTCGAAGGCCTGGAGAAAGGCGTGATCGGCAGCGAGGGCGCCGCCTCCATCGACGACTTCTACTTCCTCGCCCGCACCACCCTGATCAAGGACGAGACGCAGTTCGACAAGTTCGACCGCGCCTTCGCCGCCTATTTCAAGGGCGTGGAGCTGCTCAGCGATTTCAGCCAGGAGCTGCCGCTGGAATGGCTGCGCCAGCATCTGCAGCTGGAACTGAGCGACGAGCAAAAAGCCGCCATCGAGAAGATGGGCTGGAGCGAGCTGATGGAGACGCTGAAAAAGCGCTTCGAGGAGCAGAAAGAGCGCCACGAAGGCGGCAACAAATGGATCGGCACGGGCGGCACCAGCCCCTTCGGGAACAGCGGCTACAACCCGCAAGGCATACGCATCGGTGGCGCCGGCAAGAACAAGAGCGCCGTCAAGGTCTGGGAGCAGCGCGCCTACAAGGACTACGACGACCAGCTCGAGCTGGGCACGCGCAATATCAAGGTCGCCCTGCGCCGGCTGCGCCGCTTTGCCCGCGAGGGCTCGGACCTGGAGCTGGACCTGAGCGACACCATCAGCAAGACCGCCGCCAACGCCGGCATGCTGGACATCCGCATGGTGCCCGAGCGCCACAACAAGGTGAAAGTGCTGCTGCTGATGGATGTGGGCGGCACCATGGACGAGCATGTGCACCGCGTCGAAGAGCTGTTCTCGGCCGCCAAGACGGAATTCAAGCACCTGGAGTTCTTCTACTTCCACAACTGCGTCTACGACTTTGTCTGGAAGAACAACCGCCGCCGCTTCGCCGAGAAGACGCCCACCTGGGACCTGATCCGCAAATACAACCGTGACTACAAGCTGATCTTTGTCGGCGATGCCACGATGAGCCCTTACGAGATCCTGCAGCCCGGTGGCAGCGTCGAATACAACAATGAAGAACCCGGCGCCGAATGGTTGCAACGCCTGACCCACGCCTTCCCCAAATACGCCTGGATCAACCCGGAGCCGCAAGGCGTCTGGCAGTACCGCCAGAGCGTGTCCCTGATCCAGAACCTGATGCAGCAACGCATGTTCCCCCTGTCCCTGCAAGGCCTGGAAGGCGCGATGCGTTTGCTCAGCCAATGAGCCACACCCTGCCCCGGCTGCTGCGCGGCGCCCTGCTGTTCGCGGCGGCGGGCCTGACTGGCTGCGCATCGATCAGCAGTCTCTGGAAGAGCGAGCCACCGCCGTCCAGCGCCGTGCCTGGCGCCGCCGCCGATGCCGCGCCAGTGCGCCTGGTGGCCGAGTACGACTTGGTGGTCGAGGCGCCCGGCGATCTGCGCGATCTGCTGCAGGAACACCTGGACCTGGCCCGCTTCCGCAGCGCCCCCGAAGACCAGCGCCTGAGCCGCCAGGAACTGGGCCGCCTGATCCAGGCCGCGCCCCAGCAGGCCCAGGCCTTGCTGGAGACCGAAGGCTTCTTCAACGCCCAGGTGCAGGTCAGCCGCAACGAAGGCAGCCCGGTGGTGGTGACGGTGAAGGTGGAGCCCGGCCCGCAGACCCGGGTCAAGGCGCTGCAGATCGAGTTCGCCGGTGCCCTGGCCCCGGACCAGCCCCCGGTGGCGGGCGCCGATCTGGCCGCCCTGCGCGAGCGCCTGAAGGGCCAATGGTCGCTGGGCCTGGGCCAGGGCTTCTCGCAGCCGCGCTGGTCGCAGGCCAAGAACGAGCTGCTGGCCACGGCCCGCGCGCGTGGGTTCCCGCTCGCCACACTGGACACCCACAGCGCCCGCATCGATGCCGAGACCCAGAGCGCCGAGCTGGACCTGAAGCTGGACAGCGGCCCGCTGTTCCGCCTCGGCGAGCTGCAGATCGAAGGCCTCAAATACCAGCCGCGCAGCAGCGTCGAGCGCCTGGCCGGCTTTAGCGTCGGCCAGCCCTACACCGAGCAGCTGCTGCTGGATTTCCAGGAGCGCCTGGTCCGCACCACCTTGTTCGACAGCGTCAATGTCGACATCCAGCCGCTCAGCGACCCGCCCGAAGCTGCGCCCGTGCACATCAAGCTGCGCGAGGCCCCGCGCCAGCAACTGACCGCCAGCATCGGCTACGACACCGGCAGCGGCCCGCGCCTGGGCGCCGACTACATCCACCGCCGCCCTTTCGGCCTGGACCTGCGTGCGCGCAGCAAGCTCAAGCTCAGCCAGAAGAACAGCTCCTACGACCTGGAGCTGAGCTCGCACCCGCAGCCCGATATGCAGCGCAATGTGGGCGCCCTGTTCCTGGAGCGCCTGGTGGTGGACAACAAGACCACGGTCAATCTGCGCGCCCGCGTCGGCCGCACCCGCGAGACCGAGCGGCAGGACCGCACCTACTACCTGGAGCTGCTGCGCGCCCGCGAGACCGACCCGCAAGGCACCATCAGCGCCGGCGCCGCCTCGGCCAATGTGCAGTGGATCCACCGCCGGCTCGACAGCCCGCTCACCCCCACCCGGGGCTACAGCGCCAGCCTGTTGCTGGGCGTCGGTCGAGCCGACAGCTCCGAAGCCCGTAACGGCGGATTTCTGCGCAGCCATGTGCGCCTGCAGGCCTACCAGCCCCTGCCCGGCGGCTGGTTCGGCAGCGCCCGCAGCGAGTGGGGCCAGGTCTTCGCTTCGCAGGAGGTCGGCCTGCCCGAGAAGCTGCGCTTTCGAACCGGCGGCGATGACACCGTGCGCGGCTACGGCCTCGACGACCTGGGCCCGCGCGATGCCGATGGCAATGCCACCGGCGGCCGCATCCTGTGGAACGGCAGCGTCGAGCTGGCCCATGGCCTGACCGCCAGCATGCCTGCCCTGCTCGGCGCCGTGTTCGTGGACGCCGGCCAGGCGGCCCAGCACTGGCGTGACCTGAAGCCCAGCATCGGCTACGGCTTCGGTATGCGCTACCGAAGCCCCCTGGGCACCTTGCGCCTGGACCTGGCCCGCGGCCAGGAGACCCAAAAATGGCGCCTGCATTTCAGCGTTGGCATCGCGCTTTGATGATGACGATGATGAAGAAGAGCGCCAACGCCGCGAACCCCGACCCGGCCCCATGAGCGAACCCGAATCCACACCTGGCACCCCTGCCGCCCCCGCCGGCGACAGCAGCCCTGCGCCCAAGCCCGCCCCAGCCCGCCGCGGCCGCGGCCTGCTGCTGGGCCTGATGACCCTGCCGGTGCTGGCCGGCAGCGCCGGCCTGGGCCTTTGGTGGGGTTTGGGCAGCGAGGCGGGCAGCCGCTGGCTGCTGCAGCAAGTGCCCGGCCTGCAGGTCGAGGCGCCGCAGGGCAGCCTGATCGGCGACTTCTCGGCCCAGCGCCTGAGCCTGACCATCCCTGGCGGCCAGGACCGCATCGAGATCGACGATCTGCGCTGGACCGGCCTGAGCCTGGCCTGGAACCGCTCGCCCCTGCTCTGGGGCGACCTGATGGTCGAGCGCCTGAGTGCCCGCCAGGTGACGGTGCATCTGGCGCCCAGCGCCGAGCCCAGCCCCGTGCCTGAGGAGCTGCCCATCCCCTTGGGCGTGCACATCGCGCAGCTGCAGGTCGAACGCCTGTCCCTGCCCACGCTGAGCCCCTTGCCGGTGCGCGGGCTGCAGGCCCGGGTGGACCTGAGCACGGTGTCCGACTACAGCCCCGGCGCCGAGCACCGGCTGCAGATTCAGCAGCTGACCTGGGATCAGTTGCAGCTCAGCGGCAGCGCCACGCTGGGCGCCGGCAGCGGCCTGCCCCTGCAGGCCAGCCTGGGCCTGAAGTCAGCCGCCCAGGCCGATCTGCCAGCCTGGGGCGCACAGCTGGAGCTGCACGGCCCCTTGGCCCAGCTGCAGCTCCAGGCCGCACTGAGCGCCCAGAACCAACAGCTGCAGGCCCAGGCCCAGCTGCGCCCCTTCGCCGCCTGGCCCCTGCCCCAGCTGCAGCTGGACACGCAGCAGCTGGACCTCTCGGCCCTGATGTCGGGCCTGCCCAAAACTGCGCTGAGCGGCCAAGTGAGCCTGCTGGCCGACAGCAGCACGACCGGCAAGAAAAATTCGAAGCAGCCCGCCCTGCTGATCAAGGCCCAACTCGCCAACCACGCGGCCGGCCTCTGGAACGAACAGCGCCTGCCGGTGCGCCAGCTGAGCCTGGACGCCGAGGCTTCAGCCCTGGACCCCAGCCAGATCCAGCTGCGCGCCTTCGATGTGCTGCTGGGCAGCAGCGCCCTGCCCGCCGGCCGCCTGCGCGGCAGCGGCAAGAGCAGCAGCACCGGCGGCAGCCAGCTCACGCTGAGCCTGGAGAACCTGCGCAGCGAGGGCCTGGATGCGCGCGCCGCCGGCTTGCTGGCCGCGGGCACGGTGGAGCTCAGCACCTCGCAGGGGCTGATCGAAGCAGGCAACGATGCATCAGGCCAACGCGACAAGAAATCGGCCGCCAGCTCGCCGCCGCTGCAGCTGCGCATCATGACCGATCTGCAAGGCCGCTGGCTGCCGCCAGGCCCGGTGACGCCGGCTGCGGCGCGCGCCCAGCTGGCCGCACCGGCGGCGACCAGCCCGCAGAACGCCCCGCTCAATGCCCACAGCCCCGTGCGCCTGCAGGCCAGCGCCGTCGCGTCCATGCAAGGCCTGGACCTGCAAGAGCTGCTGATGCAGGCCGGCGAAGCCCAGCTCAAGGGCAGCGCCAAGCTGGCCTTCAGCCGGCCCGGCAGCCTGGCCGGCGGCTGGCAGCTGCAGGCCAATGCCCGCGGCATGGTGCCCGAGCTGCGCCGCCTCTGGCCCCAAGCGCCGGGCCCCAGCGCCCGCCTGGACCTGGACCTCAGCGCTGACCTGCAGGCCCCGGCCCTGCAGAGCAATGCCGGCCTGCTCGCCCAGGCCCCGCGCGGCCAGGCCCGGCTGCGCCTGCTGCCCGGCAGCCAGGCCGGCATGGAGCTGGCCGCCGACCTCAGCTACGAGCGCGCCAACGATCAGCAAGTGCCGACCCTGCGCGCCGATCTGCAGGCCGGCGGCAACCAGCTGCAAGGCCGCGCCCAGCTGCTGGCCGACCACAGCCTGGAGGGCCAGCTGCAGCTGCAAGCGCCCCAGCTGCAGGCCCTGCAGCCGCTCTGGCAAGCCCTGGCCCCAGCCCTTGCCAAGGGCGAACCGGCCCATCAGCTGGCCGGCAGTTTGAGCGGACAGCTGGCCTGGCAGGGCCGAGCCGAAGCGGACAAGAGCAGTGGCAAGAACGCCACCCGCAGCACCCCCCGCTGGAGCTGGCAAAGCCAGACCGAGCTGCAAGGCCAGGCGCTCAAGCTCGACCAGCTGAGCCTGGACAAGGCACGGCTGAACGCCAAGCTTGCCAGTTCCCTGAGCGCGCCGCTGGCCCTGCAACTCGATCTGGAGCAGCTCAAGAGCCCCGAGGCCCAGCTGCCCCAGGCTCAGCTGAACCTCAGCGGCAGCTGGGCCCAGCACCAGCTGCAGCTCAGCGGCCTGGGCACGGCGCTGCTGCCCGCCGCCCTGCGCCCCGCGCACCAGCCGGCCGACCAGCCCTCGCGCAGCCAGTTCCAGATCGGCCTCAAGGGCAGCCTGGGCACGGCCGGAACCGCCAGCCCTGCGGCGAGCGAACTGGCCCAACTCTGGGCCCAGGGCGGACAGTGGCGCGCCACCGGCCTCAAGCTCGACGCACGCGTGCCGGCCTCCACAGCAGCCAGCAAAACGGCCAAACCGGCCGACAAAGCCCCGGCCCCCTGGTTGCAAGCGCAAGACCTGGCCCTGCGCGTGGACAGCGGCCCGCAAGGTCAGCTCAGCGGCGCGCAATTCGAGCCCGGGAGGCTGGAGCTGTTGGGCGCCGGCCTGCGCTGGCAGCAGCTGGCCTGGAAGGCCGCCGAGGGGCCCGATCAGCTGCAGCTCGACCTGGCGCTGGAACCCCTGGCCGTCGCGCCCCTGATGGCACGCTGGCAGCCCGATTTCGGCTGGGGCGGCGATCTGGTGGTGGACGGCAGCGCCCGCATCCACACCCTGCCCCAGCTGGGCGTGGAGCTGTCCCTGCAGCGCCGCAGCGGCGACCTCAAGGTCACCGACGATGGCGGCACCCAGGCCCTGGGCCTGAGCGAGCTGCGCCTGGGCGTGATCGGGGCGCCCGGTCGCTGGCACCTGACTCAGGCTTTTGCCGGCAGCAATATCGGCGTGCTGGCCGGCGCGGTGACGGCGCGCAACGAGGGCGCTGAGGCCAGCCCCTGGCCTTCGGCGCAGTCGCATCTGGAGGGCGTGCTGGAAGCGCGGGTGGACAACCTCAGCACCTGGGGCGCCTGGGTGCCCTCGGGCTGGCGCGTGGCCGGCGGCCTGGCCGCCAGCGCCAGCTTCGCCGGCAAGCTCAACGACCCGCAGGTGGTGGGCCAGATCCAGGGCAGCAAGCTGGGCCTGCGCAACCCGCTGCTGGGCATCGATGTGCAAGACGGCAGCTTTGCCCTGCAGCTCAAGGGCAGCCATGCCGAGCTGCAGCAGCTGCGCCTGCGCGCCGGTGAAGGCGAGCTCAATGCCCAAGGGAAGCTGCAGCTGGGCGCCAAGCCGCAGGCCGACATCCAGGCCCAGGCCAGCAAGTTCGCCCTGCTGCGGCGGGTCGACCGTCGCCTGGCGGTGAACGGCCAGCTGCGCCTGCACATGGACGCCCAGGCCCTGGATCTGCAGGGCAAACTCGATGTCGAAGACGGCCTGTTTGACTTCTCGCGCGGCAATGCGCCCGAGCTGGATGACGATGTCGAGGTGCGGCGCGTGGCGCAGGTGCCGGCCGCTCCGGCGGAATCCGCCGCGGCGCGGCGGCAGATCAAGCTCAAGCTGGACATCGACCTGGGCCAGAAACTGCGCGTGCGCGGCCATGGCGTGGACACCTTGCTGGCCGGCGAGCTGCAGATGACCCAGGCCCAGGGCCGGCCGCAGCTGCACGGCAGCATCCGCACCGTCAACGGCAGTGTCGATGCCTACGGCCAAAAGCTCACGATCGAAAAAGGCCAGGTCAGCTTCAGCGGCGTGATGGACAACCCGCGCCTGGACATCCTGGCCATCCGCCCGGGCGAAGAAGAGGTGCGCGTGGGCGTGACCATCGGCGGCAGCGCCCAGTCACCGCGCATCAAGCTCTTCTCCGACCCCGATATGGCCGACACGGCCAAGCTCTCCTGGCTGCTGCTCGGTCGCGCGCCCGACAACCTCGAACGCAGCGACACCGCCCTGCTGCAAAAAGCCGCCATGGCCCTGCTCAACGGCGGTGGCGAGAGCCGCACCGGCAAGGTCATCAAGTCCATCGGCCTGGATGAGCTGTCGGTCAGCGAGGGCAATGGCGAGGTGCGCGGCACCGTGGTGCGGGTGGGCAAGCAGCTGTCCAAGCGCTGGTATGTGGCGTTTGAGCGCGGCCTCAACGCCACGCAAGGCAGCTGGCAGCTGATCTACCGCATCGCCCAGCGCTTCACCCTGCGCGGCCAGGCCGGCGATGAAAACGCGCTCGACCTGATCTGGCAGTGGAAGTGGGAATGAGGGCCGCCGGCGCCTAACGCAGGATTGCAGCGGAAGTCGGCAGCATCAGTGCCGGAGCCGCGTGGCCGGCCAATCTTTCATGCGAGAATTCGCGCGGCCCGGGCCACCGGGCGCGTCTCTCCGTAGTTCAATGGATAGAACGGCCGCCTCCTAAGCGGCAAATACAGGTTCGATTCCTGTCGGAGGGACCACGCAGCCCTGAACCCTTCAGTTGTCGCTGCTGCGCGCGAAGATCAACCAGATCTCGGGTTCGCGGAAGTTGTCGAACATGCCGCTCAAGAGCTTGAAGCCGGCGTTCTCGAAGTAGCGGATCACGCTGGCGCCCTCATCGTCCAGATGGGTGCCCAGCTCGTACTTGGCGCCATGGGCCTCGTCGTTCCAATGGCCCGGATCGGGATAGGGCAAGACGATGAAGAGCGCGCCATTGGGCTGCAGGATGCGGCGGAACTCGGCCAGCACCTTGGCCGGCTGGTAGGCGTGCTCGAGCGTGTGGGAGGAGTAGACGATGTCCACGCTCGCGTCTTCGAAGTTGACCAGCTCGTGCATATCGCCGGCAATCACCGGGTAGCCGCTCTCACGGGCGCGCTCGAGCTTGGATTCGTTGAACTCCACACCGATCACATCGCTGAAGCCCATCTGCTTGAAATAGCGCAGGCCGACACCGTCGCCGCAGGCGATGTCGGCAATGCGCAGATCGCGCGGCACCTCGGCAAACACCGCGTTCAGATAACGCTGCTGCCCCTGCTCCCATTTGGGCACGGTGATCTCGTGCGAGGCCCATTTCTCGGTCTGGAACTGCACATAGGTCCTGTAGTCCGGGACGATGTCCTGGTAGGTCTTGACCGGCAGCACGGGGCTTGAGCTCATGGGCACACCTTTGCAAACGAGGCAATGTGTGGCCACGGTAACGCCGGGCCGGCCTTGGGGATCGGGCGATCAGGCCCGGAACTGACCCCTTGTTTGCGCGGCCAGGGGTAGATGAACGCTCATCGCTGGCGCATCGCCCGCGAGAGCATCAGCACCGGCACCAGGCCCACCAGCACGATGGCCAGCGAGGGCAGCGCAGCCTCGCCCAGGCGCTCGTCGCGCGCCATCTGGTAGGCCACCACGGCCAGGGTGTCGCTGTTGAAGGGGCGCAGCACCAGGGTGGCGGGCAGCTCTTTCATCACATCCACAAACACCAGCAAGGCCGCGGCCAGGCTGGAGCGCGCCAGCAGCGGCGCATGCAGCTCCCAGAACACACGCCGGCGGCTGGCACCCAGCAGACGGGCGGTTTCGTCCACATTGGGTGAGATGCGGGCATAGCCAGCCTCGACCGATTGCAAGGCCACGCCCGAGAAGCGCACCAGATAGGCATAGATCAGGCCGGCAATCGTGCCGGTCACCACACCCGTCAGGCCCAGCTGCGGCGCATGGGTTTGCAGCCAGCCCAGGGGCAGCAGAATGCCCACCGCGATCACCGCGCCAGGCACGGCATAACCGAGAGACACCACGCGCGTGGACAGCTTCAGCAGCCCGGCTCCTGCCCCCCGCTGGGCCGCCGCACCGGCGCTCATGCGGCCGGCGTAGGCCAGCACCAGGGCCATGGCCACGGCCAGGGCGGCGGACAGGCCAGCCAGCTGCAAGCTGGTCCAGGCCCACTGCGCAAAGCGGGCCAGAGGCAGGCCGAACTCGCCGTAGCGCGCCTCCAGCCACATCAGCTTGAGCAAGGCCAGCACCGGCAGCACAAAGCCCAGGAGGATGGGCAGCGTGCACAGGCCCACGGCCAGGGCCGCAGCCGCGCCGTGCAGACGCAGCGGCCGCGCCTCGGCCGCATGCTGGGCGCCGGCGCGGCTGCTGGAAAAGCGCAAGCGGGCCTGCGCGCGCCGCTCCAGCCACAGCAGGCCGGCCACGGCCAGCAGCAGCACCGAGGCCAGCTGCGCCGCGGCCATGCGGTCGTTCATCACCAGCCAGGCCTTGTAGATGCCGGTGGTCAAGGTGTTCAAGCCAAAGTATGAGCCCACGCCGTAATCGGCCAGGGTCTCCATCAGCGCCAGCGCCACGCCGGCAGCCAGGGCCGGGCGGGCCAGGGGCAAGGCCACTTCGCGCACGCGGCGCAAGGTGCCGGCGCCGAGGATGCGGGCGGTCTCCATCAGGGTCACACCGCGCTCGCTGAGCGCCGTGCGGGTGAGCAGGTAGACATAGGGGTAGAGGCAGAGCACGAACAGCAGCACCGCACCCGGCAGGCTGCGCACATCGGACCACATGGGTTTGCTGCTGCCGGTGAGCTCACGCAGCCAGGTTTGCAACGCGCCGCTGTACTGCAACGCGTCGGTGTAGGCATACGCGGCCACATAGGCCGGCATGGCCATGGGCAGGAGCAAGGCCCATTCGAACCAGCGCCGGCCCGGAAAATCAAAGAGGCTGACGGCGGCCGCGGTGGCCCCACCGAGCACCGCCACACCCAAAGCCACCGACACCGACAGCACAAGAGACGAGGCGGCATACGCCGGCAGCACCGTCTCCAGCTGGTGGCGCAACAAAGCCAGGCTTTGCGCATCGAGACCGAACCAGGAGCCGAGCACACCGAACACCGGCACAGCCAGCAAAAGGCAAACAACAGTGATCAGACGCAGCATGCGGGCGGTGGTCAGGAACGAACAGCGGAACAAGCGGCAGGCAGGACCGCAACAAGGCAACAAGGCAACAAGGCAACAAGGACGATACGACACCGGCGACGCCCCGGCGCCGTCGCTGCCCGGCGACGCGCCCTGGCTTGATCTGAATCAAGCAAATGCGAACGATCCGCATTCGAAACACGCGGTGTGGGCGGCTATCATAAAGGCCATGTTTCTTGCCCTTGACCAGATCGGCCTGCGTTACCCCGGCGCTGCCCACAGCCACACGCACGGCCCGCAAACGGGTCAAGCCTCCAGCATCTCCAGCCCCACCCTTGCTGGCACCCCTCGACCGGGTGCGGTGGATGGCGTCAGCCTGGGTCTGGCACGCGGCCAGATCGGCGTGCTGATCGGCCCCTCGGGCTGCGGCAAGACCTCGCTGCTGCGCTGCATCGCCGGCCTGGAGCGACTGAACAGCGGCCGCATCCTGATCGAACACGAGCCCCTGGCCGATGCCGCCCGCGGCCTGCATCTGGCCCCCGAGGCCCGGCGCATCGGCATGGTGTTCCAGGACTACGCCCTCTTTCCGCACCTGTCGGTGGCCGACAACATCGCCTTCGGCCTGCGCCACCTGAGCCGCAGCGAGCGCGAGCGCCGCATCGGCGAGATGCTGGATCTGGTCGGCCTGGCCCATGCCGCCAAGCGCGCACCGCACCAGCTGTCCGGTGGCCAGCAGCAGCGCGTGGCCCTGGCCCGCGCCCTGGCCCCGGCGCCGCGCCTGCTGCTGCTGGACGAGCCCTTCTCCAGCCTCGACGTCGATCTGCGCGAGCACCTCTCGCAAGAGCTGCGCGCCATCCTCCACGCCAGCGGCACCACCGCCTTGTTTGTCACCCACGACCAATCCGAGGCTTTTGCCATCGGCGATGTGGTGGGCGTGATGAACAAGGGCCGGCTGGAGCAGTGGGACGCGCCCTACACCGTCTACCACCGCCCGGCCACGCGCTTTGTGGCGGATTTCATCGGCCACAGCGTCTTCACGCCCGGCCGCATCGTCCAGGGCGAATCGGGCCCCGAAGTGATGACACCCCTGGGCGCCCTGGTGGACGCCGACGCTTGTGCCCTGGCCAGCGCCTTCGAGGGCGGCCGCTGCGAAGTGTTGCTTCGAGCCGACGACATCGTTCACGACGATGCGGCGCCGGTGAAAGCGCAAATCGAACGCAAAGTGTTCCGCGGTGCAGATTTCCTCTACACCTTGCGCCTGGCCACCGGCGACCGCATCAAGGCCCATGTGCCCTCACACCACGACCACCAGGTCGGCGAGTGGATCGGCATCCGCCCTCTGGTCGACCATGTGGTGACCTTCCCGGCCGCAAGCGCCACAGCGAGCGAAAACACGCCGGCCTGAGGTTCGCACGCCCCCGGTGCCGAAAGTCACCCGAAACGTAAAGCCGCGGTAAAGCCGACAAAAAGCCCTGCGTTTCGTCGCTTTGTTCACCGGTTTGGGGCGATTTGAGCCCCCAAAACCGGCTGTCTGCCCTGCAAGCGAAAGCCCCACGGGCATATACTGAAGGCGTGGTTTTGGCGCGACTGTTACGCTTCAGATTCCACGATCTTGCTGAATTTCACCGACAGGACAGGCTCGCATCATGAGTGCCAAATTGAAAGTTGCCGGCTGGCTCGCTCTGGGCGCCGTTGCAGGCGCGTTGACCACGATGCAATTGCAGGCCAATGCCCGCAGCAGTCTCTCGCCGCTGCCGCTGGAAGAGCTGCAACAGCTCGCCGCCGTGTTCGGCATGGTCAAGTCCGATTACGTCGAACCGGTCGATGAGAAAAAGCTGATCAACGACGCCATCGCCGGCATGGTGTCTGGCCTGGACCCGCATTCGCAGTTCTTCGACAAGAAGAACTTCAAGGAGTTCCGCGAAGGCACGACCGGCAAGTTCGTCGGTGTCGGCATCGAAATCGGTATGGAAGACGGTCTGGTCAAGATCGTCTCGCCGATCGAAGGTTCGCCCGCCTTCCGCGCCGGCCTCAAGAGCGGCGACCTGATCAGCAAGATCGACGACACCCTGGTGCGAGGCCTGGGCCTGGACCAGGCCGTCAAGCGCATGCGTGGTGAGCTCAACACCAAGGTGCAGCTGACCATTTACCGCAAGAGCGAGAACCGCAGCTTCCCCGTCACCATCGTGCGCGAAGAAATCCGCGCCCAGAGCGTACGCGGCAAAGTGGTGGAGCCCGGCTACGCTTGGCTGCGAGTGAGCCAGTTCCAGGACCGCACGGTCGAAGACTTCGCCAAGAAGCTGGAAGAGATCTACAAGCAGGAACCCAATCTCAAGGGTCTGGTGCTGGATCTGCGCAACGACCCGGGCGGCCTGCTGGAGGCCTCGGTGGCGATTTCTTCGGCCTTCCTGAGCAAGGATGTCGAAGTGGTCAGCACCAACGGCCAGATCGCCGACTCCAAGGCCAGCTTCAAGGCCAGCCCCGATTACTACCTGCGCCGCGGCGGCAACGACCCGCTCAAGCGCCTGCCGGCCGCACTGAAAAAAGTGCCGCTGGTGGTGCTGGTCAACGAAGGCTCGGCCTCGGCCAGCGAGATCGTCGCCGGCGCCCTGCAAGACCACAAGCGTGCGCTGATCATGGGTGCCCAGACCTTCGGCAAGGGCTCGGTGCAGACCGTGCGCCAGCTGAGCCCGGACACGGCCCTCAAGATCACCACCGCGCGCTACTACACGCCGAGCGGCCGCTCCATCCAGGCCACGGGCATCGTGCCCGACATCCAGCTGGACGAAACCGCCGAAGGCAATGTCTTCGCCGCCCTGCGCACCCGCGAAGCCGATCTGGAAAAGCACCTGGGCGGCAAGGACGAGGTCAAGGACGAAGCCCGCGAGAAGGCCCGCGAGGAAGCGCGCCAGAAGCTGGAAGCCGAGTACGCCAAGAAGAACGAGCCGCCCAAGCCCCTGCCCGAATTCGGCAGCGCCGAGGACTTCCAGCTGGCGCAAGCCCTGAACCAGCTCAAGGGCCAGCCGGTGCTGGTGTCCAAGACCGCGGTGGAGCGCAAGGCCGAGGCCAAGACGGCCGAGTAAGCCCAGCTCCCCTGATCAGGCCCGCCCTCCAGCGGGCCTTTTTCATGGGCGCCGCGCGCTATGCTCGCGCCATGAACGACGAACAGTTGCTGCGCTACTCGCGCCACATCCTGCTGGACGAGATCGGCATCGAAGGCCAGCAGCGCCTGCTGAAATCCCGGGCTCTGATCATCGGTGCCGGCGGCCTCGGTTCACCGGCCGCGCTCTATCTGGCCTCCGCTGGCGTCGGCCACATCAGCTTGGTCGATGACGACACGGTCGAGCTGACCAATCTGCAGCGCCAGATCGCCCACACGCAAGCGCGCATCGGCCGCCCCAAGGTCGAATCGGCCGCCGAGGCCATGGCCGCCATCAACCCCGATCCCCAGCTGCGCACGCTGCAGATGCGCGCCGATACCGCCTTGCTCGATGAGTGGGTGGGCAGCGCCGATGTGGTGCTGGACTGCTGCGACAACTTCGCCACCCGCCAGGCGGTCAACCGCGCCTGCGTGCGCCACGGCGTGCCCCTGGTGTCGGGCGCGGCCACCGGCTGGCATGGCCAGATCAGCGTATACGACAGCCGCAGCGGCCACGCGCCCTGCTACGCCTGCCTGTTCCCCCCCGACAGCCGCTTTGAAGAGGCCCACTGCGCCCTGATGGGCGTGCTGGCGCCGCTGGTGGGCATCATCGGCAGCATGCAGGCCGCCGAGGCCCTGAAAGTGCTGCTTGGAGCCGGCGAGCCCTTGTCCGGCCGCCTGCTGATGCTGGACGGCAAACGCATGGAATGGAGCGAAATACTCGTGCAGAAAGACCCCGGCTGCAGCGTTTGCCAACGCAGCGCCTGACCGAAACACACACGAAACATCGATTTCCAAGAAATTTACGAAAGAAAATTCCTCGCAGCTTCCCGTAAGCTGCCGCCCGGCGGTGACACACCGCCTCTGACTTGCCGCAGCGGCTTCCAACACGCCGCGGCCATGACCCGATATGAGCCACAAGCGCAAACCCCTGATCGCCCGCAATTTCCCCAGCGCCAAGGAAGAAGTCCAGGAAGCGCGGCGCGGCGTACCGCAGCCCAACTACGACCAGCCCGGTAGCGCCTACCGCCTGGCCTTTGACGACAACGAGTTCCTGCTGCGCGACGATCTGCGCCCGGTGCGCATGCAGCTGGAGCTGCTCAAGCCCGAGCTGATCCAGCAGGAGCTGGGCATCAAGTCCACCATCGTGATGTTCGGCAGCGCCCGCATCCTGCCGCGCGAAGCGGCCGAGCAGAAGGTCGAGCAAGCCCGCCAGAGCGGCGACGCCGAGGTGCTCAAACGCGCCGAGATGCAGCTCACCATGAGCCATTACTACGAGGAAGCGCGGCGCTTTGCGAGCCTGGTCACCACCGTCTCCACCCAGCGCCACAACCCGATCTATGTGGTCACCGGCGGCGGCCCGGGCATCATGGAAGCGGGCAACCGCGGCGCCTACGAGGTGGGCGGCAAGAGCATCGGCCTGAACATCGTGCTGCCGCACGAGCAGCACCCCAACCCCTACATCACGCCGGAGCTGTGCTTCCGCTTCCACTACTTCGCCCTGCGCAAGATGCATTTCCTGATGCGCTCGGTGGCCCTGGTCTGCTTCCCCGGCGGCTTTGGCACGCTGGACGAGCTGTTCGAGACCATGACGCTGATCCAGACGGGCAAGAGCCGGCGCCGGCCCATCCTGATGTTCGGCCGCGAGTTCTGGACCCGGCTGATCAACTTCGACTGGCTGGTCGAGACCGGCATGATCAGCCCCGGCGACGAGAAGCTCTTCCATTTCGTCGAGAGCGCCGAGGAAGCCTGGGCCTTGCTCGAATCGGAATACGACATGAACCCCGGTGCGCTCGACTGCGACGCGGCCGACTGACACCGTCTTCCCCGACCCACCCCACACATAACAACACAGGACCACTGACATGACCACACTTCGATCCGTCTCCCTGATCGGCGCGCCCACCGACATCGGTGCGGGTGCCCGCGGCGCCAGCATGGGCCCGGAAGCCTTGCGCGTGGCCGACCTGGCCGCTGCGCTGCAGAGCCACGGCGTCGATGTGCTGGACCGTGGCAACCTCAGCGGCCCGTCCAACCCCTGGCTGCCGCCGGTCGATGGTTACCGGCATCTGAACGAGGTGACAGCCTGGAACCAGACCGTGCACGACGCGGTCTACGCCGAACTCAAGACCGGCCGCATGCCCATCCTACTCGGCGGTGACCACTGCCTGGGTCTGGGCTCGATCAGCGCCGTGGCCCGGCACTGCCGCGATGTGGGCAAGAAGCTGCGCGTGCTCTGGCTGGACGCCCACGCCGACTTCAACACCAGCGCCCTCACGCCCAGCGGCAACATCCACGGCATGCCGGTCGCCTGCCTGTGCGGCTTTGGCCCGCAGCAGCTGATCGAGATCGGCGGCAAGGTGCCGGCCATCAGCCCCAAGTGGGTGCGCCAGATCGGCATCCGCAGCGTGGACGCCGGCGAAAAGCGCTTCGTCAACGAGCAGGAGCTGGAAGTCTTCGACATGCGCTACATCGACGAGATGGGCATGCGCCACACCATGGAGCTGGCCCTGGCCACGCTGGACGCCAACACCCATCTGCATGTCAGCTTCGACGTGGACTTCCTCGACCCCGACATCGCACCCGGCGTGGGCACCACTGTGCCCGGCGGCCCGACCTACCGCGAAGCCCAGCTCTGCATGGAAATGATCGCCGACACCGGCTTCCTGGCCTCGCTGGACGTGATGGAGCTGAACCCGGCGCTGGACCTGCAGAACAAGACGGCCAAGGTGGCGGTGGACTTGATCGAATCTCTCTTCGGCAAATCCACCCTCATGCGCAAGTAAGTAAGTCTGATCGACCGGGACTCGGCGGCGCCGCGGGATGCGAGCACCGCCGAATCGGCGCCTCAGGTGCACTACAGGCCAATCAGGAGGCCGCAGGCTCCAGTGTCGCCAGCAAGGCCACCAAGCCAGCATCCAGGGCGCGCCACTCGCTGCTCTTGAGCGGCGCCAGAATCGCCTCTTCGTTGGCGACATGAGCCTCCACCGCCTGATCGATCAGGGCCAAGCCTTGAGGTGACAGGCGCAGCAGCAGGCTGCGTGCATCTTCCGGGTTAGGTACCCGCTCCACCCAGCCGGCGGATTCCAGGCGCTGCATGCGATGGGTCATGGTGCCCGAGCTCACCATCAGGGAATTGAGCAGAACCGAGGGCGAGAGGCAATAGGGCTCGCCGGAGCGCCGCAAAGTGGCCAGGACATCGAACTCCCAGGCACTCAAGCCGAACTGCTCGAACCTAGCCTCCAGCCGGCGCTGCAGCAGTTGTGCGCAACGCTTCAAGCGGCCAATCGTGGCCATGGCTTCCAGTGCCAGATCCGGCCGCTCCACCTGCCATTGCTTCAGGATGCGATCGACTGCGTCCTCCGCGCCAGCGCTTGTCTCTCGTGCCATGGCCTGATCTCCAAATTATCTTGACTTCAAGATTATCTCCTGCGATATTTATCTTGAATTCAAGATAAATCCATGAAGCCAAACACGACAAAAACTCCGCTCGGCACGCAGCTCTTGCTGACCGCTATCGCCCCTCTGATTTGGGGCACGACCTATCTGGTGACCAGTGAATGGCTGCCAGCCGGCCGCCCCTTCACCGCCGCCGCCCTGCGCAGCCTGCCAGCGGGGCTCTTGCTGCTGCTGTGCTTTCGCCAGTGGCCGAGACGCCAAGACTGGGGTCCGCTGGCCCTGCTTTCAGCGCTCAATATCGGCGCCTTCCAGGCCTTGCTCTTCGTGGCCGCCTACCGCCTGCCCGGCGGCGTGGCGGCGGTGGTGGGCGCCATCCAGCCACTCTTGGTGATGGCCATGGCCTGGGCGATGGATGGCCGGAGGCCGCGCCGCCTGGCCCTGGCGGCCGGCACGGGCGGGGTGCTGAGCATGGCCGCCTTGCTGCTGGCACCCGGGGCGGCCTGGGATGCCGTGGGTGTGAGCGCAGCCCTGGCTGGCGCCGCCTGCATGGCGGCAGGCACGTTTCTGTCACGACGCTGGCGCATCAATTTGCCGGTGCTGCCTCTGACGGGCTGGCAGCTGCTGCTCGGTGGCTTGATGTTGCTGCCCTTGGCGCTCTGGCTGGACCCGGCGCTGACGCAGATCAGCGCGAGCGAAGCCGGCGCCTACCTCTACCTCAGCTTGATCGGCACCTTGCTGAGCTACGTCCTGTGGTTCCGCGGCCTGCGCTTGCTGCCACCCGTTTCGGTGGCGTCCCTGGGCTTGCTGAGCCCGCTGTGCGCCGTGCTGCTGGGCTGGCTCTGGCTGGATCAAGGCCTTAGCCCGATCGGCGCACTGGGTTTTCTGGGCGTGCTGATCAGCATCGCGTTGGTGCAGCGCGCCAGCCTGAGCAGCGCAGCACCTGGCACCAAGGCTTGACGGCGATGTGCAACGCAAGCCCCTTCCCTGTCTTCTCTATCACTTCCGGCCTGAGGCCCCTATGCCATGAACATCCAGACCTTGATTGAACAACGCGCCTCCAGCAACCACTTTGATCGACATCGCAGCATGAGCCCGGCCCAGATCGAGTTGCTGGCCAGTTTGGCCGGGCGGGCGCCCTCGGCCTTTCATTTGCAAAACTGGCAGTTCATCGCCGTGCAGACCGCCGAGGCCAAGGCCCGGCTCGCGAAGCTGGCCTATGGCCAGCACAAGGTCGAAGACGCCGCTGTCACCTTCATCATCTGTGGCACCCTGAACGCCCACCGCCAGTTGGCGCAGACCCTGGAGCCCATGGTCGCAGCCGGGCAGTTGCCAGCCACCGTCAGCCAGAGCTGGCAGCAGATGGCCACCGCCGCGCTGGAGCAGCAAGCGCAGGCGCAACGCGACGAGGCGATTCGCTCCGCCTCCCTGGCGGCCATGACCTTGATGCTGGCCGCCGGGGGGATGGGGCTGGCGTCCTGCCCCATGAGCGGCTTCGATGCCCAAGGACTGAGCCTGGCTTTTGACTTGGCGCCTGAGGTCCTGCCGGTGATGCTGCTGCCGGTCGGCTACGCCGCGGAAGGCAACTGGCCGCAGAAGCCGCGCAAACCACTGGCAGAGATTCTGCGTTTCGCTTGAGTCCCGCCTTCAGGGCAGGCTCAGCCACTCGCCTTCATCCACACGCAGCTGGCGGATGTCCTCGCCCTCGAAGGCGTAGGTCAGCGTCAACTGCTTGCGCCGGCCCGGTGAGGGATCACCGCCCATGGAGCCGTTGTCCACCCGCAGGCGCAGGCTGTTGCGCTGAATCCGGGCGCGCAGCAGATCGCTGACGTCGGCGCTGCGGCCACCCTCGCCGTAGCGCGCGCTGATGATGCGAAGGGGCCGATATCCCGGCCGCGGCGGGCCGCTGTCGTCCTCGCGCCAAGGGCCACCCGAGCCCCAGCCCAGGAACATCTCGCCGTCGATCCAGCTGCCTTCCTCATACTCGAAGCGGCGCTGGCGGCCGCTGGGCGTGCGCGTGTCCAGCCACAAGGTCTTGCGTCGCCCGGGCGCCGGATCGGCGCCGCCGAACAAGTCGTTGACCACCCGCACGCGCCGGTCGCGCCGTGCTACGCGGCGCAGCTCCTGCGTCACATCGATCTGATGGCGTTCGGTGCCATAGAGCGCGCGCACGATCTCATAACGCCCATCATCGTGACCACGTCCACCGCCGTGTGAACCCGGATCGCGGTGCTCGATGTAATCCCAGCTGCCACCCTCGGCGTGCCCCCAGTCGCCCTGACGCCAGCCGATGAAGTGGCTGCCATCGACCAGGCTGTACTCGGCATACTCGAACAGGCGCCGCTGCCCGTCCCGATCGCGGGTCATGATGCGCAAAGTCTTGCGTTCGCCGGGATCGGGGTCCACACCCAGCACCTCGTTGTTGACCTGAAAGTGGCCATCCCGGCGAGCGAGGCGACGCAGTTGCGCGCTGACGTCGACATGATTCTGTGCCGTGCCGTATCGGGCATGGAGGATCAGGTAGTCGCCCTCATCCCAGGAATCACGGTCGCGTGCCCGAGCCGCAGGCAAGGCGCCCAGACACAAGGCGGCGCCCATCATTCGTACAAAGCGCTGTCGATTCACAAACGTCCCTCTCGATGGTGGATTTTCTAGCGTCCCTGGCCTTGGCAACGCGGGCGCTCTGGGCCGGGTTGTCATCGCGGCTGGGTGCAGCTGTTCGAATTTGTTTCAGGCGCTAAGGATCCAACCTTCCAGCGGGTCCATCGCCGCCGGCAGGCCGTAGTCTGGCTGGGTCTGCGCCCAGCCGGCCTGCATCAGGCACAGAACAGCGTCCAGCCGGTCGCCGCTGGCATCGTCGATCAAGGCCTCGCGCAGGCTGTGGCTGAGCTTGAGGCGCAGACCCAGGCGGCTGCGGCCCTGCTCCAGGGCATCGACCAGGTCCTTGCGGGCGATCAGGCGCTCCGGTGTCTGCTTGGCGCGCTCGTCACTTTTGTAGCTGCGTCGGCCGAGAAACTCACGCGCCAGCAAGCCCGGGTAGGCCTCCAGTGCCACGCGTTGGCGGTCGCCCTCACACAGACCCGGCAGGTGCACGCCGGCCTGCAGCAGCACAGGCACACCCGCGTGGAGCATGAAGGCCACCGGAGGGTTCACCCACTTCATGCTGGGCGAAGAGCCGGCCGGCAGGTCGCAGGCTCGGTGGGCGAACTTCTGGCCCACCGGGCGGGCGTCACAAAACGCGGCAAAGGTGGCGCGGATTTCGGCGCGGCTCAGGCCGCCGTAATGCGCCATCAAGGCCCGCCATTCCTGCGGCCAGCCCAGAGTCTGCACCAACTCGCGCGGCAGGCCGAAGGGAAAGTCAAAGCCACCCAGCCAGGGCTCGGGCCGGCTCAGGAACTCGGACAGCTGAGCCAGGGTCTCAAAAGCCAGCAGACCATCCAGGCGCAAGACCTGACCCTGGCGGCGGCCCTGAGCCACGGTGATGGGTTTGCGGCGCGTCGGTGCGCTGCTGAAATCAAGCCCCAGCAAGGGGGAGTCGGACGGGGCCAAGGGCGCGCTAGAGTGCATGGGCCACACTCTAATCGCCCCGCCACGCCCACCCCACAAAGGAAAGCCATGTCCTCGGCCGAACATCCCGCTTCATCCCCTGCCAGCGACAGCCACCACAAGCCGCCGGTCGAACACCTGGTGGTCACCGAACACAAGCTGGTGCTGGGCAAGCGCACGCTGGAATACACCGCCACCTGCGGCACGCTCTTGCTGCAAGAGGTGCACAGCGAAGCCGAGGGCGCCCAGAAAGGCCAGTTCAAGGGGCACAAGACACGCGCCAGCGTGTTCTTCATCGCCTACACGCTGAAACGCGAGGGCAAGAAGGCCGCCTCGGCCTCGGAGCGCCCCCTGACCTTCAGTTTCAACGGTGGCCCGGGTTCGTCCAGCGTCTGGCTGCATCTGGGGCTGCTCGGGCCCCAGCGTGTGCCCACCGATGAGATGGGCCAATGCGGCGCCCCGCCCTACGCCCTCACCGACAACGAGTTCAGCTTGCTGAGCGATTCCGACCTGGTCTTCATCGACCCGGTGGGCACCGGCCACTCGCGCGTGGCGGAGGGCGAGAAGCTGGCTGAGTACCACGAGTACCAGCGCGATCTCGACGCCGTGGGCGAGTTCATCCGCCTCTACCTGACGCGCAACGCTCGCTGGGCCAGCCCCAAGTACCTGATCGGCGAGAGCTACGGCACGACCCGCGCCGCCGGCCTGTCGCGCCATCTGCAGGACAAGCACAACATCCACCTCAACGGCCTGATGCTGGTGTCCATGGCCGTGGACTTCCAGACCCTCGGTTTCGATCACGGCAATGAACTGCCCTTCCCGCTCTTCCTGCCCACTTACGCCGCCACCGCCTGGTACCACAAGGCCTTGAAACCGGCGCAGCTGAAGAAGCCGCTGAAGCAAGTCGTCAGCGAGGCCGAGGAGTTCGCCAACGGCGAGTACTGGCTGGCCTTGATGCAGGGCTCACGCCTGAGCCCCGAACGGCGCCAGAAGGTGGCAGAGACCCTCTCGACCTACAGCGGCCTGAGCGTGGCCTATCTGCTGCGTTGCGATCTGCGGCCGACCGAGTTCCGCTTCTTCAAGGAGCTGCTGCGCGAGCGCGGCCAGACCGTGGGCCGGCTGGACAGCCGCTTCCTGGGCCTGGACCGCGACGATGCCGGCGAGCACCCCGAGGACGATGCCGGCATGAACAACCTGGTCGGTGCCTACGCCGTGGGCATCAACCGTGTGCTGCGCGAGCAGCTCAAGTACGAGCGCGATGAGCCCTATCTGGTGATCGCGCCGCTCTGGAACACCTGGGCCTGGAAAGGCTTTGAGGGCAAGTACGTCAATGTCGGCGACAGCCTGCGCCGTGCCATGCACGCCAACCCGGACATGCGCATCTACGTGGCCAGCGGTTACTACGACCTGGCCACGCCGCACGCGGCGGGCGACTACACGCTCAGCCACCTGGGCCTGCACGGCAGCCTGCACGGCAAGATCCAGGTCAGCTATTTCGAGGCCGGGCACATGATGTACATCCACCCGCCTTCACTGGCCCGCATGGCGCAGGAGCTGCGTGAGTTCGTGCGCGGCGGCGCAGACACGGGCCGCTGAGGCTCCAAAGAAAAGGCCCTGTCCGTCGGGATGGCAGGGCCTGTGCGGCGCTT
This sequence comes from Roseateles sp. GW835-FHT13E02, assembly GCF_058794035.1. Lineage (NCBI taxonomy): Bacteria > Pseudomonadati > Pseudomonadota > Betaproteobacteria > Burkholderiales > Sphaerotilaceae > Roseateles > Roseateles sp. GW835-FHT13E02. The sequence continues at coordinate 38,857 of NZ_JBXAGJ010000002.1, forward strand.
GCGGCCGAGGCTCAGAGGCGGAACACCGCCACCGCGCGCGAGAGCTCGTCGGCCTGGGTCTGCAAGCTCTGCGCTGCGGCAGCCGACTCCTCGACCAGCGCCGCGTTCTGCTGGGTCATAGTGTCAAGCTGGCTGATGGCCTGGCCGATCTGACCAATGCCGGTGCTTTGCTCGGCGGTGGCATGGCTGATTTCGGCGACGATGCTGCCGACCCGCCCGATCGAGGCGATGACATCCTGCATGGTGCCGCCGGCGCGCTCGACCAGGGCGGCCCCGGCCTCCACGCTTTCGCTGCTGGCGGTGATCAAACCCTTGATCTCCTTGGCGGCCTCGGCGCTGCGCTGCGCCAGGGATCGCACCTCGCTGGCCACCACCGCAAAGCCGCGCCCCTGCTCGCCGGCGCGGGCGGCTTCCACGGCAGCATTCAGGGCCAGGATATTGGTCTGGAAGGCGATGCCGTCGATGGTGGAGATGATGTCGCTGATCTTGCTGGACGAAGCGCTGATGCGGCTCATGGTGCTGACCACCTCGCCCACCACCTCACCGCCACGCTGGGCCACGCCGGCGGCTTCGGCCGCCATCTGGTTGGCCTGGCGGGCCGACTCGGCGTTGTGCTTGACACTGGCGGTGAGCTGCTCCATGGCCGAAGCGGTTTCCTCCAGGTTCGAGGCCGCCTGCTCGGTACGCTGACTGAGGTCATTGCCGCCCAGCGCTACCTCGGCCGAAGCATTGGCAATGTTGTCGGTGGCGCTGCGCACCTTGGCCACGACCTCGCGCAAGGACTCTTGCATGGCTTGCACGCCGCGCATCAGGTCCGAAGTCTCGGAACGGCCGCTGACCTGAATGCGTTCGCTCAGATCCTGGCCGGCGATGCGCTCGGCCGACTGCTTGACTTCGCTCAGGGGCTCGAGGATGGAGCGCAGATTGAAGAAGGTGTAGAAGCCGATCAGGGTCAGGCTGATGACCAGGATGGAGATCAGGGTCATGCGCGTGCGTTGCTCATGGCGGGCGATCTCGGCCACACCCTCTTCGGCATCCTGATCGATCAACTTGACCAATTCGGCCATCTTGTCTTCAACCGGACGAATCGCCTTCTTGGCGGCGCCCAGGGCCTTGTTGGCCGCGGCCGAATCCGGGAACTCCTTTTGACCCAGCTTGTTCATGAAAGGGTCCATCTCGGCCTGGTACTGCCTCAGCCCCTCTTCGATGGACTGAATCACCGCACGCTCCGAAGGCGAGATGCTCAGGGCAGCCAATTGTTTCTGCGCTGCGGAGAAGGCATCGTAGGCCCGGCGCCAATCGGCACGGTATTTGTCGACGGCGGCAGCGTCGTCGAGATTGATCACCAGGTCCTTCTCGTAGCGCCGCAAATTGCCCGCCTCGGCGCGCATTTTGGAGACGTGGACCAAGGACTGGTTGTCGTTGTCGACAAAATGCTTGAAGGATTGCTTGGCCTCATTGAGGCTGTAGAGGCCGGCCCCACCAACCAGCAAGAGCATGCACATGGACACGGCCGCCAAGGCATACAAACGAGCGCGCACCGTGAAATCCTGGAGATTCAGCATCGTCAGCTCCCAAAGGTGAAAAACCCTTTGCCCGCAGAGCATATTCGAAACGCCAATCGCACACTCAAGAAAAGCGCGCGGGAAATCTACCAATTCGCAACATCCGGCATGGCCTGCCGGGCGCCCGAAACCCCCGGCGCGGGCGCTCAGGCCAGGGCCGCCATGGTCTTCAGGAAGCGGGCGCCAATCTCGGCGCGTGCCTCATGCTGGCCCTGGTGCAGGCGCCGCTGGCCGGCCACATAGACCTCCAGCAAGACCTGACCCTGGGAGGCAAACACCAGGCCGTCCAGCACGGCCGAATCGGGCAGACCGGCGACGCCGCTGGCCAAGGGGTCCAGCACCAGGAAGTCGGCTCGGGCGCCGGCCTCCAGCCCCCAATGCTGGAAGCCGGCCGGCGCTGCGCTGCCAGCACGCACGGCTTCAAACAAACGCGCCGCCGTGCTGGCCTCACGGCCCGGGGCCGCCGCCACATTGCGCTGCTGCAGACCCAGGCGCTGGCCGTACTCCAACCAGCGCAGCTCTTCCACCCAGTTGCGGGTGACGTGGCTGTCCGAGCCGATGCTGATGGGCACGCCGGCCTCCAGCCAGCCGGAAAGATCGCACAGGCCATCGCCGAGATTGCCCTCGGTGCCGGGGCAGATCACCACCGAAGCGCCCGTGGCCGCCACCTGGGCGATTTCCTCAGGCGTGCTGTGGGTGGCATGGACCAGGTGCCAGCGACTATCGGGCTGGAAGTCATTGCAAAGCAACTGCATGGGCCGCTGGCCGGTGGCGGCCAGGCAGTCGCGCACCTCTTGCTGCTGCTCGGAGATGTGGATGTGAATCGGGATGTCGGTCTCGCCGACCAGGGCCTGCAGCTCCTGGATGTCGCCAGCATGGGCGGCGCGCAGGGAATGCAGGGCCACACCGGCATGGAGCAGCGGCCGGCCGGCGGCGCGGATGCGTTCGCTGGCGCGCCAGACCCAGGCGGCATCGGTGGCGAAGCGGCGCTGGTCGCGGCGCAGGGCCGGCTCGGCAAAGCCGGCATGGGCGTACAGCACCGGCAACAGGGTCAGGCCCAGGCCCACTTCGGCGGCGGCGTCGGCCAGGGCCCAGCTCATGGCCAGCTCGTCGGGGTAGGCGCTGCCGTCTTCCTGATGCTGCAGGTAGTGGAACTCGCAGACTTGCGTGTAACCGCCCTGCAGCAGCTCCAGATAGAGCTGGGCGCCGATGTCACGCAGCTGCTCGGGCGTGACGCGCAAGGCCAGGCCGTACATGCGGTCGCGCCAGGACCAGAAATCGTCATCGCCCGCCTCGCGCCTCTCGGCCAGGCCGGCAAAAGCGCGCTGGAAGGCATGGCTGTGGGTGTCGACCAGGCTGGGGATGACCGGGCCCTCCAGGCGCGCGGCACCCTCGGGGCAGGCCTGGCCGGCCTGCACGTGCAGCCAATGGCCATCGGCACCCACCTCCAGCAGCACATCGTGCTGCCAGCGCCCTTCGACCCAGGCTTGCGCCGCCCAGAACTTCTTGTTGATCGCGTTCATGCTCAGGCCTGTGGGTTCTGGGGCTGCCACTGCAGCAAGGCGCTCAGCAGCTGGCGGATCAAGGGCTGCATCTGGGCGGCCAGATCGGGGTCGTAGGCGTAGGGCGGCTGTTCGCTCATATAGCAGCGCTGGCACATCTCCAGCTGCACGGCGTGGATCTGCTCGGCCGGCTGGCCATAGTGGCGGGTGATGTAGCCGCCCTTGAAGCGGCCATTGACCACCTGGGTGTATGCGCTCTGGCTGGCCTGCACCTGGCCCAGGGCGGCGGTGATTTCGGGCGCGCAGGAGCGCCCCTCGACCGTGCCCAGATTCAGATCGGGCAGGCGGCCCTCGAACAGCCAGGGCAGCTCGGAGCGGATGCTGTGCGCGTCGAAGAGCAAGGCGTAACCAAACAGGTTCTTGAGCCGCTGCAGCTCGGCGTTGAGCGCACGGTGATAGGGCAGCCAGTAGAGCTGGCGGCGGCGCAGCTTCTCGGCCTCATCGGGCTCCTGACCGGCCAGGTAGAGCGGCTCGCCGGTGAAGAAGCGGGTCGGGCAGAGTTCGGTGTTGGACGCACCCGGATACATGGGCGTGTCTTCGGGCGGGCGGTTCAGGTCGATCAGATAGCGCGAGTAGCTCGGCACGATCAGGCTGGCGCCCAGCTCTTCGGCGATTCCGCCGTAGAGGCGCTCCAGATGCCAGTCGGTGTCCTCGCTGTCCAGCGCGCGGGGCTGGTATCGCGCGCGCTGGTCGTCAGGAATCAGGTGGCCCACATGGGGCATGCTGATCAGCAAAGGCGTGCGGCCCTGCCGCAGCTGGAAAACAGGACTCATGATGGGGCAGACAGTCTCGGGTTCGGTCAGCCGCGCAACTTGGCGCCACGCACCACCTGGCGCAGCGGGTTGCGGCCGAAGTAATAGGCCAGCTCATTGGGATGCTCCACATCCCAGAGGCAGAAATCAGCGCGCTGGCCCGGGGCCAGCTGGCCGCGGTCGGCCAGGCCCAGGGCGCGGGCCGCATTGACGGTCACGCCGCGCAGCGCCTCTTCGGGCGTCAGGCGGAACAGGGTGCAGGCCATGTTCAGCATCAGCAGCAGGGACAGCGTGGGCGAAGTGCCGGGGTTGTGGTCGGTGGAGATGGCGATGGGCACACCGGCCTCGCGCAGCGCCTGCACCGGCGGCAGTTTCGTCTCGCGCAGGAAGTAGTAGGCGCCCGGCAGCAGCACGGCCACGGTGCCAGCGGCCGCCATGGCGGCCACACCCTCGGCACTCAGGTACTCCAGGTGGTCGCAGGACAAGGCCTTGAACTCGGCCGCCAGCTGGCTGCCGCCCTGGTCGCTGAGCTGTTCGGCATGCAGCTTGACCGGCAGGCCAGCGGCGCGCGCGGCCTCGAAGATCTTGCGCGTCTGGGCCGGCGAGAAACCGATGCCCTCGCAGAAGGCATCGACGGCATCGACCAGGCCCTCGCGTTGCAGCAGGGGCAGCCAGTCGCAGACGGCTTGCACGTATTCGTCCGCCCGGCCGTCAAACTCCGGCGGCAGGGCATGGGCGCCCAGGTAGGTGGTGCGCACCTCGACACCGAGGCCGGCCAGGCGCCGCGCCACGCGCAGCATCTTGGCTTCCGAGGCCTGGCTCAGGCCATAGCCCGATTTCACCTCGACCGTGGTGACGCCTTCTTTCAGCAGGTTCAGCAGCCGGTGGGCGGCCTGGGCGTAGAGCTGGTGCTCGGTGGCCTGGCGCGTGGCAGCGACGCTGGAGCGGATGCCGCCACCCGCCTTGGCGATCTCTTCATAACTGGCACCCTGCAGGCGCAGCTCGAACTCGCGCGCGCGCTGGCCGCCGTAGACCAGATGGGTGTGGCAGTCGATCAAGCCCGGGGTCACCACGGCGCCGCCGAGATCGTGGGTCTGAGCCACGGTGGCGCGCAGCTCGGGCGTCAGGTCGGCGGCGGCGCCGACCCAGAGGATGTGTTCGCCCTGGGTCAGCACAGCGCCCTGCTCCACCCAACCCCAGGCGGTGTCACCCGCCAGCGTGGCCAAACGGCCACCGGTCCACAGCTGCGTCTTCATGGTCATAGCGCTCCTGCGTGTTGCTTTGCCTATTGCCTCATCAGCCGCCGGTGTCCTCGGCCTCGCTCCAGGCCATCCACCAGGCGGCACCTTCGCCATCAAAAATGCAGCTCTGCCGCGCCGGGCTTTCGCACCAGGCCAGGCTCAAGGGGCGCAGCGGCATGGCACGCGCGCCATGGCTGAGCAGGCCTCCGCCGGCGGTGAACAAGCCGAACCAGCGGCTGTTGCCCGCCTCGGGCAGAAAGGGGTGATCGGCCGGCTGCACCAGCAGGCGGCCGCGGCTGCGCCGGTGCATCAGATTGAAGTCGCGGGTGGCGCCGCCGATCAGGCTGCACTCAGGCGCCAGGGCGCCATCGAAACTCAGCAACTCGTCGCCGACGCGCAGCTCGTACTCATACAAGCGCACGCCATCGCCGCGCAGCACGGCGAACCAGCGCTGGATGCCTTCGAAGGCCGAGAACGGCCCGTCGCGCTCGATATCGGCCACGCTCAGGCGCACGATCCAGTCGCTGGGATGTGGCCAGGCCAACAGCTCGCGGGTCTGCCCGCCGCCGTTTTTCCATGGCTGCGGCGCCAAATCTTCCGCGCTGATCACACTCCAACTCATGGGTGCACCCCGTCGCTGCGCTCCGACCCGCCAAGCGGGTGCACGCCCAATTCCGGGCGGCCGATCATTGTGCTCATGCCTGAAAACTCCCCTGCAACAGATAACGCGAGCCGGGGTGGGTCAAACGGACGGTGGTGACGATGCGCCCGCGGCTCAGGGTGCTGCGCTTGACCACCAGACAGGGGTCGCGCCGCGAAATGCCCAGAAGCTTAGCCTCGGATTCGCTCGGCAGCGTCGATTCGATGGTGTAGCGGGCCTCGCTGAGGGGGGCAACTTGTAACAAGTAGTGGGTGGGCGTGCTCTGGCTGAAGTCCTGGGCCAGGTAGTCCGGCGCGCAGAGCGGGTTGACCAGGCGGTCTTCGCACTGGATGGCCACGCCGTTTTCCAGGTGAACGATGACGCTGTGAAACAGCTCAGCGCCGGCCGGCAGTTCGAACTCGGCCGCCTGCTCGGCCGTGGCCTTCAGAGTCTCCAGGCGGTGCAGCACGGCCTCGTGGCGGTGGCCGCGCTCGGCGATTTCGTCGTGCACATCGCGCACGGTCAGGGTCGAAGAGATGCGGTGCAGCTGGGCCACAAAAGTGCCCACGCCCTGCACCCGCTCGATCAAACCCTCCTGGTGCAACTCGCGCAGGGCGCGGTTCACCGTCATGCGGCTGACGCCAAAAGTCTGCACCAGTTCGGCCTCGGAGGGCAGCAAATCACCGGCCACCCAGTGGCCCGAAGCGATGCGCTCGCGCAGATGGTTCTGCACCTTCAGGTACTGCGGTTCCGGGCTGGCGGGCGATTTTCTGACCATGGCCGGATCGTAGTTGACTTTACTTGTATAGACAACTAGAGTTCGCCACATTCCGCAGCCCCATAGGAGCCCGTCATGTCCTCACCGTCGACCACGCCCAAGACCTCTGCCCAGCCGCGCGTCGTGCGCGCCCCCACCGGCACCCAGCTCAGCTGCAAGAGCTGGCTGACCGAGGCCGCCTTCCGCATGATCCAGAACAATCTGGACCCGGTGGTTGCCGAGAACCCGGACGCCCTGGTCGTCTACGGCGGCATCGGCAAGGCCGCCCGCAACTGGGACTGCTTCGAAGCCATCCTGGCATCGCTCAAGAAGTTGGAAGCCGACGAGACCCTGCTGGTGCAGTCGGGCAAGCCGGTTGGCGTGTTCAAGACCCATGCGGACGCACCGCGCGTGCTGATCGCCAACTCCAATCTGGTGCCGCACTGGGCCAACTGGGAACACTTCAACGAGCTCGACCGCAAGGGCCTGATGATGTACGGCCAAATGACGGCCGGCAGCTGGATCTATATCGGCACCCAGGGCATCGTGCAAGGCACGTATGAAACCTTCGCCGAAGCCGGCCGCCAACACTACGGCGGCTCGCTGACCGGCCGTTGGGTGCTAACCGCCGGTCTCGGCGGCATGGGCGGCGCCCAGCCCCTGGCCGCCACCTTTGCCGGCGCCTGCTCGCTGAACATCGAATGCCAGCAATCGCGCATCGACTTCCGCCTGAAGACCCGCTATGTCGACGAGCAAGCCGCCGACCTCGACGACGCCCTGGCTCGCATCGCCAAATACACGGCCGAAGGCAAGGCCATCTCCATCGCCCTGCTGGGCAATGCCGCCGAGATCCTGCCGGAGCTGGTGCGTCGCGCCAAGGCTGGCACCGCCATCAAGCCCGATCTGGTGACCGACCAGACCAGCGCCCACGACCTGATCAACGGCTATCTGCCGGCCGGCTGGACCGTGGAGCAGTGGAAGGCTGCGGCCGCCGACCCAGCCCAGCATGCCGACCTCAAGGCCGCTGCGGCGCGTGGCTGCGCGGTCCATGTGCAAGCCATGCTGGACTTCCAGGCCATGGGCATCCCGACCGTGGACTATGGCAACAACATCCGCCAGGTGGCGCTCGAGCAAGGTGTCAAGAACGCCTTCGACTTCCCCGGCTTCGTGCCCGCCTACGTGCGCCCGCAGTTCTGCGAAGGCCGCGGCCCCTTCCGCTGGGTGGCGCTGTCCGGCGACCCGGAAGACATCTACAAGACCGACGCCAAGATCAAGGAACTCTTCCCCCACCACGCCCATGTGCATCGCTGGCTGGACATGGCCAAGGAGCGCATCGCCTTCCAGGGCCTGCCGGCGCGCATCTGCTGGCTGGGCCTGGGCGAGCGTCACATCGCCGGCCTAGCCTTCAATGAGATGGTGAAGAACGGCGAACTCAAGGCCCCCATCGTCATCGGCCGCGACCATCTGGACAGCGGCTCGGTCGCCAGCCCCAACCGCGAAACCGAAAGCATGCAGGACGGCTCGGACGCCGTGTCCGACTGGCCGCTGCTGAACGCGCTGCTGAACACCGCCGGTGGCGCCACCTGGGTCTCGCTGCACCATGGCGGCGGCGTGGGCATGGGCTTCAGCCAGCACAGCGGCGTGGTCATCGTGGCCGACGGCACCGATGCCGCCGCCCAGCGCCTCTCGCGCGTGCTCTACAACGACCCCGGCACCGGCGTGATGCGCCATGCCGATGCCGGCTATGAGATCGCCAAGACCACGGCACGTGAGCGCGGTCTGAACATGCCCATGCTGTGAGCTGAGCCCACCCCGTACTCGCTACGCGAGCCCCCTCAAGGGGGCGAGCCCGCAGTCCCGGCAAAGCCGGATCCTCGGGCTCTACTCGGAAACACAAGAACGGATACTTTCATGCCATCTATCGAAATCACCCCCGGCCAGCTGACCCTGGCCCAGCTGCGCCAGATCCGCAGCGGCGGTATCACCTTGAGCCTGCACGCCAGCGCTGACGCCATCATCCGCCGCAGCGCTGCCGTGGTGCAGGCGGCAGCGGCCGGCGACGCGCCCGTCTACGGCGTCAACACCGGCTTCGGCAAGCTGGCCTCCAAGCGCATCAGCAAGGAAGAGCTGGCCACGCTGCAGTTCAACCTGATCCGCTCGCACTGCGTTGGCGTCGGCGCGCCGCTGCAGCCCGAAGTCGTGCGCCTGATGCTGGCCACCAAGGCCGCCTCGCTCGCCCGCGGCCACTCGGGCGTGCGCCCCGAGGTGGTGCAAAGCCTGCTCGACGTCTTCAATGCCGGCCTCATCCCGTACGTGCCGGGACAAGGCTCGGTCGGCGCCTCGGGCGATCTGGCCCCGCTCTCGCACATGACCCTGGCCCTGCTGGGCGAAGGCGAAATGCTGGTCGATGGCCAACGCGTCCCCGCCCTGCCCGAGCTTCAAAAACACGGCATCGCGCCCCTGGTGCTGCAGGCCAAGGAAGGCCTGGCCCTGATCAACGGCACGCAGACCAGCACCGCCCTGGCGCTGGAAGGCCTGATCCGCTTTGAGCAGGTCTATGCCTCGGCCATCGTCTCCGGTGCGCTGAGCCTGGACGCCGCCCGCGGCAGCGACGGCCCGTTTGACCCGCGCATCCACGAGGTGCGCGGCCAGCCCGGCCAGATCGAGGCCGCCCGCGCCTACCGCCAGATCCTGGCTGGCAGCGCCATCCGCGAGTCGCACAAGGAAGGCGACGAGCGCGTGCAAGACCCGTACTGCCTGCGCTGCCAGCCGCAGGTCATGGGCGCATGCCTGGATCAGGCGCGTTATGTCCGCGATGTGCTGATCCGCGAAGCCAATGCCGTGACCGACAACCCGCTGGTGTTCGCGGCCGACGACGGCAGCAGCGCCATGGTCTCGGGCGGCAACTTCCACGCCGAGCCGGTGGCCCTGGCTGCCGACGCGCTGGCCTGCGCGATTGCCGAAGTCGGCGCCATCGCCGAGCGCCGCATCGCCATGCTGATCGACGCCAGCGTCTCGCGCCTGCCGCCCTTCCTGACCGAGAACGCCGGCCTGAACTCGGGCTTCATGATCGCCCACGTCACCGCCGCGGCCCTGGCCAGCGAGAACAAGAGCCTGGCCCACCCGGCCAGCGTGGACAGCCTGCCCACCAGCGCCAACCAGGAAGACCATGTCTCCATGGCCACTTTCGGCGCGCGCCGTCTGGGCAATATGCTGGACAACACCGCCCACATCATCGGCATCGAGCTGCTGGCCGCCGCCCAGGGCATCGAGTTCCTGCGCCCGCTGAAGAGCTCGGCCGCGTTGGAAGAGGTGCATGCCCTGGTGCGCAAGACCAGCCCGGCCATGCCCACCGACCACTACCTGGCCCCCAGCATTGAAGCCGCCACCGCCCTGGTCTTCACCGGCGAACTGGCTGCGCTGGTCGAGCGCGAAGGCAGCATCGTTGTGCTGCCCTGATCGTGTCTTGAGATGCGCAAAGCCGGCCTGGTGCCGGCTTTTTCATGGGTGGGGGGCTGAGCCGCCGGAGCCGCCTGAGACGAGAATTACAAACCCAAGTCCAGCGCCCGAGACGCACCCTCCAGCGCCGGCGACACCGCCGCGTCGATGACGTGGCAGGGAATCGGCGTGAGGAAACCGGACAGGCGGCCCTTGCCTTCGAAGCGGCTGCGGAAGGTGGAGCTGCGCAGCTCTTTCAAGAGGCGCGGCGCGATGCCGCCGCCGATGTAGACACCACCGCGGGCGCCCAGGGTCAGGGTGACGTTGCCGGCCATGCTGCCCAGGAAGCCGCAGAACAGGGCGATGGCCTGGGCAGCCGTGGCGTCGCCCGCCTCGGAGCGGCTGAGCACCTCGGCGGGCTCCAGGTTGACGACCGGCTGGCCTGTCAGTTCGGCGCAGGCCTGGTAGAGGTTCACCAGGCCCGGCCCCGAGAGCGCACGCTCAGCCGAGACATGGCCGAAGCGAGCACGCAGGCGGGCGATCACAGCATCTTCGAAATCATCGAGCCCGGCCAGGGTGGCATGGCCGCCCTCGCCCGACACCGGCCACCAGCCGCCGCCGGGCAGCGGCATCAGACCGGCCACGCCCAGGCCGGTGCCGGCGCCGATCACGGCCAGCGGCGCGCCGGCCACAGCCTCGCCGGGGCCCAGCGCATGCAGCTGCGCCGCTTGCAGATCCGGGATGCCCAGGGCCAGGGCGGCGAAGTCGTTGATCACCGTCAGGCGCTTGAGCCCCAGCTCGCGCTGCAGGCCGCTGATCGAAAACGACCAGGCGCCGTTGGTCATGCGCACCTCATCGCCGCTGATCGGATAGGCGATGCCGATGGCCAGGGCCTGGGGCCGCGGCAGGCCCTGCTGCTGCAAATAGGCCTCGACGGCTGCGGCCAGCGAGGCATGCTCGGCACCGCGATAGATCGCGCAGGCGCGCAGCGGGGCGCCCGGCGCATCGACCCAGGCAAAGCGGGCATTGGTGCCGCCGATATCGGCCAGCAGGCGGGGGAAGGTGTCCGGGCTCGGAACGGGAGTCAACATGGCAGGTGGTCAGTGAGCAAAAGGAAACAGCGCGGCGCTCAGGCCGCCGCGCGATACGGCGCACACAGGCGCTCGACATAGGCTTGGTGGGGCGGCAGGCCGGCCAGCTGGCGGCTGACCTGGCTGCGGATGTTGTTGAGGAATTGCGAGAGCTCGGCGTCCCCCATCAGATCGGCCACCGGGTGGTGATGCTGCGGGCTGATGCCCTGGCCCATCATGACCTGGATCCAGGAGTTTTCGGCAAACAGCTCGTCCAGCGGGCGGAACACGCGCGCCGTCTCGCGGAACAGCTCGATGCGGTGGCGCAGGGTCTCGGGCACGGCCATGGTGCGCACATGGCGCCACAGGGCCGAATCGTCGCGCTCGGTCACGTGGTAGTGCAGGATGATGAAATCGCGGATGTGCTGCAGGTCCTGCGTGGTCTGCTGGTTGAACTCGCGCACGTCCACCTCGCGGATGCCACCGGCCGGGAACAGGCGCATCAGCCGGATGGCCGCGCGCTGCACCAGATGGATGCTGGTGGATTCCAGCGGCTCGATGAAGCCGCTGGCCAGGCCCATGGCCACGCAGTTGCGGTGCCAGACCTCGTGGCGCTGGCCCGGCTGGAAGCGCAAGAGGCGCGGCTCAGTGATCAGCTCGCCCTCGACATGGCGGCGCAGCATGTCGGGCGCGTCGGCGTCCGAGAGCTCGCGGCTGCTGTAGACCAGGCCGTTGCCCACGCGGTGCTGCAGGGGGATGCGCCATTGCCAGCCGAAGGGGTGGGCGATCGAGCGGGTGTAGGGCGGCGCCTCGCGCACCGAGGCGGTCTGCACGGCCACGGCGCGGTCGCAGGGCAGCCAATGGGTCCAGTCTTCATAGCCCACGCCCAGGGTCTGGCCCAGCAGCAAGGCGCGGAAGCCGGTGCAGTCGACGAAGAGGTCGCCCTCGATGCGGCTGCCGTCTTCCATCTGCAAGGCCGTCAGATCGCCCGCGCCCGGTTGCTCCCGCAGCACGGCGGCGATCTTGCCCTCGATGCGGCGCACGCCATGGGCCTCGGCCAGGCCGCGCAGAAAGCGGGCATAACGCGTGGCATCCAGGTGGTAGGCGTAGTTCATGCCGTTGTTCGGCAGGTGGGCAAAGCGCTGTTCTTCGGCGGCGCGCAGCTCCAGGCAGTAGTCACCGTAGGGCGCCGCCAGACCGCGCTCGCGGCCCTTGAGCCAGAAATGCTGGAAGCCGGCGCTCCAGTGGTCTTTGCCGGTCAGGCCGAAGGAGTGGATGTAGTCCTGGCCCGGCTCCTTCCAGCCTTCGAACTTGATGCCGAGCTTGAAGGTCGCCTGCGTGGCGGCCATGAACTCCGCCTCGTTCAGGCCCAGCAGCTCGTGGTAGGTGTGCAGGGCCGGGATGGTGGCTTCGCCGACGCCGACGGTGCCAATCTCCTCGGACTCGACCAGGCGGATGTCGAGCAACTTGCCCATCAGCTTGCCCATCAGGGCGGCCACCATCCAGCCGGCGGTGCCGCCACCGGCGATGACGACCCGGCGCACCGGGCGGGCGCCGTCGGAATACAAGGTTTGGACACTCATGGCGGGGACCTAGCGATTGAGTTTCTTGAGCAGCCAGGCGCGCATGCGGCGCATGCCCGGCTCGGTGAAAGGCGCCAGCAGGCCGCGTGCCGACGCCGGAATGTGGGCCGCCGTCTGCGCATCGGCCTCAAAGACGTAGTGGTCGAACAAGGCCCGCCAGGCCGCACGCTCGGCCGGCGGCAGATCGCGCACCGTGGCCAGGGCCAGCCAGAGCGCGGTGTTGGGCGAATCGGACCAGTCCGGGCTGCGCCGCCACCAGTAGTTGATCAGCACATTCAGGTCATTCAGCCCTTCGACCTGGTGCCACCACAGGCTGGGAATGTAGATCGCATGGCCCGGCTCCAGCTCGACCACCTGGGCACGCGCCAGGGCCTTGGCAAAGCGCGGAAAGCGCTGCAGATCGGGCGCGGACGGGTTGGCCAGGCTGATGGGCTGGCCGGCGGGCGTGAGATCCAGCGGGCCGACGTAGAGATCCCCGACCGCATCGGGCGGGAACAGGGTGAAGCGGCGGCGGCCAGCAGCACAGCAGGCGATATTGGACGGCCAGTCCTGGTGCGCGGGCACGGTGATGCGGTTGCCCATCCAGAGGCTGGCCAGCGGCGCCTCGGGCGTGTCCATGACCAGGCCATGTTCGGCGGCAAAGCCGGGCAGGCAGGTGTCGACCGTGGTCGAGCCCATGTAGAGATAGGGGCTGAGGCTGGGGGCCAGGTCTTGCCCGGCCAGCAACTGAGCCAGAACCTGATCGAAAGGCAGGATCTGGCGGCTGAAGTTGAAGCCGCTGAAATCCTCGGTATAGGCGATACGACCGCCAGTCTCGGGCGCCATCTGGAAGACGCCGACGGTGGCGCCGCGCCAGTGGCTTTGCAAGCACGCAGCCGCCGCATCAGCGCCCTGCCCCGCGGCCTGAACCACGGGCCAATGCGAGACCAGCCCGCGCAGGACGCAGGGCTGGTCCAAGCTCAGCACAAGGGAAGGCACCTGCCCGGGGGCAGGCACCTGGATTTCAAGCATGGAGCCGCACGCCCTGCGCCTGCTCGGCCAGGATCAAGGCCGGCAGGTGGGACAGCGAAGCCAGGGCCATGGCGATGGGCAGCCAGTGGCCGGCCTCATGCAGCTCGGCCACGGCCGCACCGGACAGGCCGGCCAAGCGGTCTTCATCGATCACGAAATAGCCGGACATGCGGCGCAGCTGTCCGTCGGGCTGCTCGACATCCAGATTCATCGGCTCCAGCAGGCGGTGGCGCAGCAAGGCGTCGATGAAATCAGGCAGTTCCAGCATGCCCTGGTGCAAGGCCTGCAGCACGGACAGCCGGCGCTCGAGCACGACCGACTGCCCGCCCTGCGGCAGGAACAGGGGCTCCCCGGCCTCACGGCTCAGGCGTGGACTGTCCAGGTCCACATGAACCACCCATTCCTCCCCATCGCGTCCGACCAGAAAAGGCTGGCGCTCCAGCGCCCAGGGCAGGTGCCCGACGCGCCAGCCCTGCGGGCCGAGAAAGCGGTTGTGCGGCTCGAACAAGCCCAGCAAAGCCACGGGCTGGAAACGAGCCGCGGCATTGGCGCCGCTTTCCTGGAAGACGATGGGGAAATGCGCCTGGATCTGCCGGAACTCCGCCGGCACCGTGGGCACGGCGTTGGCGGCGTCACCCCAGCTGGCATCGAGCCGCGTTTGCAGACGCAGATCGGCATGGTTGACGTTGTCGAGCAGAACTGGGCGCATGAGGAGCACTCCGTCGGTCAGAAGGCGTAGCGGGCGGCCAGCATGTAGCGGCGTCCGGTCTGGGTGAAGTACAGCGTCTCCTCCTTGGCACGCCCGTGAACGCGCTGGGTGCCGTCGTTCAGGTTCAGGGCTTCGAAGTTGAAGCTGAGCTTCTTGTTGAACTTATAGCCCAAGCTGAGGTCCCATTGACCGTAGGCCTCGGTATAAGCCGGACCTGCACTGCCGAACACATCGGCGCTGGTGCTGCTCAGGAACTCGCCACGCCAGTTGTAGGCCACGCGGGCGCTGTACTTGTCGTCCTCGTAGAAACCCACCAAATTGGACGAGTTGCTCAGTCCCAGCAGTGCGTTCTGCTCCTTCAGGTTGAGGTTGTCGTATTTCAGGCCCGAACGCACCCAGGTGTAGTTGGCGGCCAGGCCAAAACCCGACTTGCCAAAAGCGTGCTGGATGTTGAACTCCATGCCCTTGATGGAGTCGCTGCGCTGGTTGGTCGGCGCGGTGATGGTGAAGCTGGCCTGCGGATCACCCACCTGGCCGGCGATGGTACCCAGCGGGTTGCCATTGCCGTCAAAGCCGGTGCGCACCACGCCCTTGCTGCCGTTGTAGGTGTTGAGGATGTAGTTGCGGATGCAGGCAGCGTCCTTGGTCGGGCAATTCTTGCTGACCGCTTCGTTGTACAACGCCCCGCCGATCGGTGAAGTCAGGCCTGCCGGTGTGGCTTGAGAGCTGCTGGTGCCAATGAAGTTGCTGATGTTCTTACGGAACAACGACAGCGAGGCATAGCTCGATTTGGCGTAGTAGTACTCAGCCGAGAAGTCGAAATTCTTGGACAGCAGCGGCTTCAGGCTCGGATTGCCCTGGCTGCCTGAACCCCCGTTGACACGGAAGTCCGACAAGGTGATGCCACCCTGGATTGCCCCCCAGTCCGGTCGGCCGATGGTCTCGCCATAGCTGGCGCGAATCTTGACCTTGTCGCTGAGCTCAGCCTCCCAGTCGATGCTGGGCAGCAAATAGTTGTACTTGCCGGAAAGCGCGGTGAAATCGGCCGCCCCCTTGACCAGGGCGAACTCGTTGGCCGACACCCAATTGATGCCGGTCACCTTGGGCACCAGGGCCTGGGAATTGACCTCGGTGCGCTCGTAGCGCAGACCGATCGTGGCGTTCATGGGCACGCCCCACTCCCAATCCTTGCCGTACTGGATGAAGGCGCTGCTGGATTTCTCTTGGGTGCGGCGATCGTCGGTGAAGTTGTACGAAGGCACGAACCACTTGTCGCTGCCATCGGCCTTGATGGCCGCGGCACGCACGGCATTGAAGTCCCAGAGGTAGAAGTTGTTGAACAGATTGCTGCCATTGCTGCCGAGCGAATGGCCGAAATAACTTTGCAGTTGCGCGGCTTGCCAGAGGGTATCCGGATAGTCACTGGGCTTGTTGTGGCCACCCCAGTCGTCCTGCTGGACATTGGCAAAGGCGGTGCGGTTCTTGACCTTGGTCATGCCCACGCCGAAATCCAGACCGGAGCTCTCGGACAGCACATACTTGCCCTTGAACTGCGCCTGGTCGATCTGATTGCGCATATAGCTGTTGCGGAAGGACGAACCCGTCACTTGCAGCAGGCTGGGGCTGGCGGCGGGATCGCCGGCCAGACCGATGCTCAGCACTGGAAACTTTTGCGAGAAGTCGGCCGAGGCGCTGGCACGGTTGTACATCGACACGCCCAGGGTCGAGTTGCTGCCGAAGGGGCTGTCGGCGCCCGAGGTGGCGGTGGAGTGATGGGCATCAAATTCAAGGCTCAGCGCTTGGCTGGCCTTCCAAGCCAGGTTCACACCGGTGGACTGGTTCTTGTTCTTGGTGCCGAAAATGCTGCCGGCCATCGCCACATCGGCGGGGCCGTTGGCGGGGTAGGTTTCGGTGTACGTCAGCGGTGCAGCGATGGGGCCATTGGTCCAGGACGACGAGGACGGGCCGAAATTGAACCAGGCCGACAGCTCGCTGCGCTTGGAGTGAATCTTGTTTTCCGAGTAGGTGTGGTCCACCGTGGCGGTCACATCCTGGACCGGGCGGAATTGCAGCACGAGCTGGCCGTTGGTGCGGGTGCGCTCAAACGCGTTCAGGCTGTAACGCAGTTCCTGCGGCACCACATACAGATCAGTCGGCTTGGGGCGGTTGGTGATCTTGTCGGCACCCGGCTGACCCGGCAGCGGAATGGTGCCCCAGTTCTGCTCATCGCCCTTGAAGGTGCGCCAGCCGGCGTCCACTGCGGCCTGGTTGTAGCCGCCATTGCGCTTCTGGATGCTGCCGACGAGGGCAATACCGAAGCGACCATCGGCCGACACGTCGCTGTAAATGCCCGAAACCTCAGGCGTCAGCTGGCTGCCACTGAGGCTGTCGGGCAGACGCTTGTTCGAGTCGTCGCTGACCAGCTTCACACCGACACTGGCCAGGCGCTGCTTGTTGTCCAGCGGGCGGGCGGTCTTGATGTTGATGGTGGCGCCGATGCCGCCCGTGGGGCTCTCGGCCCGGCTGGTCTTGTAAACCTCCAGGGCGGCCACGCCTTCCGACGCCAGGTTGGCAAAGTCGAAAGAGCGGGAATTGGAGGCAAAGGTCGAACCGATGCTGGAGGCCGGCATCTGGCGGCCATTGAGCAGCACCAGGTTGAAATCAGGGCCGACCCCGCGCACGGTGACCTTGGAGCCTTCGCCGTTGCTGCGGTCGATGGACACACCCGAAATCCGCTGCATGGACTCCGCCAGATTGGTGTCCGGGAACTTGCCGATGTCTTCGGCCACGATACCGTCGACCAGACCGCGCGCATTGCGCTTCAGGTTGAGGGAGGTCTCCAGACTCTGGCGAATACCCGTCACGACGACGGCATCGAGCTGAGCCTTGTTGGTATCGGCGGGCGGCGTGGCCTGCTGGGCCTGGGCGCCAAGGCTGGCCACCAGCAAGCCCACCGCGCTTGCCGAACGGGACAAACGAGTGACGGGTCGAGGATTTCTCATGAACTTGTCTCCGGGTTTTTTTTGAAGGTCTGCCCAATGAAACGCTTGAAAGCGCTTTCATTGCCGTCAAGAATCGCGCATTTGCAAGCGCTTTCAAATTAGGCAACACCCTAGGTTGCTCGCTCCTCGCAACGCCAATCCCTAGCTTGACCGGCCTGCAATCGGTTTCAGTGCAAAGTCACGCGCCCAGTCCGCCGCAGGCACGCCTCCGGCTCAGCGGATGGCCCGGCGCACCGATTCGCGCAGCACCAGCTCCGGCGCCGCCAGCTGCACCGCCGGGCGCTCGCCGCGCAAAAGGCTGAGCATGGCACCGGCCGCCTGGGCGCCGGTTTCATAGACGGAATGGCGCACCGTGCTGAGCGGCGGCATGGTGTAACGCGACATGATCAGGTCGTCGAAGCCGACGATGGAGACATCGTCTGGCACACGCAGATTACGCCGCGCCAGGCCCAGGATGGCGCCGTAAGCCATCTGGTCGTTGGAGCTGAAGATGGCGCTGAAGGCCACATCGCGCTCCATCAGGCGGCTGACCGACAGCATGCCGCCGGCCTCGGTG
The DNA here is from genome assembly GCF_058794035.1 of Roseateles sp. GW835-FHT13E02. Lineage (NCBI taxonomy): Bacteria > Pseudomonadati > Pseudomonadota > Betaproteobacteria > Burkholderiales > Sphaerotilaceae > Roseateles > Roseateles sp. GW835-FHT13E02. The sequence goes on from NZ_JBXAGJ010000002.1 coordinate 56,743, forward strand.
TAATCGCTCTGCACAATCAGTTCCTGCTCGACCGGAATGCCGGCCGCCGCCAGCGCATCGAAGTAGCCGTTCTGACGATCGATGGCATCGTCGTGGATCAGATCGCCGAGCAAGAGCGCAATGCGGCGGTGGCCCAGGGAGATCAGATGCTCGGTGGCCAGGCGCGCGCCGGCGCGGTTGTCGAAGCTGAAGCTGAACAGGCGCTCGCCCGCCACCTGCCGCCCCACGACCACCATGGGCACGCTGTCGGACAAGGCCTCCAGCTCGCGGTTGTCCAGGCGGCCGGCCAGCACAATGACGCCGTCCACGCGGCGCGACAGCAAGGTCTCGATGGCCTTGCGCTCATCGGCCTCGTTCCAGTTGCCGCTGACGAACAGCGGCACATAGCCGGCCGACTCCAGCTCCACCTCGATGCCGCTGAGCGCCTCGCCGTAAAACGGGCTGCTGATGCGCTGCGTGACCACGCCGATGCTCATGGTGCGCCCGCCGGCCAGGCCGCGCGCCACCGGGTTGGGGCGGAAACCGAGGGTGCGGATGGCCTCGTCCACCGCTGCCCGCTTGAGCTCGCTGACCGTGGCCGTGCCATTGAGGATGCGCGAGACCGTGCTGGGCGAGACCCCGGCCCGGGCCGCCACCTGCTCGAGCGTGACCACGCCCTCCGCTCGGCTTGACGGCGCTTTCTTGGCTGCGGGTTTGGCTTGCACAGACGGTCCTTTCCACGGGGGCTGGACAGTGTAGGCCGCCCCAGCCGCGGCCACGCCGCGCCCCCCGCGCTTGTCCCACTAGGGTTTACGCGGCTTGGTGCGCCGGGCCGGCCGGCACAGAATTGTGAAAGCGCTTTCAAAGCGTCAACAAACAAAAAGCAATGACACGAGACAAGTCACCCGACACGCGTCGGCGCCAGTTGCTGGCGGCCGCAGCGCTGGCGCCGCTGGCCGGCCAGGTGCCGGCCCAGGGCGCGCAGCAGCAGCAACAGCGCCAGCAGCTGGTGGTCGCGGCCTTCCCGCTGCTGGACCAGGTCATCAAGCAGGCCCTGCCCGCCTGGAGCCAGGCGCATGGCGGCGTGCAGGTCGAGGTGATCAGCCGCCAGTACGACGACCACCACACGGCCATGACCACGGCCCTGTCTTCGGCCAGCGCCAGCCATCTGCCCGATGTGATCGCGCTGGAGACCATGTACATGGGCCGCTTCTCGCTGGGCGCCGGCCTGCAGGACTTGTCCGGCCCGCCCTATCTGGCCGAAGGCCTGCGCGAACGTTTTGTGCCCTTTGCCTTCGAGCAAGCGCGCAACCGTGAAGGCGCGGTGGTGGCAATTCCCGCCGACATCGGCCCGGGCTCGATGTTCTACCGCGCCGATGTGCTGGAGCGCGCCGGCCTGGGCCTGAAGGACCTGAGCGAAAGCTGGGAGGCCTACGTGCAGGCCGGCGTGCAGATCAAGGCCCGCACCGGCGCCTACCTGCTGGCCCATGCGCGCTATCTGAAGGACATCGTGCTGTTCTCCAGCACGCCGGCCGGCCAGAGCATTTACTTCGATGCTCAGGGCCGGCCCAGCATCAGCAGCCCGCTGTTCCAGCGCGCCTTCGAGCTGGCGCAAAAAGTGCGGCGCCTGGGTCTGGACGCCATCGTCGACACCTGGCGCAATGACTGGAGCGAACACCTGCGCCGCGGCAAGCTGGCGACCGAGCTCTCGGGTGCCTGGATGGCCAGCCAGATGGCCAGATCGGTGGCGCCCAACACCCATGGCCTGTGGCGCGCAGCGCAGCTGCCCGGCGGCAGCTTCGGCGGCTGGGGCGGCAGCTACTACGCCATCCCGCGCCGCTCCGACCCTGCCCGCAAAGCCCTGGCCTGGTCGCTGATCCAGCACCTGACCCTGAGCCGCGAGCTGCAGCTCAGCGCCTTCAAGAACCAGGACGCCTTCCCCGCCCTGCTCAGCGCTCAGGACGACCCCTTCTTCGACGAACCGGTCGATTTCCTCGGCGGCCAACGGGCGCGCCAGCTCTGGCGCGAGGCGGCCCGCCGCATCCCCGCCCGCCCCCTGCACCGGCAGAACAAGTTCGCCGAGGAGGTGGTCAATGGCGAGCTCGACAACGTGCTGATCTACGGCAAGTCCATTCCCAAGGCTCTGGCCGATGCACAGGCCTTGCTGGTTCACAGAGCCACACGATGATGATGAACAAGACGAGTCCGTCATTTCGCCTGCCCCGCGCCTGGGTGCCCTATCTGCTGCTCAGCCCCTTCCTGGCGCTGTTCTCGATCTTCGGCCTGTTCCCTCTGCTGTTCTCGCTGTGGATGGCCTTCCAGAGCTGGGAACCCACGGCCGGGCTGGAGGCCATGCGCTTCACCGGCCTGGAGAACTTCATCTTTGTGCTGGGTGATGCCTGGTTCTGGAAAGCCCTGGGCAACACGCTCTGGCTGGCCGTGTTCTCGGGCCTGCCCCAGCATCTGGTGGCCCTGCCGCTGGCCGTCTTCATCAACCGCGCTTTCGGGCGCCACGGCCACAGCGTCGCGGCCGCCTACTTCCTGCCCTACATCACCTCGACGGTGGCCATCGCCATGATGTTCACCTCCCTGCTGTCCACCGACTACGGCCTGATCAACGCCATGCTCAAGTGGGCCTTTGGCATGGAGGCGATCAACTGGCTGTGGCAGCCGCAGACCCTCAAGCCGGCCGTGGCCATGGTGGTGTTCTGGCGCTATCTGGGCTTCAACCTGGTGCTCTACCTGGCCGCCCTGCAGACCATTCCGCGCGAGCTGTATCAAGCCGCCAAGCTGGACGGCGCGGGCTCCTGGTCCTGCTTCCGCTACATCACCCTGCCGGCGCTCAAGCCCATGATGCTGTTTGGAATAACCCTGAGCATCATCGGTGGCATGCAGCTGTTCGAGGAGCCCTTCATCCTCACCAACGGCCGCGGCGGCCCCGACCAGGCCGCCATGACGGTGGCCATCTACGTCTACCGCCTGGCCTTTGACTTCAGCGACTTCGGCGCCGCCAACGCCATCTCCTGGCTGCTATTCGCCCTGCTGGCCACCATGACCTGGCTGACCAACCGCGCTTTCAAGGATCGCAAGCCATGAGCCGCCTGTCGACAAAAACCCTCTCACGTGGGGCCGCCTATCTACTGGTCGGTGGCGGTGCCCTGCTGATGCTGGCGCCCTTCTATTTCATGTTCGTGTTCGCCACTCAATCGAACGCGGCCATCTTCAATGTGCCGCCGCCGCTGTGGTTCGACGGCGAACTGGCCCGCAATCTGCAGACCCTGACCACCCGCCTGCCTTTCTGGCGCAATCTGGGCTGGAGCTTGTATGTGGCGCTGATGTCCACGGTTCTCACCCTGCTGTTCTGCTCCATGGCCGGCTATGCCTTTGCCATGCTGGAGTTCCGCTTCAAGCAGCCGCTGTTCCTGCTCGTCATGGGCACCCTGCTGGTGCCGCCCTTCATGACCATGATTCCCAACTTCATGGTCATGGATGCCCTGGGTTGGCTGGACACCCACCGCGCGCTCTACATCCCCGGCGCGGCCGGCGCCTTCGGCATCTACCTGGTGCGGCAGTTCGCGGCCGCCTCGGTGCCCATGGAGCTGCTCAAGGCCGCGCGCATGGATGGCTGCAGCGAGTTCGGCATCTACTGGCGCATCGCCCTGCCCCTGCTGCGCCCGGCCCTGGGCACCCTGGGCCTGATCACCTTCATCGCCTCCTGGAACAACTTCATGGCCCCGCTGGTGGTGCTGCGCCAGGCCGAGAGCTACACCCTGCCCCTGGCCCTGCGCAGCTTGCAGGCCACCGTCAACACCGAGTGGGGCGCCATCATGGCCGGTTCGGCCATTGCGACCCTGCCCCTGATCGTCCTCTTCGTCATTTCATCCCGCCAACTGATCGCCGGTCTGACCGCTGGCGCCGTCAAATAATGTCCGCTGCAACTCACACCCCCCCTTCTTCGGCTGACTCCTCGGCTGACGTTCCCGCCAGCTTCCCGGCCGACTTCCTGTTCGGCGTGGCCACCAGCAGCTTTCAGATCGAAGGCGCGACCCATGTCGACGGCCGCGGCGAATCGATCTGGGACCGCTTCTGCCGCCAGCCCGGCGCCATCTCCGACGGCAGCAATGGCGACATCGCCTGCGAGCATTTCGATCGCCTGGAGCAGGACCTGGACCTGATCGCCTCGCTGGGCGTCAACTGCTACCGCTTCTCGCTGGCCTGGCCGCGCATCCAGCCCACGGGCCGGGGCGAGTGGAACGCTGCCGGCCTGGGCTTTTACGAGCGCCTGGTCGACGGCCTGCTGGCGCGCGGCATCAAGCCGGTGGCCACGCTCTACCACTGGGACCTGCCGCAAGCCCTGCAAGACCAGCAAGGCGGCTGGGCCGCACGCGACACGGTGCACCGCTTCGTCGACTACGCCCGCCATGTACAGAAGCATCTGGGCGACCGGCTCTACGCCCTGTCCACCCACAACGAACCCTGGTGCACCGCCACCCTGGGCCATGACACCGGCGTGCACGCGCCGGGCCTGCGCGACCGCGCGCTGGCGGCCCAGGTTTCGCACCACCTGCTGCTCAGCCACGGCCTGGCCATGCAAGCCATGCGCGCCGAGGGCGGCTGCAAGAACCTCGGCATCGTGCTGAACATGGGCCCCAGCGTGCCTGCCACTGCCCACCCAGCCGACATCGCCGCCGCCCGCCTGGCCGATGCGAAAAGCCGCCGCTGGTACAGCGACCCGCTGTTCAAGGGCGAGTACCCGGCCGAAGCCCTGGCCGACCTGGGCGCCGCTGCCCCCAAAATCGAGGCCGGCGACATGGCTGCCATGCGCGCGCCCATGGACCACCTGGGCATCAACTACTACACCCGCTACGTGGTCAATGCCGACGGCAAGCCCTGGAGCGCCCGCGAACACGGCCTGCCCGCCTCGGACATGGACTGGGAGGTCTACCCCGAGGGCCTGACCGACATCCTCTGCCGCATGCACGCCGACTACCCCGACATGCCGCCGCTCTACATCACCGAAAACGGCGGCGCTTTCCCCGACCAGACCGTGGTCGACGGCCATGTGCACGACCTGGACCGGCTCGACTACCTGCGCACCCACATCGCCGCCACCGCCGAGGCCCGCCGCCGTGGCGTGCGGGTGGACGGTTATATGGTGTGGAGCCTGATGGACAACTTCGAATGGGGCTTTGGCTACTCCAAGCGCTTCGGCATCGTCCATGTCGACTACGAAACACAGGCGCGCACGCTCAAGGCCAGCGCGCTCTGGTACCAAGACCTGCTGCGCCAGTGGCGCGCCCAGGGCTGAGCGGCGGCCGCGATGAAGCACCCTGTCCTGCACCCCACCCGGCCGCTGATGGCCGCCCTTGCCTCGCTGATGGTCGCCTGCGGCGGCGGCGGCGCGACGGCCGCGCCTTCTCCGACACCTGCTCCGGCCCCGGCCCCGGCCCCGGCTCCATCGCCAGCCCCTGCCCCTGCGCCATCCAATCGCTGGACCCTGGTCTGGTCCGATGAATTCGAAGGCGCAGCCGGCACCCTGCCCGATGCCAAGCACTGGAACTACGACCTCGGCAACAAGGAAGCCAATGGCTGGGGCAATCACGAACTGCAGTACTACACCCAGGCGGCCCGCAATGCGGCACTCGACGGCCAGGGCAACCTGCTGCTGCGAGCCGAGAAGCAAGCCAACGCCGGCCCTTGCTGGAACGACAAGCCTTGCGAGTACAGCTCGGGCCGCCTGCGCAGCGACGGCAAGGTCAGCTTCAGCTACGGCAAGCTGGAAGCGCGCATCAAGATTCCCGGCGGCCCCGGCATCTGGCCGGCCTTCTGGACCCTGGGTGAGGACAAGCTGCCCTGGCCCGCCGCCGGCGAAATCGATGTACTGGAGAACATCGGCAAGGAGCCCAACAACGTCTACGGCACCGTCCATGGTCCCGGTTACTCCGGCGCCCAGGGCATCGGCAAGAAGTACAGCGCCACCCAGCCGATATCCCAGGACTTTCATGTCTTCACCCTGATCAAGCGTCCGCAAGAGCTGATCTGGCTGGTCGACGGGGTCGAATTCCATCGCCTCACACCGGCCGGCCTGCCCGCGGGTGCGCCCTGGGTGTTCGAACGCGCCTTCTTCGTCATCCTCAATCTCGCCGTCGGCGGCGACTGGCCCGGCAACCCCGATGCCAGCACGCCCTTCCCGGCCGAGATGCGGGTCGACTGGGTGCGCATCTACAAAGAGGACTGAGCCATGCAGGTCAGCCGGCATCTCGCCCAAAACGCATCGCTCTGGCCCGACCACCGGAGTGGCGCCACAGCCTTGGGCGCGGCCGGCCCGGGCTCAGCGCCGGAGGCGCCGGCTTGCCATCTCGCCATCGACTGGGCCCGCATTTTCCCCAAGGGCATGGGTGCCCGGCCCGATGCCGACGCCCTGGGCCAAGTCTCGCGCCAGGTGGACGCCTTGCTGGCTCAGGGCCAGCAGCCCTGGGTGACGCTGCACCAGGGCGAGCTGCCCCCGGCGCTGCAGGCGCAGGGCGGCTGGATGAAGCGTTCGACCATCGGTGCCTTTGCTGACTTTGCCCGGCTGATGGGAGAGCAGCTCGGTGACCGGGTGGGGCACTGGATCACCCACGAAAACCCGGCTCTGACGACCGTGCATCCGCAAACCCTGGCGCGCGCATTGCACACCGAGCTGCAAATCGCTCACCACCGGCTGGTCAGCCATGGTGAGGCGCTGCGCGCCCTGCGCAGCGCAGCACCAGGAGCCCGAGTCGGCATCGTGCTGAGCCTGCAAGCCATACGCCCGGCCAGCCATCTCCCGGCCGACCTCGCCGCCGCCCTGCGCCAGGACGGACTGCGCAACCGCTGGTGGCTGGACCCGCTGTTCGGCCGCGGCTACCCCGGCGATGTGCTGCAAGCCCTGGGCGTGGACGCACCCACGGTGCTGCCCGGCGACCTGCGCAGCATGGCCAGCCCCTGCGACTTCCTGGCCGTGCTGCCGCAGCGCCTGGCGCAGCAAGCGTCAAGTGGCCCCGAGCCGGAGGTGGACGAGGCGCGCATCCTGGAGCTGCTGGAACGCGTGCATCGCGACTACGCCCCAGCCGCGCTGTACCGCCTGCAGCCCTTGCGCCCAGCCCCCGCGCGCCCGAGCTCACATCGCATCGCCCGCCTCATTCCCGGCGCCGCCGCACCACGCCCCCACCTTCGCATCGAAAGGGTCTCGTTTTGAGCCGCGTTTGCATCCAAGGCCTCAACATCCGCTTCGGCGGCCATGAAGTCATCCGCCATCTCGACCTGGACGTCCAGTCCGGCGAGTTCCTGGTTCTGCTGGGCCCTTCGGGCTGCGGCAAATCGACCCTGCTGCACAGCATTGCCGGCCTCAACCCCATCAGCGGCGGCCGCATCCTGATCGGCGAGCAGGACATGAGCCAGGCCGAGCCCAGCGCCCGCGGCGTGGGCATGGTGTTTCAGAGTTATGCGCTCTACCCGCATATGAGCGTGCATGACAACCTGGCCTTCCCGCTCAAAATGGCCGGCCTGCCCAAGGCCGAGATCGAAGCCCGGGTGAAGCGCGCCGCCGCCATGCTGCAACTAGAGTCGCTGCTGCAGCGCCGCCCGGCCCAGCTCTCCGGCGGCCAGCGCCAGCGCGTGGCCATCGGCCGCGCCGTGGTGCGCGAGGCCGGTGTGCTGCTGCTGGACGAGCCGCTCTCCAACCTCGACGCCAAGCTCCGCACCGAGCTGCGCCGCGAGCTCAAGCAGCTGCATGCGCGCCTGGGCAACACCATGATTTACGTGACCCACGACCAGGTGGAGGCCATGACCCTGGCCACCCGCATCGTCGTGATGCACGAGGGTGCGATCCAGCAGATCGGAACCCCGGCCGAGGTCTACGAGCGGCCGCGCACCTTGCGCGTGGCCAGCTTCGTCGGCTCGCCCACCATCAACCGCATCGCCGGGCAGCTGAACGCCAGCGGCCAGTTCCAGTCCGGTGTGCTGCAACTGGCCGGCCCGGCCTCGGCGCCCGCCGGCGCGCTGACCCTGGGCGTTCGGCCCGAGGACGTGATGCTGGGCGCGGGCCAGCCTTTCGAAGGCCGGGTCGAGCTGATCGAGCCGCTGGGCGGCCAGCACCTGGTCTGGCTGCGTTGCGGCGATCAAGCCTTGTGCGCCGTGCTGCCCGGTCAGCCCACCTTGCAGACGGGCGAGGCCCTGCATTTCGGCTTCGACGCGCGCCGCCTGCATTGGTTCGACGCCGAGGGCCTGCGGCTGGACTGAGCGCCGGGCCGGGAATCCCCGGTTCCGAGGGAGCTCGACGGGGCTGAAAACAAGCCGACAATGGCGACTTGTTTCGCTTGCGCCGCCAGGCGCACAACGGCCCCGACATGTCCCGCCTCTTGCGTTGCTTGCGCCACGCCGTCCTCCGCGCCCTGCGCTCGGCCCCGCCGGTGCTCGCTGCCCTGGGGCTGCTCCTGCTGGCCGCGCCGCTGCAGGCGCAGAGCATCGTCTTCATCAACCCCGGCCATGCCGACGAGGCCTTCTGGCGCAGCGCCAGCCAGGCCATGGAGGCCGCGGCGGGCAGCCTGGGGCTCAAGCTCGAAGTGCTGTACGCCGGACGCGACCCTGAGCGCACCCTGGCCCTGAGCCAGGAACTGGCCCAGCGCCCCGCCGGCCTGCGCCCGGACTATGTGATCCTCAGCAATGACAAGGGCGTGCTGGTGCCCTGCGCCCAGAACCTGGCGGCAGCGGGCATCAAGAGTTTTGCGGCCTTCTCGGGCCTGCTGCCGCAGGAGCAGGCCCGCTACAGCCCGCGCCGCGGCCTGCCCCTGCTGCTGGGCAGCCTGGAGCCGCGCGCCCAGGATGCCGGCTACCTGAGTGCCAAAGCCCTGCTGGAGCAAGGACTGGCCCGTCGGATGCGGGGTGCGGACGGGCGCTTGCATCTGGTCTCCATCGCCGGGGACCGCTCCACACCCAGCTCCATCCAGCGCAACCTGGGCCTGCGCCAGGCCCTGGCCGAGCATCCGCAGGTGGACCTGGCCGCGCAGACCTTTGCCGATTGGCGCCGTGATCAGGCGCGCGATCGCATGCGCGGCCTGCTGCAACGCGGGCCGACGCCGCAGCTGGTCTGGGCCGGCAGCGATCTGATGGCCTTCGGCGCCATGGACGCGGCTGAAAGCCTGGGCCTCAAGCCCGGCCGTGATCTGCTGTTCGCCGCCATCAACACCTCGGACGAGGCCATGCAGGCCCTGATCGACGGCCGCCTCTCGGCCTTGGTCGGCGGCCATTTCCTGACCGGCGCCTTCGCCCTGGTGATGCTGCACGATCTGCACCAGGGCCGCGATTTCATCGACGAAGGCCTGAGCCTGGAGCGCCCCCTGTTCATGCGCTTCGACCGCGCTGCAGCGCAGCGCTTCCTGGCCCGCCCCGACCTGCGCGAGCTGGATTTCCGCCGCTTCAGCAAGGTGCACAACCCGCGCCTGCGCCGCTACGACTTCAACCCTCAAGTCGTGCTGGACAGCGGCGCCAAGCACTGAAGCAGGCCGGCGGCGACGCCGTCACGCCGTCAATAGCGCCCGGCGGCCCCAGCCACCCGCAGGTAGACATAGGCCGCCCAGGCCACCAGCGCCCGGCTGAGCATGGCACGCAGGCCCTGGCCCTGCAGATGGCGCTGGTCCACCTGACGCGAAACCTGCACGGCCTGCTCGAACTCGGCCGCCAGCGCACGCGAAAAATCAGCGTCCCGGACGATGACATTGGCCTCCAGATTGAGCAGCAGGGACAGCGGGTCGATGTTGGAGCTGCCCACCGTGGCCCAGCTCTCATCGACCACGCAGACCTTGGCATGCAAGAAGGCCGGCGTGTACTCGAAGATCTCGACGCCGTGGCCGAGGAGCTCGGTGTACAGCGCCTGCGCGGCCATGCCGGCCAGCAGATAGTCGACCTTGCCCTGCAGCAGCAATCGCACCCGCACGCCACGCCGGGCAGCGTCGCGCAGGGCGCGGCGGAAGGCATGGCCGGGGTAGAAGTAAGGGGTGATCAGGTCCACCCGTTCGCGCGCGGCCCGGATGGCGTCGATGTAGGCCCGCTCGATGGTGCGGCGTTGGCGCAGGTTGTCGCGCAACACAAAGGCCGCGCAGACCGGCTCCAGCTCGGGCTGCAAAGCAGGTTCGCCTTCGCGCTGGCGCCGGCGCAGCCAGGTCGGCCGCGGCATGCGCAGACCCTGGACCAGGCGCCGCAAGCGCGACAGCGGCTCGGGGCTGCGCACCAGGGCGCGCAGCTCCTCGCCAAAATCGCGGCCCAGCCAGGCCCGGGTCCAGACGGCGCGCGCGGCCTGCTCCATGGGCAGCACGGCGGGGCCATGCAGGGCCACGGCAAAGTCCAGGCGCGGCTGCTCGGTGGCGCCATGGTTCAGGTCCATGCGGTCGCCGATGATGTTGATGCCACCGACAAAGCCCTGCTCGCCATCGACCACGCAGAGCTTCTGATGCAGGCGGCGCAGCTGCCCCGGCTGCAGCCAGCTGTACCAGCGATCGATGGGGCGGAACACGGCCAGGGCCACGCCGCTGCCCTCCAGCTGGGCTTGCAGCCAGGCCAGCGAAGCCTTGCTGCCAAAGCCATCCACGACCACCCGCACCCGCACCCGCCGCGCGGCCGCAGCACGCAGCGCCGCCACCAGGGCCTGGCCAGCCTCGTCGTCATGAAAGATGTAGGTGGCCAGCCAGACCTCGCGCAAGGCACCGGCGATGGCCGCCGTCTGCAGGGGGAACAGCTCGTCGCCCCCGCGCAGCAGCTGCAGCTGATTACCGCCGCTGAACTCGGGGCTGGGCTGGGCGTGCCAAGACAGCAGGGATTCTTGCTCGAGGCCTCCGGCCTCGTCGGCAGCAGGACGGCCGCTCACGCGCCCTCCAGCTCCAGCTCGGCCAGCAGAGGCAGGTGATCGGACATGCGGGCCCAGACCGGGCCTTTGGGCACCTGCATGCTCACGCAGCGCAAGCCGCGGGTGTAGATGCGATCGAGCGAGAAAAACGGCAGGCGCGATGGAAAGGTGGCGTAGCGCGATCGCCCCTGGGGTGCCACCGCACGCTGCAGGCCGTGGGCACGCATGGGTGCATCCAGGCGCTCGCCCCAGTCGTTGAAATCGCCCGCCACCAGCAGCACGGCATTGGCCGGCACATGGTGCTGGATGAACTCGGCCAGGCGCTGCACCTGGCGCACGCGGCCGCTGTGCATCAGGCCCAGATGCGCCACCACGGTGTGCACCTCGCGGCCCTGCCAGCGCACCGGCACATGGAGCAGGCCCCGCTGCTCGAAGCGGTGGTCCGACACATCATGGTGGCCGATGTCGCCGATGGGGAAGCGCGAGAGCAAGGCATTGCCATGCTCGCCATGCTTGGTCACCGCATTGGTGCGGTAGGCCACCTGGTAGCCATCGGGCGCCAGAAACTCGGCTTGGCCCTGATCAGGCCAGCCGAACCAGGTGTGATCGAACTGCTTGGCGTCACGGTGGTGGAAGTGCCGCACCTCTTGCAGAAACACCAGGTCGGCATCGAGCGCCTCGATGCCCAGGCCCAGGTTGTGGATCTCCAGGCGCTTTTGCGGCCCCATGCCGCGCACGCCTTTGTGGATGTTGTAGGTGGCCACGCGCAGGCGCGCCGCCGACGCCGAGGACGCCGCCGGGATATCGTGCTGCACCGACTGGCTGAAGGCATTGCCTTTCATGTCAGCGCGGCCACGAAGTTCGGCAACTGCAGCACCGCCTCGGCGTTGGACGGCGAGAAGCACAGATCGGCCGCCTCCTGCCAGGGCAGCCAGCGGTACTGCAGATGCTCGCGCGGGGCCAGGCGCACGGGCGTGCCGGCCGGCACGGTCAGGCCGAAGACATGCTCGGTGTTGCGGGTGACGCCGGGCGCATAACGGTGACGCCAGACGGGGTAGATCTCGTACTCATTGGCCAGGCCCCAGTCGCGCAGCAGGCCCTGGCTGGCCTCGATGCCGGTTTCTTCCTGCACCTCGCGGCGTGCGGTCTCGGCGATCGGCTCGTCCAGCGCGTCCTTGGAGCCGGTCACGCATTGCCAGAAGCCGGGGCGGTCGGCCCGCTCCAGCATCAGGACCTGGAGCTCGGGGGTGTGGATCACCACCAACACGGATTCAGGGATTTTGTAGGGGCGGTTTTGCATCGCGATGGCGCTCATGCCGGCAAGCATAGCGGAGCAAGAAGTCCTCTTGCAGGCTCACACCGTCTTGGCCTCAGACCGAGCCAGGCTGCGCGCCGCCCGCTGCATGGCCTGGGCCATGCGCTCGCGCAAGGCGGGCGGCTCCAGCACCTCGAACTCGACCTCCAGCACCAGCAGCCAATACACCAGGGCATCGAGTGCATGGGCGCCGCACTGCAGCAGGCAGCGCTGCGCATCGCCGGCCATCGCCTCCAGCCGCGCGGCGGTGGCCGGGATGCGGGCGGCCATCTGGGCCAGGGGCGCGTGCAGCACCACCCTGGCCTGCTCGGCCTGCGGCGACAGCAGCAGGGAGCGGGTGACATAGGCGCGCAGATCCCCACCCTCGGGGCCTGGGCGCGGCTTGAAATGCCCACCGACCTGGGCCGGGCCGGCGATGCGATCGAGGCGAAAAGTGCGCCAATCGCTGCGCACCCGGTCCCACGCCACCAGATACCAGCGACTGCCGGTGTGGACCACGCCCTGTGGCTCGACCGAGCGCCGGCTGGACCCGCCCTTGGCATCCACGTAGTCGAAATCGAGGCCCAGCTGATCGCGGCAAGCACCGGCCAGATCGGCCAGCAGGCTGGCATCGACACTGGGGCCCACGCCCTCCAGGGCCTGAACGGCCGAGCGCAGCGCGTCGGCGCGCCGGCGCAGCCGGGCCGGCATCAGCTGCTCGAGCTTGACCAGGGCCTGCAAGGCAGGCTCTTCGATGCCGCCCACCCGACCGGCAGCGGCTGTCCGCAAGGCGATCGCCACGGCCAGGGCCTCCTCGTCGTCGAGCTGCAGCGGCGGCAAGGTCTGCCCCGAGCGCAGGGCATAGCCGCCGGCCACCCCGCTGCTGGCCGCGACCGGATAGCCCAGCTCACGCAAGCGATCGATGTCCCGCCGCAGGGTGCGCGGGTGCACGGCCAGGCGCTCGGCCAGCTCAGGCCCGGCCCAGTGGCGACGAGCCTGGAGCAGGGACAGCAGACGCAGCAGCCGCGATGAGGCACTCAACATCGGGCCACTGTAGCGGTGATTGAGGGCCGAATCTGTCCGCAATGGTTTCTACAGTCGAGTCCGTCGTCGACAGGGTGTCGACGCCTCACAACAAGGAAGACTGACCATGTCCATCGTTCTGTACGGCTGCCCGATGAGCAGCGCCACCCCCGTCGCCTGTGCCCTGGCCGAGCTCGGCCTGCCGCACGAGCGGGTTCTGATCGACATCCGCAGCGGCGCACAGCGGCACCCGGACTATCTGGCGCTGAACCCGAACGGCAAGGTGCCCACACTGACTGTCGATGGCACGCCCATGTTCGAGGCCCTGGCCATCCAGCTCTGGCTGGGTGAGACCTACGGGGTCGAACGCGGCTTGTGGCCGGCCGCCGGCAGCGCCGAACGCCTGCAGGCCCTATCTTGGTGCACTTGGGCCTATGTGAGCTACGGCTCGGTCTTGAATCGCCTGCACCGCGCCAGCTTCGGCGACCCGGCCTTGATCAGCCCGGTGCACGCCGAGGCCGCCCGCACCGAACTGAATGGGTTGCTGGCCCTGCTCGACCAGCGTCTGGCGCTGCGCCCCTGGATGCTGGGTGCGAGCTACTCGCTGGCCGACTTGCTGGTCGGCTCGGTGATCGGCTACAGCCTGCACCTCGGCGCACCGGTCAGCGAGCACCCCCATGTGCAAGGCTGGCTGGGCCGGGTGCAGGCACGGCCCGCTATGCAGGTGGATGCGGGCTGAAAGCGCACCGGGGCCTCGCTCAGCCCTTGTTGCCGGACTTGGTCGCCACCGGCGGCGGCAGGTCCTTGGCGGCCAGCTCGCGCACCTGCACGACCAGCTTGTTGTGCGCGTCGAGGAAGGCTGCAGCAATCACCTTGCCTTCGTTGCTGTTGGCCCAACCGGCGCCGCCGGCACCGCCCAGCTTGCCCACCACCAGGCCGCCCATGCCGAGGTCGGTGACGCGCACCGAGCCGGTGGCAGCGGCGATCTGTTCGGTGGTTTCGTTGTCGGTCAGCAGCAGGGCGACCTGGGCCTCCTTGAGCTTGACCTGCTCGGCGGCAGCGACAAACTTGTTCAGCACCGGGATCTGCGCCATCAGGCCACCGACCTCGCGGCCGGCGTTCTGCTCGCTGAAGCTCAGGCTGGGGGTCAGGCTGTACTGGGCCTCATAGCCCTTGCCCTTGTGCACCGTGCTGCCCTTCTGGCGCAGGATGCCGGCGTCCTTGAGCTCCTGCTCCTTGATGGTCGCTTTCAGGCCGGCCGCGCGGTCCACCACGCGGAAGCAGCCGCTTTGCTGGGCCAGCAGGCGGATCAGGGGCACGGGCGAGCTGGGCAGGTTGTAGCTGCTGGACACGGTGTAGCCGTTGCTGTTTTCCACCAGGGCCAGCGTGGCCACGGGCGCATCGCACTTCATCAGCTCACGGTGTGCTTGGTGGGCACCGGCGGCGCCGGCCGAGCCGGTGATCTCCGAGCTGCCCTCGCCCAGGGTCGCGCCTTGCTTGCCGCAGGCCGCCAGCATCAGGGCCAGGGCGATGAGTGCGCCCGAGCGGGTCGCGCGCTGTGTGCTCGTGTTCTTCAAAGACAACATCTGCTGACACTCCCTACGTTTGGTAACAGACCAAGAAAAAGGGCAGCCGAAGCTGCCCTGTTGTGATGCCGGTGTGCTGCGCATCAAGCGCCAGCTGCACCCGAAGCCGCTGCGGCATTGCGCAGGCGGATGTGCAGCTCGCGCAGCTGCTTCTCGTCCACATTGCTCGGTGCGCCGGTCAGCAGGCACTGGGCACGCTGGGTCTTGGGGAAGGCGATCACGTCGCGGATGGACTCGGCCTTGGTCATCATGGTGACGATGCGGTCCAGACCGAAGGCCAGGCCGCCGTGCGGCGGAGCGCCGTACTGCAGCGCTTCCAGCAGGAAGCCGAACTTGACCTGCGCATCTTCCTTGCTGATCTTCAGCGCGTCGAAGACCTTGCTCTGCACTTCGGCGCGGTGGATACGGATGGAGCCACCGCCCAGTTCCCAGCCATTCAGCACCATGTCGTAGGCCTTGGCGATGCAGGCACCGGGGTCGGTGACCATCAGGTCTTCATGGCCGTCCTTGGGCGCGGTGAAGGGGTGGTGCACGGCCGCCCAGCGGTCGTTCTCTTCGTCGTGCTCGAACATCGGGAAGTCCACCACCCACAGCGGAGCCCAGCGGTCTTCGAACAGGCCACCCGCCTTGCCGAAATCGCTGTGGCCGACCTTCAGGCGCAGGGCACCGATGGCGTCGTTGACGATCTTGGCCTTGTCGGCGCCGAAGAAGATCAGGTCGCCGTCCTGCGCGCCGGTGCGCGAGAGGATGTCGGCCACGGCCTTGTCGTGCAGGTTCTTGACGATGGGCGACTGCAGGCCTTCGCGGCCCTTGGCCACTTCATTGACCTTGATCCAGGCCAGGCCCTTGGCGCCGTAGATCTTGACGAACTCGGTGTAGGCATCGATCTCGCCGCGGCTGATCGAGGCACCGCCGGGCACGCGCAGGGCGACGACGCGGCCGCCCTTGGTGGTGGCGGGGGTCGAGAAGACCTTGAAGTCCACATCGCCCATCACATCGGTCAGTTCCGTGAACTGCAGCTTGACGCGCAGATCGGGCTTGTCCGAGCCGTAGAGGTGCATGGCATCGGCGTACTTCATCACCGGGTAGGTGCCCAGGTCCACATTCAGCGCCTTCATGAAGACGTGGCGGATCATGCCTTCGAACATGTCACGGATTTCCTGTTCGCTCAGGAAGCTCGTTTCAATATCGATCTGGGTGAATTCGGGCTGGCGATCGGCACGCAGGTCTTCGTCGCGGAAGCACTTGGTGATCTGGTAGTAGCGGTCGTAGCCGGCCACCATCAGCAGCTGCTTGAACAGCTGGGGCGATTGCGGCAGCGCGAAGAACTGGCCGTCGTGCACGCGGCTGGGCACCAGGTAGTCGCGCGCGCCTTCGGGCGTGCTCTTGGTCAGCATCGGCGTTTCGATGTCGATGAAGCCATGCTCGTCCAGGAACTTGCGCGCTTCCATGGCCACGCGGTAGCGCAGCATCAGGTTGTTCTGCATGTAAGGGCGACGCAGGTCCAGCACGCGATGGGTCAGGCGCGTGGTTTCGGACAGGTTCTCGTCGTCCATCTGGAACGGGGGCGTCACGGAGGGGTTCAGCACTTCCAGCTCATGGCAGAGCACTTCGATCTTGCCGCTGGTCAGGTTGTTGTTCTCGGTGCCGGCGGGGCGCAGGCGCACCTTGCCCACGACCTTGAGGCAGAACTCGTTGCGCACCTCTTCGGCCACCTTGAACATGTCGGCGCGATCGGGGTCGCAGACGACTTGCACCAGGCCTTCGCGGTCGCGCAGGTCGATGAAGATGACGCCGCCGTGGTCGCGGCGACGGTGGGCCCAGCCCATCAGGGTGACGGTCTGGTCTTGCAGCTTCTCGCTGACTTGGCCGGCGTAACAGGTTCTCATTGCGGGTTCACTCCAAAATTTCGTCGATTCGGGCGGCGGCACCGGCGGTCGGTGCCGGCACGGCCCACAGGGTTCGGTACAGGTCTTTGATGCGGGGGGAGGCGCTGAGGGGCTGCGTCCAAAGCCCTCAGGGTTGAGCGCATGCCAAGGCGCTCAACCCGGCTGATTTCGAGCCGGGCCTTCGTCCCCGGCGCTCTCGCCTTCCGGCGCCACCACACCCATGGAGATGATGTGCTTGAGCGCGGCATCCACGCTCATCTTGAGCGGCCGCACCTGGCTGCGCGGCATCATCAGGAAAAAGCCCGAGGTCGGGTTGGGCGTGGTCGGCACGTAGAGGCTGACATGCTCGTCCCCCAGGGCCTCGGCCACCTCGCCGCCCGGCTTGCCGGTGACGAAGGCGATGGTCCAGCTGCCCTGATGCGGATATTGCACCAGCACGGCTTCGCGGAAGGCGTTGCCGCTGCTGGAAAACAGCGTGTCGGACACCTGCTTGACCGAGCTGTAGATGCTCTTGACGATGGGGATGTTGGACAGCAGGCGGTCCCACTGGCGCAGCCACCACTGGCCGAAGATATTGGCCACGAACACGCCCGTCAGCAACATGCCGCCGACCAGAATCACCAGGCCCAGACCCGGGATGTGGCGCAGGCCGTCGATGCTCTCGTGCAGCGAGGCCGGTGCCACCGCCTGCAGGGCGGTCAGCATGGAGGCGAACACCCCGTTGATGATGCCCAGCACCCACAACAGCACCCAGATGGTGATGGCCAGAGGCAGCCAGACCAGGAGGCCGGTGACGATGTACTTTTTCACAGGGGTCCTATTCGGGGGCTCGGTGGGCGTGGGCTGGAGGGTGATGTCGGGAAGCGGGTTCAAACGAGAGGCTCAATGGCAGGCACAGGAGCCGCCGCAGGCAGCCGGCGCGGCAGCGGCACTGCTGCCGCCGCTCTCTGCGCCAGAGCTGGTAGAAGCGGCAGAGCTGGCCTCGGGCGTGGACGCCACGGCGCCACCCGTGGCGGCGGCGGCGCTACCGCCACCCTTGAAATCGGTGGCATACCAGCCCGAGCCCTTGAGCTGGAAGCCGGCGGCGGTGACTTGTTTCTGGAAAGCTTCTGCGCCGCAATGCGGGCAGGTGCTCAGCGGTGCATCGGACAGCTTTTGCAGCACGTCTTTGGCGTGACCGCATTCGGCGCAGCGGTAAGCGTAGATCGGCATGGTCTAAACCGTTGATTCAAAACCGTAAATTATAGGGGGCGGGCTTCGGGCCAGCCGCAGGGCCGCTCAGGCCGACTGGTCTGGCTCCAGTCCCGCCAGCTTGTGGTGCGAGGCGTGCACATTCTTGATCGCCTGCGGACCCAACGAACCGATCAACATGCCAAGCACCGCGGCCAGCACACCGGCCAGTTGGGCCGGCATCTGCTCGCCGGCGGGTGTCGCCTCGAACAACAACCAGCTCAGCACCCCCAGGACGATGGCAAAAATCGCACCCTGGGTGGTCGCCCGCTTCCAGTACAGGCCAAACACCAGGGGCACGAACGCGCCCACCAGGGTGACCTTGTAGGCGGCCGTCACCAGCTCGAAGATGGGCGTGCCCTGCAGCATGATGGCGTAGGTGCAGACGCAGACACTGAAGACCAGGGTGGCGATGCGCATGGTGCGCAGTTCCTGCTTGTCCGAAACACGCGGAAAGAACTGGCGCCAGATGTTCTCGACAAAGGTCACCGAAGGCGCCAGCAGGGTGGCCGAAGCGGTGGACTTGAGGGCCGAGAGCAGCGCACCGAAGAACACCACCTGCATCACAAAAGGCATCTTGTCCATGACCAGGGTCGGGATGACTTTCTGCGAGTCTTCCTTGATCAGCTGCTCGGCCTGCTCCGGCATGATGATCAGGGCGCTGACCACGATGAACATGGGCACGAAGGCAAACACGATATAGCTGGCACCACCGATGATGGAGCCGCGCACGGCGGATTTCTCGTCCTTGGCCGACATCACGCGCTGGAACACGTCTTGCTGAGGGATCGAGCCCAACATCATGGTGATGGCGCTGCCGATGAAGAACAGCCAGTCGTGCAGGCTGGGCGGCGGCAGAAAGCGGAACAGGTCCTTGCTGACGGCCAGATCGACCACCTTGCCGGCGCCGCCGGCCATATCGGCCGCGAACCAGGCAATCAGGCTCAGGCCCAGCACCAGGATGATCATCTGGATGAAATCGGTCACCGCCACCGACCACATGCCGCCGAACAAGGTGTAGGCCAGGATGGAGGCGGTGCCCAGGGCCATGCCCATGGCCACGCTGATCGCGCCGCCCGACAGCAGGTTGAACACCAGCCCCAGAGCCGTGACCTGCGCCGCCACCCAGCCCAGATAGGACAGGATAATGATGAAGGAGCACACCACCTCGACCACGCGGCCGTAGCGCTCGCGGTAGTAGTCGCTGATGGTCAGCAAGGTCATCTTGTAGAGCTTGCCGGCAAAGAAGAGGCCCACCAGGATCAGGCAGAAGCCGGCGCCAAAGGGGTCTTCCACCACGCCGCCGAGCCCGCCCTCGACAAACTTGGCCGGAATGCCCAGCACCGTCTCGGCGCCGAACCAGGTGGCAAAGGTCGTGGTGATGACCATGGCCAGCGGCAGGTGGCGCCCAGCGATGGCAAAGTCCGCGGTGTTCTTGACCCGCTTGGCTGCCCACAAGCCAATGGCGATGGTGACCAGGAGATAGGCAAAGACCAGAGTCAGGAGCATGGTGTCAGGCCGTGAAGCGATGGTGGGGTGGACAAAACGCGGCGGATTATCTCTGCAATGAAGTCCCCCGCGACAGCGCGGGTTTCACCCCAGACCCTCTGTTCCTGGGGGATGGCGCGGACTTAGAGAGTTGAGCCTAGGCCTGGCGCCTGGGCCAGCCCGCCGCCGGCATCCAGGGTTCGATTCGCCGGGGCGATGCGCGGCAGCAGCAGTTCGAACTGGGCACCCTGCCCCGGCACGCTGCTGACCGTGATCTCGCCGCCCAGCATGGAGCGCACGATGGTGTAGCACAGATGCAGACCCAGACCGCTACCGCCATTGCCCAGCTTGGTGGTGAAGAAGGGATCGAAAACGCGCGAGAGGTGCTCGGGGGCAATGCCCCGGCCGTTGTCACGGAAGCGCAGGCGCACCCGCTCGGCATCGACCGCCGCCGCCTCGATTTGCATCAGGCCGTTCTGCCGGCCTTCGAAGCCGTGGATGATGGCGTTCAGCACCAGATTGCTGAGCACCTGGCCCAGGGGGCCGGGATAACTGTCCAGGCTCAGGCCCGGCTCGACCTGGATCTGCAGCTGGTGGCCGTCCTTGCGCAGGCGGTTGATCAGGCTGAGCTGCACCTCTTCACACAGCTGCTGCAGCTCGAATTGGCGGCGTCGCTCCGAGGTCTGGTCCACCGCCAGCTGCTTGAAACTGGACACCAGGCTGGCGGCGCTGGCCAGGCCGCGTACCAGCAGGCCGGCGCTGGCCTCGGCCGTGTCGCAGAAGGCTTGCAGCTCGGAGCGGCGGAGTTGCCCGCCGGCCAGCAAGGCCTTGAACTCGCGCGTGCCGTCCTGCAGCGTGCTGGCCGCCAGCAGGCTGTTGCCCAGCGGCGTGTTCAGCTCGTGGGCCACGCCGGCCACCAGCGAGCCCAGCGAGGCCAGCTTCTCCTGCTCGAAGAGCTGAGCCTGGGTGCGACGCAGCTGGGCGTAGGCGTCGGCATTGTCCAGCGCCACGGCGGCGTAGGCAGCCAAGGCCTGGAGCAGATCCAGATCGGTCTGGCGGTAGGCATCGACCTGGTCGCTGAGCACACAGATCAAGCCCTTGACCTGACCCTTGATGCGCAGCGGCACGTAGAGGCCGGAGCGGGCGCGGGTGGGCTCCTCGCCGCTGGCCAGGCGCAGCACCTGTCCAGGCCCGAGCGCGGGGTCGTACTGGCCGCCCAGCCCGTCGGCATCAATCAGACGGTTGTCACGCAGGATCTCGCGCTCCCACTGCGGTTCGCCTTGCACGATGCAGCGCACGGCCGGCTGCTCGGGGTGGTCCAGACTGCGGCGGTAGGGCTGCAGCGGCCGCCCGCGATCGATCACAAAGTCGAAGGCCACCACGGCCTCTTCCCTGCGCAACAAGCCGACGCCAAAGATCAGGGCCGGCATCAGCGATTCGACCTGGCGGTACAGGGCCTGCTGCACCGCGGCCAGATCCAGCGAGGCGGTGAGTTCGCGGCCGATGTCGCTGACCGTGGCAATCTGCTGCCGCTGGGCCCGCACCTGGGCCGTACGCAGCTCGACCTGACGCTCCAGCTCCAGCTGCACCCGGCGCAGCCGGCGCAGGCGCAGCTGCCAGGCCGCGGCCAGACTCAGCACCAGCAGCGCCAGCAAGAGCAGGCGCACGCTCAGGCTGCGCCACCAGGGCGGCTGCACCTCAATGGCCAGTAACTGCCGCGGCTCCCCCCACACCCCATCAGGATTGGCGGCCCGCGCCAGCAGGCGGTAGCGACCGGCATCAAGGTTAGTGTAGGTGGCCAGCCCCTCGCCATCGGGGCCCTGGATCCAGTCCTGATCAAAGCCTTCGAGCTTCCAGGCATAGCGCAGACGGCCGGCATTGAAGAAATGCTGGGCACGCAGATCAAAGCTGACCATGGCCTCTCGGTGGCTCAAGCGCAGCTGCTCGGCCTGAGCCAAGGGGCCGCTGACCCCCAGCGCAGCGAGGCTGCTGGCGGCCTCGTCGGCACGTTGCACAGCCTGGCTCGGGTCCAGCAGGGAACGATTGAAGATGCGCACATCGGCCAGCACCACCGGCGGCGCCACCGGGTTGTCGCGCAGCTCGCTGGGTTTGAAGCGCAGCAGGCCTTCCCCACCATACAGCAGCTGGCCGGCGACTCCCTGGCTGCTGCCACCCTGGGCAAAGTTGCCACGGAAATGACCGCTGCGCGAGGGGTAGTGGCGCAGACTGCGTCGCTCCGGGTCGAGGCGGCTGAGGCCATCGGGGCTGGCGAACCAGAGCGCGTCATCTTCGGCCAGCTCCAGGCTATGGGCCCAGCCCTTGGGCATGCCCGCCAGGCGACGCCAGGACTTGAGCTGCCAGACGCCCGCCTCGCTCTGCAGCAGTTCGTACAGACCCAGCTGGGTTCCGGCCCAGATGCGCCCCTGCCGGTCCTGACGCAGGGCGTAGATGGCCAGCTCCGAAGGCTGAGGCATGTCCAGGCTGGCTCGCACCGGTTGGCTGAAACGCTGCTGCGCCGCATCCCAGAGCTGCAGCCCGCCCTTGCTGCCCAGCCACAAACGTCCGTCACGATCAGACAACAGGCAGTCGATGACCTCGTTGCTGAGGCTGCCGGGCCGGCCGCCGTCGCGGCGGAAGCGGGTCAGGCGGCCATCGTTGCCAAAACGGTAGGCGCCGGCAGCGCTGGCCGCCCACAGCTGACCCTGGGCATCGTGGGCCAGCGCCGCGATGGACATGCCGCCCCCCAGGCGCTCGCCCAAGTCGATGCGTCGGGCCTGGCGGCTTTTCAAGTCAAGCAGAAACAGGCCGTCGTCACCGCCCACCCAAAGCCCACGCTCAGGCTGCAGCAGCAAGGCCTTGAGGTAACGCATCGGCAGTTGCTCCGGCCGGATACGCTCGGCCTCGCCGCTGGAGAGCTGCAGCCGGTTCAGGCCGCCGCCGTAGCTGGCCACCCAGGCATGGTCGGCGCCATCGGCCGCCACCGCCATGACGCTGTCGCTGGACAGGCTGCTGGCATCGCCGACCACCGAGCGGTAGGCGCGAAAGCCGCCGCTGCGCAAATCCGCCAAGGAAATACCCCAGCCCCAGGTGCCCACCCACAGCACGCCGCTGCGGTCCTGAAACAGGGCCGAGATGGCATTGCTGAACACGCTGTCGGGCAAGGCCGGGTGGTGCATATGGGACTCGAACTGCGCGCTGCCGGGTCGCCAATGCCAGAGCCCGGCATTGCCGGTGCCCACCCAGATGCCATCGTCCTGATCGCGGTACAAGGTGTGAACCAGACTGGGCGGCAAGCCCCAGCGCGCGGGCAAGTCCAGCACTTCGCCGCTGCGTGTGTCGATCATCTGCACGCCGGCATTGGTGCCCAGCCAGGCACGCTGCTGGGCGTCGATCACGAGGCTGCGCACGCCGGGCTCGCTGGCACCAAAGCTGCCCAAGGGCCAGCGCTGCTGCAGGCGGCCCTGGGCATCAAGATGCATCAGGTGACGCCCAGCGACCACCCACACGCCCTGGGCACCGTCACTGACCATGGCGGCCATGCCGGCCTTGCGGCCAGGCACCAGAGGCTCCAACGGCGGCAAACCCACCACTTCGAACGCGCGCCGCTGTGGATCGAAATGCAGCAGGTCCAAGCCGGTCAAGACCCAGACGCGCCCGTCCTTCGCCGACTGCAGGCCCAGCACATAGCGCTCGCGCATATGCCGCTCGCCCGGCAGGCCATGCCGGCGCAGGGTTTCGCTGCGCAGGTCCATCTCGTCCAGGCCTCGCTCGGTACCGATCAGCAAGCGCTCGCCAGGCAGCAGCAAAAGACTGCGCACGGCCGGGTGGCTCAAGGAGTGGGCATCAGCCGGCTCGGAGCCAAAGGGCTGGGCGGCCCGGCCGTCAAAACGATACAGGCCGGCGCTGGTGCCCAACCACATCAGGCCGCGCCCATCCTGCTGGGCGCTGTAAAGGATGGCCTGCAGCCCCGCCCGCTCGGCCGCCAGCTGCTCGAAACGCAGGCTCTGCAGGCCGCTGCCCGCCTGCGCCACCGCGCAGCAGGCCCAAGCCCAGACCAGGCACCAGCCACGAAACCGGCCGAGCCCTCGGCCGGCCCTGGCGAACAGGAGCCATGCGGCAAAGAAAGTGTGAGAGCCCAGGCGCAAGCGCATGCGCCCCAGCCTACCCGAATCGCGCGCCTCGCCCCACCGGTCTGTCCCTAGGGCGTCACAACGGAAGCGAGGGGCTCAAAGCCAGTGCCAGCGCAGCAGAATCTGTGTGGCCAGCAGGCCCAGGGTGAAGCCCACCGCACCGTAAAGCAAAGCCTGCAGGAGGCGGTTGGTGCGGCGCTGCTCGCGCAGCAAGGCCTCGAGCGCGCGCGAGTCGGGGCCCGTGGCCTGGCGCTTGAGCGCATCGTGCAGCAGGCGCGGCAGCTCAGGGAAGAGCTGGGCATAGCGAGGCGCCTCTTTTTTGACCTGGTTGATCAGGGCGCGCCAGCCGACCTGCTCGTTCATCCAGCGCTCGAGAAAGGGCTTGGCGGTAGCCCAGAGATCGAGCTCGGGGTCCAGCTGGCGACCCAGGCCCTCGACATTGAGCAAGGTCTTTTGCAGCAGCACCAGCTGGGGCTGGATCTCGACATTAAAGCGGCGCGAGGTCTGGAACAGGCGCATCAAGACCTGACCTAAGGAGATATCCTTGAGCGGCCGGTCGAAATGAGGCTCGCAGACCGCGCGCACTGCACCTTCAAGCTCATCCACCCGGGTCTCCGGCGGCACCCAGCCCGAGGCGATGTGCAACTCGGCCACGCGCTTGTAGTCGCGCTGGAAGAAGGCGATGAAGTTCTGCGCCAAGTACTCTTTGTCGACCTCGGTCAGGGTGCCGATGATGCCAAAGTCCAGGGCCACATAACGGCCGAAGGTGGCGGAATCAAGGCTGACCTGGATATTGCCCGGGTGCATGTCGGCATGGAAAAAGCCATCACGGAACACCTGGGTGAAGAAGATGGTGACACCGTCGCGCGCCAGCTTCGGGATGTCGATGCCGGCCTGCTTGAGACGATCGAGTTGCGAGATCGGCACGCCCTTCATGCGCTCCATCACGATCACCTCGGTGCTGCACATATCCCAGTGCATCTCGGGCACCATGATCAGGTCCAGGCCGGCCATATTGCGGCGCAGCTGGGCGGCGTTGGCGGCTTCCCGCACCAGGTCCAGCTCGTCGTGCAGATAGGTGTCGAACTCGGCCACCACCTCGCGCGGCTTCAGGCGCCGGCCATCGGCCGAGAAGCGCTCGACCCAGCCGGCCAGGGTGCGCAGCAAGGCGATGTCGTCGTCGATGGTGTCCAGCATGCCGGGGCGCAGCACCTTGACCGCCACCTCGCGCCCGTCTTTCAGCGTGGCGAAGTGGACCTGAGCGATCGAGGCGCTGGCCACCGGCTCGGCATCAAAGCTGCCAAACAGCTCCTCGACCGGCTTGCCAAAGGCCTTCTCGACCAGCGCGCGCGACTGGGTGGCCGGGAATGGCGGCACGCGGTCCTGCAGCTTGGACAACTCTTCCACCAGGTCGGGAGGCAGCAGATCGCGTCGGGTAGACAGCACCTGGCCAAACTTGACGAAGATGGGCCCCAGGTGCTCCAGGGCCAAGCGCAGGCGCACACCGCGCGGCTGGTCCCAGCTGCGCCCCAGCGACACCGTGCGGCGCAGCAGCTGGAAACGACGGCGGCGCAAGCCCGACAGGGCCAGATCATCGAGGCCGAAGCGAAGAATCGTCCAGACGATGACGAACAGCCGGGCGAAGTACCTCATGCGCCGGCGCGACCCGCTGCCATACCTCGCACACCCGCTGCAAGACCGGCCAGCGCCGAAGACACTGCGCGGCCGCAACGGGCCAGCTGATGGGCGGCCACCGGGCCGATCACCGCGGCTAGGTCGTCTTCCACATCCCAGCGCAGGTTCTCGATCAGCCAATTCATGGCGCCGGCGAAAGCCGCGTCGCCCTGCACATGGACCTGGGGCTTCTGGCCGGTCAGCGAACCCAGAGCCAGCAAGGCCGGGTTGCCGGCATCGATCTCAATGCGCAAGGCACCGTCGGGCGCCTGCTCAAGGCGTTCAAACAAGCCCGCAGGCGTCACGCCCAGCGCCAAATCGGGCGCCTTGGGCAGCAACGCCGGCCAGTTCTGCAGATGCAACACCAGCGCGCGGCCGGCAAAAGGCTGCAAGCGCCCCGTGGCCAGGGCCTCGCGGCTGATGACATGATTGAGCAACAAGACCATGCGATCCTGTGCAGCCGGTGCAAACATGGCGGTCCATTCTTCTAGCATGGCGCAGATTGTAGGGAGTCGCCGCGTGGCACAGCGGACCTAGGGGGAAGCGGGGGGAATTACCCCTGGAGAACTGAGAGAGAATCCCTGTTCATATTTTCCTCAGATGGAGGGGCGCTCGGGCATGTCGAGAGTCTGCAGGGTCGATTCACGGCTCGTATCAAAAAAAGCAACGCCGCCCGGCACCAAGGAGTTCAGGAACGATGTTCGAGGATAGAAGTTACAAAAGAACGTTTTACAGCGCACCTCAGTCCATCGAATCGTTCATCGCTGCCTTCATGGAGCCCGGCCTGGTGGTCTTGTGCTACCTGGCGGTGAATCACTATTTCGGCGAGCCCATCGTGCGCTCGGACCTGACGTTGTGCTTGCTCGTGTTTGCGCTGACCTTTCCAGGGCGCAATCGTTTCGCCGATACCACCATCAGCGCAGCCATCGATGTCATCGGCTCCTGGCTGGCTCTGCTCTTCATCCTGGGCCTGTGTGGTTATGCGACCAACAGCATGGGCTATTTCGAGGACAAGGTGCTGGTGTGGTGGATCGCGCTGACGCCGGTGTTGCAAATCGTGGCCATCAAGTGCGGCGCCCTGCTGCGCCGCCGCCGTGTCCGCGCGACACGGCGCGGCGCCGTGATCGTGGGCGCGGGGCCGCTGGGCGCCAAAGTGGCGCGCGCCCTGCGCGACGGACCGGACAAGGGCATCGACTTTCTCGGCTATTTCGACGACCGGCAGGATGAGCGCCTGCACCCGGATGCACACGCCAAGCTGCTGGGCATGCTCAGCGAACTGAGTGACTATGTGCGCAAGCACAGCGTTCGCGAGGTCTACATCACCCTGCCCCTGGGCTCGCAGCCACGCATCGTGCACCTGCTGGAGCAGATTCAAGGCACGACCGCCAGCCTGTTTTTCGTGCCCGATGTGTTCGGCATCAGCATCATCCAGGGCCGACTGCAGGACATGAACGGCGTGCCCGTGGTGGGCATTTGCGAAACACCCTTTACCGGCACCAACGAGTTGATCAAACGCCTCAGCGACATCGTGCTGGCTTGCGTGATTCTGGTGCTGATTTCACCGATCTTGCTGGCCGTAGCGATTGGCGTGAAGCTCAGCTCACCCGGACCCATCATCTTCAAGCAGCGCCGCAATGGCCTGGATGGCGAAGAGATCATCGTCTACAAATTCCGCTCCATGCGCACCATGGACAACGGCCCGGTGGTCAAGCAGGCCACCAAGGACGATCCACGCATCACCAAGTTCGGCGCCTTCATCCGCCGAACCTCGCTGGACGAGTTGCCGCAGTTCATCAATGTGTTGCAAGGGCAGATGAGCATCGTTGGCCCGCGCCCGCACGCCGTGGCCCACAACGAGGAATACCGCAAGCTGATCAAGGCCTATATGGTTCGCCACAAGGTCAAGCCCGGCATCACCGGCTGGGCCCAGGTCAACGGCCTGCGTGGCGAAACCGACACGATCGACAAGATGAAAGCACGGGTCGAATACGATCTGGAGTACCTGCGGAATTGGTCCCTGGCCCTGGATCTGCAGATCATCGTGCGCACCGCACGGCTGATGCTGTTTGACCGCCATGCCTACTGAATCCCTGATCGCGGGCGGCCTGCGCGCAAGCGGCACCTGCCTGCCAAGCCCGGCGCCGACGAATGCCGCCCCTGGTTCCCCAAGGAAGCCCATGTCTGTTTCGCTGAACCGCCCCCTGCCGCCCGCTGCGCTGGGGCTCCTGAGCCTGCTGGGATGCTGCCTGGCGAGCCCGGCCCTGGCCGACGCCAACCCCTACTACGTGGGTACGGCGCTCAACCTCAGCCACGTCTCCAACATCTACCGCCAAAACAACAATGCCAACAGTGACCGCGTGGTCAGCGCCTCGCTGCTGGCCGGCATCGACCAGACCTTTGGCCGCCAACGCCTGAATCTGGATGCCTCTTTGCAGGCCAATCGCTACCAGAACAACAGCGAGTTGAACAACCGCGGCTACACCCTCAAGGGCGGGCTGGACTGGTCCACGGCAGAGCGCCTTTCGGGCAGCGTCAAGGTCAACAACAGCCAATCCCTGGCGACCTACAACATTGGCAGTGGCATCGCGCCCATCTTCAAGAAAAACATTGAGAAGAACACAGCCGTGGATGCGGTGCTGCGCGTGGGCCTGGTGACCAAATTCTCGGCAGAAGCCTCTGCTGGCCAACGCAGCCGACGCTTCAGCGCCATCGAGTACAGCCGCTTGGAAGTCGACCAGACCCGTTACTCTTTGGGTCTGACCTACAGCCCCAGCCAGAATTTGCGCCTCGGCGTGGCGGGACGCCACACCCGGGATCGTTTCCCGCGCTTCACACTGATCAACCTGCTCAATGCCGAGTACCAAGCCTCCGAGTTCACACGGAAAGACATCGATCTGACCGGACGGGCCGTGCTCAGCGGTGCAAGCTCCATCGATGGACGAATCAGCCACGGCCGATCGCGCGTGAAGCTGGGGGCGGGCAATGATTTCAATGGCACGACCGGCCAACTGACCTGGACCTGGTTGCCGACCGTGCGCTGGAACATCGCAACCACCCTCAGCCGGGACACAGGCCTGGAAACTTCCTTCTTCCGGGTCGGCGGCAACACCTTGAATGCCGACCAAAACCGCGTCACGACCTCGGCCCAGCTGGCGGTCAGCTATGAGCTCACGTCCAAGATTGTTCTCAACGCCAGCGCCAGCAGCTCGCGCGCGGAACGCGTCGATGACTTTCTGGGTCAGCAGGCCAAAAGCCAGGACCGCGACACGGCCTACAGCCTCGGTGCGCGCTGGCTGTACTCGCGCAGCATTCAGCTCGGCTGCCAGTACACCAAGAATTCGCGCAGCAGCACCATCGTCCAGTATGTCTACGACGCCAACAGCTTCGGCTGCTACGGTCAAATGGTTCTGAACTGATGAGCCGACTGGCATCCCCATTGCAAACACTTCGCAACTCTCTCCATGGCTGAAACCATTCTTCTGACCGGCGCCACAGGCTATATCGCCTCTCACACCTGGCTGGCCTTGCAGGCCGCTGGTTACCAGGTCGTGGGCGTCGACAATTTCAGCAACAGCTCGCCCGAAGTGCTGAAGCGCCTGGCGCAGCTCAGTGGTCAAGCACCGGTGTTCGAACAGGCCGATGTCTGCGACCCAAGCGCCTTGGCACAGGTGTTTGCAAAGCATCAACCTCAAGCGGTCGTCCATTTCGCGGCCTTCAAGGCGGTGGGCGAATCCACCCAGCAACCCCTGGCCTACTACCGCAACAATCTGGGCGGCTTGGTCAACACCTGCGAGCAGATGCAAGCCCATGGCTGCAAACGCATCGTCTTCAGCAGCAGCGCCACGGTTTACGGTGTGCCGGAACGGCTGCCCCTGCGCGAGGACGCAGCCCTGGCGGCCGTCAACCCCTACGGCGCCACCAAGCTCATGGGCGAGACGATCCTGCGTGACCTGGGAGTGGCCGACCCGGCATGGCAAACCGCCTGCCTGCGCTATTTCAACCCGGTGGGCGCACATGAAAGCGGTCTGATCGGTGAAGATCCCCGTGGCACGCCCAACAACCTCATGCCCTATGTCGCCCAAGTGGCCATCGGCCGCCGACCCCGCCTGCAGGTCTTCGGCAATGACTACGACACGCCAGATGGCACCGGCGTGCGCGACTACATCCATGTGCTGGACCTGGCCGAGGGCCATGTGGCGGCGCTGCGCTTCTTGCTGTCGGGCCCAGAGTCGATCACGGTCAACCTGGGCACCGGTCAGGGCTACAGCGTGCTGGACCTGGTCAAAGCGTATGAAGCGGCCAGCGGCCAAGCGGTACCCTATGACATCGTGGCGCGACGCCCTGGCGATGTGGCGGCATGTTATGCCGACCCGACCCTGGCCCAGCAGCGCCTGGGCTGGCAAGCCCGGCACACGCTGGCCCGCATGTGCGAGGACAGCTGGCGGTGGCAGCGCATGAATCCGCAAGGATTCGAACCCTCTTGAGATCCAGACTTGAAGAAAAGACTCATGAACCGAATTCAAGTTCAGCCGGTCATCATGGCCGGCGGCAGTGGCACCCGGCTGTGGCCCCTGTCACGCGCCGGATATCCCAAGCAGTTCCTGGTGCTGTCGGGCAACAGCAGCTTGTTTCAGCAGGCCGCCACACGCCTTGGCCGATTGGGCGCCGAAGACCTGGATGTCTTGGGGCCGATGATTGTCGGCAATGAAGAGCACCGCTTTCTCGTGCTGGATCAATTGCGCGAAACCGGCCTGGAGCCTTCAGCAGTGCTGCTCGAACCCTCCGGACGCAACACAGCGCCGGCCCTGACCCTGGCGGCCTTGGCGGCGCTGCAGAACGGGCAGGACCCGGTGCTGGTGGTCACACCTGCCGACCAGACCGTGACTCAGGCCCAAGCCTTCACTGGAGCGCTGCAAGAAGCGGTGCGCTGCGCGGCCGAGGGCGCCATCGTGATCCTGGGCATCACCCCCGATCGCGCTGAAACAGGCTATGGCTACATCCGTGCTGCACGCGATGAGCAGGGACTGGCCGTGGCTCAGTTTGTGGAAAAACCCGATGCCGCCACAGCCTCGCACTACCTGGCCGAAGGTGGCTACTTCTGGAACAGTGGCATGTTTGTGCTGCGCGCGAGCGTCTGGCTGCAAGCCTTGCGTCGCTTCCGCCTCGACATCGCTGAGGCGACGCAAGCCGCTTGGGACGTACGCCAGACCGATGCGAAATTCGTGCGCCCAGGCAAGGCTGAGTTTGCCGCCGTGCCCAGCGAATCGGTGGACTACGCCGTGATGGAGCGCTGCCCGGGCAGCGACATCCCCTTGCGCATGCTGGCCCTTGATGCCGGATGGAATGATCTGGGTGCCTGGGAGGCGGTCTGGCAGGTCGCGGACAAGGATGCCGATGGCAATGCCTGGCAGGGCGATGCCATCATCAGCGACAGCCGCAACACCTTGGTGCATGCCACCAGCCGCCTGGTCAGCGTGGTCGGCCTGCAGGACATCGTGGTGGTCGAGACCCCCGACGCCGTGCTGGTCAGTGACCGCGCGCGCAGCCAAGAAGTCAAGAAGATCGTTGCCCGGCTGGATGCGGAAAAGCGCGGCGAGCAGACCCTGCACCGCAAAGTCCATCGCCCCTGGGGCTGGTACGACAGCATCGACTCCGGCGCACGTTTCCAGGTCAAGCGCATCATGGTGAAACCCGGCGCCTCGTTGAGCCTGCAGATGCACCACCATCGCGCCGAGCACTGGATCGTGGTGTCTGGGACGGCCGAAATCACCAATGGCGACAAGGTCCTGCTGCTGAGCGAAAACCAAAGCACCTACATCCCACTCGGCCAGACCCACCGCCTGGCCAATCCAGGCCGGGTGCCATTGGAAATCATTGAAGTACAGTCCGGCGCCTATTTGGGCGAGGATGACATCGTCCGCTTTGAAGACACCTACGGCCGCAACTGAGCCGAACCTGCCGCGAGCGAGAGCCCGCTCACATTTTTCCTGAGTTTCCATCATGAGCATCATTGCCGTCGTCGGTCTGGGTTATGTCGGCCTGCCCCTGGTTGTGGAGTTTGGCAAGCACAGCCGCACCATCGGCTTTGATATTGCCAAGGACAAGGTCGCCAAATGCCAGGCCGGCACCGACCCCTCGCGCGAACTCGACGATGCCGAAATGGCCTTGGCCGTGCACGCCGAGTACAGCCACGACCCGGCCTGCCTCGCCGAAGCCGACGTCATCATCGTCGCCGTGCCCACGCCGGTGGACGAGGCTCATATCCCTGA
This sequence comes from Roseateles sp. GW835-FHT13E02, assembly GCF_058794035.1. Taxonomy (NCBI): domain Bacteria; kingdom Pseudomonadati; phylum Pseudomonadota; class Betaproteobacteria; order Burkholderiales; family Sphaerotilaceae; genus Roseateles; species Roseateles sp. GW835-FHT13E02. The sequence goes on from NZ_JBXAGJ010000002.1 coordinate 88,166, forward strand.
CTTCAAGCCCCTGATCGGCTCCAGCACCAGCGTGGGCCGCCACATGAAGAAGGGCGCCATCGTCGTGTACGAGAGCACCGTCTATCCCGGTGCGACCGAAGAGGTCTGCATCCCCGTGCTGGAGCGCGAGTCGGGTCTGAAATGGAAGCAGGACTTCTTTGTCGGTTACAGCCCCGAGCGCATCAACCCGGGCGACAAGGAGCACACGCTGACCAAGATCCTGAAGATCGTCTCCGGCGACACCCCGCAGACCTTGGACACGGTCGCGCAAGTCTACGAGCGCATCATCAAGCCGGGCGTGCACCGTGCCGCCAGCATCAAGGTGGCCGAGGCCGCCAAGGTGATCGAGAACACCCAGCGCGACCTGAACATTGCGCTGATGAACGAACTGGCCATCATCTTCGACAAGATCGGCATCGACACCAGCGAAGTTCTGGAGGCCGCCGGCACGAAGTGGAACTTCCTGAAGTTCAAGCCGGGCCTGGTCGGCGGCCACTGCATTGGCGTGGACCCTTATTACCTGACCCACAAGGCCGACATGCTGGGCTATCACCCTCAAGTCATCCTGGCCGGCCGGCGCATCAACGATGGCATGGGCAAATTCATTGCTGAACAAACCATCAAGCAGATGATCGCGGCCGGCTCCCCCATCAAGGGTGCCAAGGTCAATGTGCTGGGCCTGACCTTCAAGGAAGACTGTGCCGACCTGCGCAACTCCAAAGTCATCGACATCATTCGTGAGCTGCAAAGCTACGGGGTTGAGGTGAGCGTCACCGACCCAGATGCCGATCCTGAGGAAGCGGTTCATGAGTACGGCGTGCGCCCGGTCACTTGGGCCGAGTTGCCACGTGCCGATGCCATCGTCGCGGCCGTGGCACACAAAGGTTACAAACAACTGAAAGTGTCGGACCTGACCAGCAAGCTAAACCCTGGGGGGGTGTTTGTTGATGTCAAGGCCGCATTTGACCAGAAAGCCCTGGCTGAATCGGGTTTACGCGTTTGGCGGCTGTAGTAGCCTGAAGGCCATTCGTGGCTTTTGCAGGTAGGCAGCATGACCATCCTCGTCACCGGCGGCGCCGGTTTCATCGGCAGTAACTTCGTGCTCGATTGGCTGGCCCAGTCCGATGAGACAGTGGTCAATCTCGATGTGCTGAGCTACGCCGGCAATCGCGAGAACCTCGCCTCCTTACAAGGTGACTCCCGACACGTCTTCGTTCACGGCGACATCTGCGACCGCGCCTTGGTGGACCGCCTGCTGGCCGAACACCAGCCCCGAGCGCTCGTGCATTTCGCGGCCGAAAGCCATGTCGACCGGTCGATCAGCGGCCCGGGTGCCTTCATGCGCACCAATATCGAGGGCACCTACACCTTGCTGGAGGCCAGCCGCCAATATTGGTCGGGCCTGAACGAGGAGGCCAAGGCGGCCTTTCGGTTTCACCATGTCTCCACCGACGAGGTCTACGGCAGCCTGGGCCCGCAAGACCCGGCATTCGCGGAGACCAAGACCTACGAGCCGAACAGCCCCTACTCGGCCAGCAAGGCGGCCAGCGACCATTTGGTGCGGGCCTGGCACCACACCTACGGCCTGCCGGTGCTGACCACCAACTGCAGCAACAACTACGGCCCCTATCACTTCCCCGAGAAGCTGATCCCGCTGATGATCGTCAATGCGCTGGCCGGCAAGCCCTTGCCGGTGTACGGCGATGGCCAGCAGATCCGCGATTGGCTCTTTGTCACTGACCATGCCTCCGCCATCCGCGCCGTGATCGCTGGCGGCCGCGTGGGCGAAACCTACAACATCGGCGGCTGGAACGAGATGGCGAACATCGACATCGTCAAAACCGTCTGCGCTTTGCTGGATGAGTTGCGTCCTGACCCCGCCGGCCCCTACAGCCGCCTGATCACCTACGTCAAAGACCGTCCCGGCCATGACCGCCGCTATGCCATCGACGCCCGCAAGGTCGAGCGCGAACTCGGCTGGCGCCCGGCCGAAACCTTTGCCAGCGGCATCCGCAAGACCGTGCACTGGTACCTCGACCACCCAGACTGGGTGGCACGCGTGCAGAGCGGTGCCTACCGCGACTGGGTCTCCCAGCAGTACGGAGCCTGAGGCCGTGCGCATCCTCTTGCTCGGCAAGAATGGCCAGGTCGGATGGGAGTTGCAGCGCGCGCTTAGCCCGCTGGGTGAGCTGATCGCCCTGGATCGCCGCGAGGGCGGCGATCTGGCCGACAGCACGTCCTTGCAGGCCACAGTGCAACGCATCGCGCCCCAGCTGATCGTCAATGCCGCGGCCTACACGGCAGTGGACAAGGCCGAGAGCGAGCCCGAGTTGGCCCACCAGATCAACGCCGCCGCACCAGGGCTGTTGGCCACCGAAGCCGCCCGCCTGGGTGCGCTGCTGGTGCACTACAGCACGGATTACGTCTTCGATGGCACAGGTGATCAGCCCCGCGACGAAGCGGCTGACACGGCACCGCTGAGCGTCTATGGCGCCAGCAAATTGGCCGGCGAACACGCCATCCGCGCCAGTGCTTGCCAGCACCTGATCCTGCGCACCAGCTGGGTCTATGCGGCCCGCGGCGGGAATTTCGCCAAGACCATGCTGAGGCTGGCAAGCGAGCGCGAACAGCTCAAGGTCATTGCCGACCAGATGGGCGCCCCCACGGGCGCCGACCTCTTGGCCGACCTCACGGCCCATATGACCAGAGCCACGCTGACGAGTCCGAGCTTGAGCGGCACTTACCACGCTGTGGCGGCAGGCGAAACCAGCTGGCATGCCTATGCCAGCCATGTCATTGCGACCGCCCGCCGGCAAGGCCACTCGCTGCGAGTGGCGGCCGATCAAGTGCTGCCCATCCCCACCAGCGACTACCCCACACCCGCACGCCGACCCTTGAATTCGCGCCTCTCGACAGCCAAACTCCAGAAGAACTTTGACCTTCGACTGCCGGACTGGACCGCCGGCGTCGACCGCATGCTGGCCGAGATCCTCTAACCCCATACTCGCGCTGCCCGCAGCCCAAGGGCGGGCCGCACATCTGGAGCTACACCATGAGTTCATCCAAGAATCGCAAGGGCATCATTCTGGCCGGTGGCTCGGGCACACGCCTGCACCCCGCCACCATGGCGATGAGCAAGCAGCTGCTGCCCGTGTACGACAAGCCCATGGTGTACTACCCCTTGAGCACGCTGATGCTGGCAGGCATCCGCGACATCCTGCTGATCAGCACGCCACAGGACATCCCTCGCTTCGAGGCCTTGCTCGGTGATGGGCAGCGCTGGGGGCTGAACATCAGCTATTGCGTACAGCCCAGCCCCGACGGCCTGGCTCAGGCTTTCATCTTGGGTCGCCAGTTCCTAGGCGGCGCGCCGAGCGCCTTGGTCCTTGGGGACAACATTTTTTACGGCAACGACTTCCAAAGTCTGCTGCAACATGCGGACAGCACAAAAACTGGAGCGACCGTTTTTGCATACCACGTCAACGACCCGGAACGTTATGGCGTCGTGGAGTTCGACGGCCAGCTGCGCGCATTGTCAATCGAGGAAAAGCCCGCTCACCCGAAAAGCAACTACGCCGTAACGGGTCTCTACTTTTACGACGAGCAAGTGTGCGACATCGCAGCGAGCATCCGTCCAAGTGCCCGTGGGGAACTGGAGATCACGGATGTCAATGCACACTATTTGTCACGAGATCAGTTGCAAGTGGAAATGATGGGACGTGGCTATGCCTGGCTGGACACCGGAACTCATGACAGTTTGCTGGAGGCTGGCCAGTTCATTGCCACTCTCGAGAAGCGGCAAGGACTCAAGGTGTCTTGCCCGGAAGAAATAGCTTTCCGCGCTGGCTGGATCGACGCCGAGCAATTGGCTGTCATGGCAAGAACCATGGCCAAGAATGGCTATGGGCAGTACCTGCAGCGGCTTTTGACAGATCGCCCCTATTGAGCACCCGCATCATGAAAGCCTGTCCGACCCATTTGCCTGATGTGCTGTTGATCGAACCGCGCGTCTTCGGTGATTCGCGTGGCTTCTTTGCCGAAACTTGGAACCAAGACGTCTTCAATCAGACCGTGGGCCAGAACATTCGATTTGTTCAGGACAATCACTCCCGTTCCGCACGAGGCGTTCTCCGCGGCCTGCATTTCCAATTGCCGCCCCATGCCCAGGGCAAGCTGGTGCGCTGCGTGGCGGGCGCGGTGTTTGATGTGGCCGTAGACATCCGCCGGTCCAGCCCCAATTTCGGGCGCTGGGTGGGCGTCGAATTGAGCGCCGACAACCACAAGCAGTTGTGGATTCCACCCGGATTTGCCCACGGCTTCCTGGTGCTCAGCGAGAGTGCTGACTTTCTCTACAAGACCACCGACACCTACGCGCCTCAGGCCGAAGGTGCTGTGCGTTGGGATGACCCTGAGATTGGGATCGCATGGCCAGATGTTGGCGCAGCGCCCCTGCTGGCAGACAAAGACCTGAAAGCTCCACTGCTGGCCGACGCGCCGCGGCTGTTCGACTGACGCGCCATCAAGCCCACCAAGCTCAATCGCTGAACCTGTCCTTCCCTTCGAGTGCGCGGCCCGTACTCAGCGTCATGAGTCAGGGCTTGCTCGAGCGGGGTAGATCCAAGCTTGTCAAAGCGACAGCCCGCGGCCAATCGCAAAGTGCTCGAAGCCCAGTGTCTTCATGAGAGCGGGCTCCCATTGATTGCGGCCATCAAAAACCACGGGCTGCTTCAGTGAGCGCTTGATTCCGTCGAAATCCGGCGTTCGGAACTCTTTCCACTCGGTGATCAAGAGCAGGGCGTCAGCCCCCTCAAGCGCAGCCTCCGCACTGGGGCACAGCTGCAGTCCGCTGTGATCACCCAGCAGGCGTTGAGCCTCCGGCATGGCCACGGGATCGTAGGCCGCCAGGGTGGCGCCGCGCCGCAGCAACTCCTGGACGATGACCAGGGCTGGCGCCTCGCGCATATCGTCGGTATTGGGCTTGAAGGCCAGGCCCCACAGAGCGAAATGGCGGCCCGTCAAGTCGGAGCCAAAGCGTGACACGACCTTGTCCACCAAGAGGAGCTTCTGTCGCTCGTTGGCCTGCTCCACGGCGGTCAGCACGCGCAGCGGGATGCCTTCATCTTCTGCCGCACGAATCAAGGCCTTGACGTCCTTGGGGAAGCAAGATCCCCCATAACCCGCGCCGGCATACAGAAAGCTGTAGCCGATGCGCGGGTCGGAGCCGATGCCGCGGCGCACCAGCTCGATGTCCGCGCCGACTTTCTCTGCCAGCAGCGCCATCTCGTTCATGAAGCTGATGCGGGTGGCCAGCATGGCATTGGCGGCGTACTTGGTGAACTCGGCACTGCGCAGATCCATCACGATCATGCGGTCATGGTTGCGCGTGAAGGGCGAGTACAGCGCCCGCATGAAAAGCGTGGCCTGTTCATCATCCGAGCCGACGATGATGCGGTCCGGTTTCATGAAGTCTTCGACCGCAGCGCCCTCCTTGAGGAACTCCGGGTTGGAGACCACCGAGAAGTTCAGGTTGGAGCCGCGCTTGGCCAACTCTTCCGCCACAGCGGCACGCACACGATCGGCCGTGCCCACGGGCACCGTGCTCTTGTCGACAATGACCTTGTAGTCGGTCATGCGCTGGCCGATGGAGCGCGCGGCCGCCAGCACGTATTGAAGATCGGCCGAACCATCTTCATCGGGCGGCGTGCCGACGCCAATGAACATGATGGTGCCGTGGTTGACCGCTCGATCGATGTCGGTGGTGAACTGCAGCCGGCCCGCAGCCACATTGCGGCGCACGATGTCCAGCAAGCCCGGCTCGTGAATGGGGATCTGGCCCTCGTTGAGGATGCGAATTTTTTCCGGATTCACATCCAGACAAACGACATGGTTGCCCATCTCGGCCAGGCAGGCGCCCGTAACCAGACCCACATAACCCGTGCCAATGGCGGTGACTTTCATTCGGCGGCCTTGTCTTTCCTGATGTTTCGCGAAGTGGCTTGGCGACGCGCTAGCGTAGCGCCTGGTTCCGGTTTTAACCGCGAAATATGAAGGCCTGATGAGCCATTCGGACGAGGATCAAAGCCAAGAAGTAAAAGAAAGCCCGCCGGCGCGAACGCGGGCGGGCTTGGCTTGTGATGCAGCCACTCGGGCTGCGGCCTGGACGGGCCTCAGACCTTGAAGTAGTCGCGGTACCAGGCCACGAACTTGGCAACACCGTCCGGCACCGGCATGGCCGGGCGGAAGTTGGTCCAGGCGGCCAACTCTTCGACATCCGCATGCGTGGCGGGCACATCACCGTCTTGCAGCGGCATGAAATTCTTGATCGCTTCGCGACCCACCGCCTTCTCAATCGCCTCGATGAAGGCCATCAACTGGATCGGCGCGTGGTTGCCGATGTTGAACACGCGGTAGGGCGCGTTGGAGTGGGCCGGGTCGCTCTTGTCGGAGTCGTAGCCTGGCTCCGGCGTGGCCGGGCGGTCCAGCACGCGCACCACGCCTTCGGCGATGTCGTCGATGTAGGTGAAGTCACGGATCATCTTGCCGTGATTGAAGACATTGATCGGCTTGCCTTCGATGATGGCCTTGGTGAACAGGAACAGGGCCATGTCCGGGCGACCCCAGGGGCCGTAGACCGTGAAGAAGCGCAGGCCGGTGGTGGGCAGGCGGAACAGATGGCTGTAGGTGTGGGCCATCAGCTCATTGGCCTTTTTGGTGGCGGCATACAGGCTGACCGGGTGGTCGACACTGTGGTGCTCGGAGAAAGGCATCAAGGTGTTGCCGCCGTACACGCTGGAACTGGAGGCATAGGCCAGATGCTGCACACCGTTGTGGCGGCAGCCTTCCAGGATGTTGGTGAAGCCGACGATATTGCTGTCGATGTAGGCGTGGGGGTTCTCGATCGAGTAGCGCACACCGGCCTGGGCGGCCAGGTGGACCACCCGGTCGAACTTGTGATCCTTGAAGAGCTTCTCGATGCCGGGGCGGTCCGCCACATCCATCTTCACGAACTCGAAACCGGGCTTGCCGGTCAACCGAGCGAGGCGGTTGTGCTTCAGCGTCGGGTCGTAGTAATCGTTCAGATTGTCCAGGCCGACCACCTGGTCGCCTCGCGCCAGGAGGATCTGGCTGACATGCATGCCGATGAAGCCGGCGGCGCCGGTGACGAGTACTTTCACAAAATCTCCTGGTTCATGTGCGGGGCCGCGAGTCTCGGCCAGGGCGCTTGCGCCAACATGAGCCCATATGGCGCCGTCGGCGGTCAGCGCGCATTCTCGCCGACAAGTGCTGTGCTTGATGCCTCGTGAGGGCTGCGCGCCCGGCAAAATCACCAGCAACCACTCAAGTTAGGGAGTTGCGGCGTGCCGAGCCGGGCTGTCGCTTGACGGCAACTTGCCGCCCCTAGAATCTGCCGCACTTGCCCGCGTTCATACCACTCCCTTGAACCTGAAGCGGGCTGACCTCCAACGAGACGCCGCCACATGACCTCCACCGCCCTGCCCTGCATCCACCTGATCGCGGGCGCCCGACCCAATTTCATGAAGATCGCCCCCATCGTGCGGGCCCTGCAGGCCAGCGGCCGCCTGAGCTGGAAGATCATCCACACCGGCCAGCACTACGACCGGGACATGAATGATGTGTTCTTCGAAGAGCTGGGCATTCCGGCGCCTGATGTGCGCCTGGGCTGCGGCGGCGGCAGCCATGCCGACCAGACCGGCAAGATCATGCTGGCTTACGAGCAATTGGTGAATGCAGAAAAGCCGGCCGCCTGCCTGGTCGTCGGCGACGTCAATTCCACCCTGGCCTGCTCCATCGTGGCCAAGAAAGCCGGTGTGCCTGTGGCCCATGTGGAAGCAGGCCTGCGCAGTGGCGACATGAGCATGCCGGAAGAGATCAACCGGCTGGTGACCGATGCCATCAGCGACTGGTACTTTGTCACCGAGCCCAGCGGCACCCAGCACTTGCAGCGCGAAGGCAAGGACATGAGCACGGTCTTCGATGTCGGCCATGTGATGGTGGACAACGTGTTGTTCCAAGCCGAGAAGCTCAAGTCCCAGGACACCTCGGTCCTGGAAAGCGACGCGTACAAGCGCCAGCACAGCCGCTATGGGGTCGTCACCTTGCATCGCCCGAGCAATGTGGACAGTGCTGAAGCCCTGGAGCGCATCGCCACGGTCCTGCGCACCGTCTCGGCCGAAATCCCGCTGGTCTTTCCAGTCCATCCCCGCACCCGCGCCAATATCGAGAAGTTCGGCGTGCAACTGGGCGCCAACGTCACCCTGATGGGCCCGCAGGCCTACATGTCCTTCCTCCACCTCTGGAAGGATGCCGCCCTGGTGCTCACCGACAGCGGCGGCCTGCAGGAAGAGACCACCGCCCTCGGCGTGCCCTGCATCACCATGCGCGAGAACACGGAGCGTCCCGTCACGGTGGACGAAGGCAGCAACGTGCTGGCAGGCACGGACCCGAACGTGATCATCCCCTTGGCACTCGAAACACTGAAGACGGGCGGCAAACGCGGCCGGCGGCCGGCCTTGTGGGACGGAAAGTCCGCAGAGCGGATCGTAAGAATACTCGCAGACAAGCTTGACGTATAACAAGTCAGCTCTATCAGACAGGTGAGCCTGCTCTCCATGCACCTTAACACCCTTGAAATTGGGCACGCCAGGTGCCGGCTCAGCGCGGGGCACTCAAACTCTCAACGACTCCAAGCAAATCAAGAGAGATTGATTTGCAAGCCGAACAAGTACGTTGACGGTGCGCTCAGTTCAAAGAGCACGGGCCAAAGCGACGGAAACCCCATTAACTCAAGTAAAGAAGAGAAGTGCCGATGTATTCCGGACGGGCCGCACCGTCCGCTTGTCAGCCAACTCGCCCGTATGGTGAGCTAGCTGCGGTGAGTGTCGCGCCTCACGCGCCAGTTCCTGGCGACTTCATACGAGGCCCAACACACCATGCAATACAGCGCTCACCCTTCTGGAGTCAAGAGCCCCCAGAGCCGCCATCACATGATCGCTCTCGCAATCACGGCCCAACTGGCCGCATGCGGCGGAGGATCAGGCGCCGACGCACCCGAGAAATCCACTGCACAAATCGCCCCAAGTTCAGCAGCCGCTGCATCGAACGCGAAGGCCGATTCTGTTGCTGAAGCCAGCAGCGCAGCATCCGCATCTGAAGCGAGTGCTTCTGGCACACCAAACACAAATGGAAATGCAACGTCGAGCATTCTGGCTGCACGGACCGAAAGTTCAGTCACAAGTGCTGCGGCACAGCCCGCGATTGCATCTTCGAGTGCAAGCGCCGCAAAAACCGAGCAGAAGGCCAATTCAGGCGCCAATCCCAACCTCACGGCAGCCGTCAAGCCTTCGACACCAGACAACTCGGCAAATAAGCCAAGCAACACCTCTCTGTCCCCAGTCTCCCAGCCATCATCGTTTGCAGTGCCCAACCCCGCAATCAATGACAGCCAGAACTCGGCAAGCTTGGCCAGTACAAAACCTGAATCAACAAATGCTGCCGACGTAGCCAACCTTGCAGCCAACCCAGCGCCAGCCATCACCGGACAAAGAAGCACACCCAGTGCAAAGCCGGTAAATACCAATGACATCTTTGCTCAAGTTGATACGAGAAACACTTTCAAAAGCTATGGATGGCTTTGGTCAGTGGAATGCGCTGGAGTCGCAAAGGGGGCTATCGATGTTCCTGAAACTGGCATTCAAGGATCGGACCTAGGCCCTGGACTAGGGGCCATGCGTTTTGGCAAAGTCCCCGACCCCGATGCACCACAGCGCAAAGTGCTGCAATTCCGAGCAAATAAAGATGATGGACTACAAGCAGGTGCGCCACGATGCGAACTGAGTTTTTCTGCGACCCAACCGGGTCGACTTGAGATCGGCAGAGAATTCTGGTTTGGCTTTGGAATAAGACTGGACAAATGGATCAATACGCCAGAAGAACAAATAGTCGCGCAGATTCATCAATCCGATGGCTCCATTCCTCTGAATCCAATATTTGCGCTGTCCGTGATTGGCGACAGATTCAGCCTGTACTACAGAAACAATGCCAACTCTGTTGTCACCAAGGCGAGCACAACATCGATTGATGGCTGGAGCAGCAAGGGCCTGCCAACAAAGGAATGGACCTACTTTGTCATAAAGGCAACTGTTTCTACCAATCCAAAAGACAGTCCACACCTGTTGGTATGGAAAGACGGGCTGCAGATCGTCAACTACATAGGCTCCTTCGGGTACAACACCCCTTCTGTTGCACCATTTGTAAAATTCGGACACTACCAATGGGGCGGCCCTGGTAACACATGGTCGGCAAATGCATCAACGAAAACCGTATTGATTCGAAATCCGACCTTTGTGCGAGCAAGCAGCAATGCAAACTATCAAGAAAGCGACATTCGAGTGTATGTCATGAACAACTAGCCTAAGATCCTTAGAAAAACGGCCGAGTCGACTCGGCCGTTTTTCATTGGTCCGGAGATACTCGAAACAAGCAATCAATGCCCGACTGAGTGCCGGCACAGCCCCTAGACTGCCCATGGCGTCATATTTCCAAGACAGTCGATCGGATTCACTGAACTCTCCACAAATTGACAAGCTCCTTCCGCTACATTAAGCAGCTTGGCAAGATCACATTGTCCTGACGCACCTATGTCCTCAAACACCCACATGCGAACGGTACTTATCAATATCGCTTGGCACTCCAGCGAGAAAGTCCTCCGCCTGTTCACGGGCCTTCTTGTTGGCCTATGGATTGCACGTTATCTGGGGCCAGAGAAGTACGGCAATTTCAACTACATCTACGCTTGGCTGGGCCTATTCAATGCAATTGCATGGCTAGGTGTCGGTGACACTGTGATGCGAGATTTGGTGAGAGATCGATCAGACGAAAACCGAATCATGGGCAGTGCACTGCTCGTTCGATTTACTGGATCCATTCTCGCCGTCATGCTTGCGCTGGCAGCCGGAAAGTGGATTCAAGGATTTGATGATACACAAATGCTGTTGCTGGCGATTTTGTGCTTTGGAGTGCCATTCGCCGAGATACCAGCAGGCATCACAATTTGGTTCACATCACATACCAATATAAAACCAGTCATTATCGGAAAAAACATCACCATGATCCTTGGTGCCACCATGCGGGCGGGAGTGATACTAAGTGGAGCAGGACTGATTGCCTTGATGTGGACCTTCAGCATTGAGGCCATCATCGGTTGCGCACTATTGATCGCAGCATACCAACTCAAAGGCATGAGGATTTCGACTTGGACCTATGACATCAGACACGCATTTTCAATGGTGGTAGCAGGCTTGCCAATTATCCTAAATGCCTTGATTGTGTCGATCAATGCAAAGCTAGACCAGCTTCTACTAGGACACTTCTCAGACATGGCTGCAGTTGGAATTTATGCTGCAGCACTCAGGTTTTCAGAAATATGGTGGATCATCCCACCTGTTCTGATGCAATCAATCGCCGCTCGCTACATTTACGCCAGCGATCTCGGTGAGAAACTCACCCACAACATGGCAAGAATTGTTGGCGCCATGTTTTTGATCTCTTTGTTACCGTGCGCGTTGGTGCTCATGGCCGGCACCCAGTCCATCGTACCCATCTTGGGCAAGAGCTATGCGGCGGCTGCGCCGATTTTGGTCATTCACATTTGGCTGGCAGTGCTGGTTTTCGTGGACGCCCCGATCAATCAGTATTTGCTCGCCACCAATCGATCACGCATCTTGGTGGTTAAATCGATTGTTCTACTCGTGAGTAATCTGGTTCTGGCTGCCATCCTGATTCCTCGCTTCGGACCGTCAGGCGCTGCACTGGCCGCCCTCATTGCCCAGACCCTGGTTGTCATCGGAATCCCTTTGATTCTGACTAGCCTATCGGACGTCAAGTCGATTTACTGGAGCGCCCTGCGAGCAATCCCAGAGTTGATCCTTGCTGGGGTTTCATGGGCAGGAAAGAAAATAAGCGCGAGAAAAAAACGTTCCTGAAACATCTTCCGGCGTTCAAAAGAGGGCCTCGTATCGACTGACAACTTCCATCCAATCCTGCGCATGAAAAGATGCCGCATGCGCCTCCGCAAACTGCATGCAGGCCGAATCAGTTGCAATTCGATGGAGCACAGCCAACATACCTTCTACCGTCAGTGCGAATCTCTGATTTTCTGGCAACAAATGCTGAAAAGCGGGTATATCACTTGCAAACACCGGAACACCTAAAGACAGGGCCTCCAACGCGATGATGGGATGCCCCTCACTCAGCGAGGGCATCAGTACAAGGTCGGTATTCGCAATCTCTTGATATAAGATTTCTTTCGCCTGGAATCCAAGCACTTCAATTGCTCCGGGAAACTTGAGGGCCAACGCGTACCAGACGCTGTCATGAGAGATTGGCCCGAGTATTCTGAATTTGAACGCTGAAGAAGCAGAGCAGATTGATTCAAGGGCTTGCTGCAGTATTGCACCACCCTTGACCTCTTTATCACCACCACAGAACAATACCAGCAGACCGTTTCTTTCGCTCCGACGGGGATTTCGGTCGGCGCGAAAGCTTGTGAGATAAGCTCGGTCGACACCATTCTCAATCACCAAGCTCCTCGCCTGCGCCTCTGGAATGACTTCAAGCAGCACCTTTTGAATGTGTGGAGAAACGCAGACCAACTGATCGCATTGCTCAAGCAAAGCTCCGAACTGATGGTGCGAATGGACATACCTCGCGGCATCAGGATCCAGGCTTAGCAAGCCATGAATTGAATAAACCAAGCGAAGATGCGCCTGACGCGACTTCAGTTGTACAGCCAAATACAAGTCATACATCAAATGCACACTGAGCGTATGGCAATCGTGCTTCGCCAAAAACTCTTCGATCTGCCCGAGCTTCGCCTGCAGGCGGAGTTTTAGTGGATCAAATAAGCGCTGCGCGTGAAAGATCAATGACGCAGCAATGCGGCTGGTTGGATAGATACGACCGACATCCAAGATCTGTACTGCAGGCACTTGCCTACGAAAGTATGGAGCAATCTCGCTATTCAAAACCAAGATCGCACGAAACTTCTGCGAATCCAGTCGAGAAACAATTTTTTCAACAACATGCTCCGCACCACCGATACCATCAGAGATAACAAGAAAGCAAACAGTTTTCATATCTTCAAAATTTGCCTCAGGCACCCCAAACTAAAATCGCAAAGGCAACACTCCAGACGGCAGCCACGCAACTCACCCGCGACATCTTGAAACCTGAATGCGCAGATAAAAACAAGGGTTTGCAAGGCAAGCAACCGCCTAGCAAACCCAAGTATTTCAGGGCTACACAACCAGATCAACTTATCTCAGATATCCTGCGCACGCAATGCATTTCTCGCGGACGAATGGTCTAATCGAGATAAAAAGCTTCTATTGACCACCTAACTTACGGGCGATGAACCCATAGTTCATCAATCAGCTGTTTGGTCTGCCGGATATTCGCACGACTAGATGCACCAAAAACGATGGACTCCATGTTGGGCAGCTTGCAAACATAGTCGATCGCTTCCTTGGGCGAGATTGCACCTGAAGCAAGCACCGACATGGCAACCGGACGGAATTTGCGTGTAGACAGCGTCTTTTCGTACAACTCGATTCCCCCGCACATGCGGAAACCAATCTTGTTGATGTTGGAGCAGATGATCGGATTCTCAATTCCCAGTTCATCCAGCACATCAAGCAAAGCAGGCGTATTCATGGTGATAAAGCCTGCCTCAGCGCCGTACTTGTTGCGCACATGATCGTGAAAGATGCGGAAGGCCTCCTTCATCCCGATGCCCAGCAACAAATCCGTGATCACGTTTTGCATGAAGATCACCGGCGTTTTCAAGCCGTGGAACATCTTCATTTCTGCATCGATCAGCAGTTGCAAGATCGCCTCGATGTCCTTGTTGGCCAAGGCCATTCCCCCCTTGAGCATGGCGCCGACGGCGCCGTCATCAGGCAAGAACTTGCGCAGCGCGTCGATCATGCCATGCTCGGTCACCGCATTGGCGTACTTGTGCGCGTAGGGCATGCAGGGGTAGAACTGGTAATCCGGATACTTGCTGGCGTTCGCACGGAAGTAGTCGCAGATCTGCTCCACCCGATCGTGGGTCGTGCACATGAAGGTTCGGATGCCTTCTTGGTAGGCTGCGTCCAGCACATCGATGATGGCCTGCAGGTCCTGGAAGCGCATCTGCTGCGCACGGGCTTTCTCTTCGGACATGTGGTTGACACCAAAAAACTGGTTGTCACCAAACAGGACGCGATCCATGGTGTTGTGATTTCCTTGCATAGATGGAGGCTCCGGCTCAGCCGAAGATGCGGGACAGCAGGCCCTTGGGCGCAGCAGCAGCAGAGACCAAAGGCGCGCCCGCGCCAGGATGGGCCGCAGAACCCTCTGCCAAGATCATGGCGACGACGCGGTCCGCATCCAAAGCGGATCGGAAGCTGTTCTGGCCATTGAGTCGCTTCTGCTCGCAGCTCTTGACGAAATAGTCGATCTGCGCCGAATACTCTTCGCCACGCAGGTAATACCAGACCTCTTCCGTCAGATCGGTCGTGTAACGCACGGTCCAACCAGCCTTCAGTTCGGGCAGCGCGGCAGCAGGTTCGCGCAGATAGATCTGACACTCCTGACGGTCAGCAGTGATCCGCCCATTGGTGCCCCAGACGGAAATCTTGGTGCTCATCTTGCGGAAGCTCTCGTCGCTCCAATTCACGCACAGCTGCCCGCTGGCGCCTGAGGCGTAATTGAGCGAGCAATACACCTCGTCCTCCACGTCGCGCGAGAAGACGCCATGCCGCACCACACCGCTCACCGAGCTGGGCGTGCCGGCAACGTAATTCACCAAATCGATGGCATGGCATGCATAGTCATACAAGGCACCGCCGCCCTCATTCTTGGCAGAGCGCCAAGTTCCACCTTTCGCTTTCAGCACCACAGGGCCATAGGCTTCAGCCCGGACATGATGAACTGTGCCCAGCGCACCCGACTGGACAATGCGAGCCGCCTCCTGGAAGGCGCCGACAAAGCGATAGTGGTAACCGACCTGCGTCACCAAGCCCTTGGCATCGGCCAGCGCAACCAAACGCTCACCATCTTGGACATCAAGCACAAAAGGCTTCTCGCAAAACACATGAAGGCCCTTCTCCAGGGCTTTCTGCACCATGGATGCGTGCAACTTGGACGGTGTGGCGATCAACACGGCGTCCAATTGCTCTTCAGCCAGCATGCGATCGAAATCGGCATAGCACTTCAGGCCCGTATGCTTGGACAAGACATCCGTCAAATATGCGGTGCTGTCGCACGCGGCGACCAATTGCACCTGCGGATGTGCCCTGACGATCGCAAGATGAGACAAGCCCATCTTGCCCAAGCCGATCATTCCGATGCGAACCACATTTTTTCCTTCCAGCGTTGAATTGAATCTCTGACACAGGGGCCTGCCCACCATGTCATCTATTGTCGAGTGCCTGCGTGACAAAGCGACGCAGACCGTCCAGCAAAGGCGCTGAGGCCTGAGGCAGAGCTTGTGGCCGCTCCATGACCATGGCCTCGGGAATGCGGAGCGCCAATTCCGACTCATCCTCGATCAGGCAGATCCCCGGCTTTCCGCGCAACCATTTGGCGGTTGCCTCCTGATGGGCACTGGTCACCTCGGCCAAGTGCACGCGCCGTGGCAGCAAGAGCAAAGGTTTACCAAGCTCTGCCGCAGTGATGACCGTGCCCATGCCCACATGGGAAATGATCAGGTCGCACCAACGGAAACGTTCGCGATATTCGGCCGGGGAAAGCATGGCCTGGCTCTCGAGATGGCGGGGGCGCCACTCTGAAACGCCGATCTGGGCAAAACCTTGGACCTCAGCTTGTTGCCCCGCCCAAGCATCGACGGCTTGCACCAAACGGTCGAAGGGCAACATGGAGCCCACCGTCACGAAAATCTTCATATGACACTGCCCCAGTACTGAGGTCCCTCAGGACGGGCCAAATGGGGCCACTGCGTCAACCACAAATCGGCAGTTCGTCCAGCGGTTCGTCCCGACAAGGACACCTCTTCCACATTGGCCACGCTGTCAATCCAAACCGTCTTGGCGCCAACCAGCAACTTGGCCAAACGCAAGGCAAGCAGCCCCGGCATTGAGCCGGTCGTGACAACAACCCTTGGCCGATACTTGAGCATCAGGTAGGTCAAGCCCAAGAGCGTGCGCGGAAGATTCCAACGATGCAGGCGGCTGACGTCCTGCACCCACTCAAATCGAGCTCCAGCAACATCCTCTGCGTAATAGGGCTTCACGCCCACAAACACGGGCTCCATGCCTTCGAAAGCAGGCCTCAAGCGCATCATTTGCGTCCAATGGCCTCCGCCAGAAGCGACCAGCATCACGGGCCGACCCTCATTCTTTTTCACGCTTCACCTCTTTGCCCGTCAATCGAAAACATGCCTGACCTCAAGCGTTCAAAGACCCCATCCATCGTCGATGCCAGCTCGCGAACATGACGACCGTCCACAAGCGCTCCGCCTGACCTGCCTCACCTTGCAGATGCTTGTGCCAAGACTCATCCACTGGAGCCATATCCAGCAAATCGGTCAGCTCCCGCCGCGCATAGGTCAAGGCATGTTCGGCAAACTCACGGAGCTCATCGCGGAGCCAAGCCCCCACCGGGACTGAAAACCCCTGCTTCGGCAGATCAACCAAATCCCGCGGCACAAAACGGAACAGCAGTTCACGCAGCACCGATTTGAGCTGAGCTGGCCCGGCTTTCAAATCCGGATCCAGTCGCCAAGCCAACTCCACCACGCGGTGATCCAGCAAAGGACTACGCGCTTCCAACGACGCAGCCATGCAAGCCCGATCCATCTTCACCAACAGATCACCCGGCAAATAGTGCTGGGTTTCCCAAAACTGCATCCGTTCCGACGGAACCAAATTCAACGACTCCGCCGCATCGAGCAAAGCCTCAGTTCGCTGAACGGAACCCAGCTTTGCCGCCAGCGGCGGATCATGCCAGTACGTCAAGAACATACGGTCACGATCGCCTCCGGAAGGATGGCCCAACGCTCTCGCCAACTTCTGAACCTTCGAGCCCAACAAACGTGGCCGACGCTTCTCTGGCATCCATCCAGCCAAGCTTGTCCATACGGGCTCAGGCACGGCTTGCATACCGCCACGCAATGCACTTCGCATGGGGGCAGGCAACTTGTACAGATGGCGCAAAGCTCCGTGCTCGTTGCGATAGCGCACATAGCCACCGAAAGCCTCATCGCCTCCGTCACCCGTGAGCGACACCGTCACATGCTGTCGCGCGAGCGCTGCCAACACGGTGGTCGGAATCTGCGAAGCATCGGCAAACGGTTCATCGAACACCTCGGGCAATCGCTCCACAGTCGCCAAGGCTTCACGCTGAGTCACGTACAACTCCGTGTGCTGCGTGCCCAGGTGCTTTGCCACCGCACGAGCCACCGGCACCTCATCGTGAGAGCGCTCCTCGAAACCAATGGAAAACGTTCGCGTCGGCTGACTCGCCTGCTCCTGCATCAAGGAGACAACCAAGCCCGAATCAATCCCCCCCGACAAAAAGGCGCCTACAGGCACATCTGCCACCATGCGTTCACGTGTGGCCAGACGCAAGGTATCCAGCAAAACATCCTGCGCCTCGCGAGGATCGGCAATGCGGGCTCCCTGCCCTGCACGGGCCACCTCAGTCAGGCTCCAGTAACGGAGGCTGCGCCTCGCGCCGTCACGGTTGATAGTTAGCAATTCACCGGGCATGACCTTGCTGCACGATTCAAAAATGCACAGGTTGTCGGCCACATAGCCATAACGAAGAAAGCCCTCCAAACCGGCTGCACTGATCTGTGGCCGAAATCCCGGCAGGGCCCAAAATGCCTTCAGCTCCGAGGCGAACGCCAGCCCTCGATGCGTCTGTGCCAAGTACAAAGGCTTCTTTCCCAATCGGTCACGGCAAACATGCAGCTGCTGCTCTTGGGCATCCCACAAAGCAAATGCAAACATGCCAGCGAAACGCTTGACCGCATCCAAAACACCCCATTGCAGGAACGAGTTGAGCATCACTTCGGTGTCACCACTGGATCGGAATCGATGGCCCAATGTCTGCAACTCAGCGCGCAGAGTTTTGAAGTTATAGATCTCACCGTTGAAGACGATCTGGAATCTCTGATTGGACGAGGCCATGGGCTGATGCCCTGAGGGCGACAAATCCACAATCGCCAATCGCCGGTGAGCCAAGGCCAATTGCTGCGCTGCATCCACCCAAACCCCCGCATCGTCAGGTCCTCGATGCTTCTGGCGCCATGCCATCGCCAGCGCCATCTCCTCAAGCTCAGCCCCAGTTTGGTGGTCCTCACGCCACCAGAAACCCGATATCCCGCACATTCACCCTCCCCTTGCTTGTGACGGCCCGGTTCATTCCGCGCTCGACACCTCTGCGCTCACACGACTTGTTTTTCCAAGCCCGCCAGTCCCGCATCTCTGTACAGGGCCCCCAATTCGGCCAAAACGACAGGAATGGCAAATCGGTGCTCCGCCCGATGACGCCCCTTTCGCCCCAGTTCTGCAGCCAACTCTGGCGACCGAAGGACTCGCTCCAAAGCCTCTCGAAGACTCTCCACATCCCTGGCCTTGCACAAGAGACCCGCATCACCCATCGATTCGGCGACCCCCCCCACATCAGAAGCCACCACGGGCACACCCCAAGCCATGGCCTCCAAGATTCCCACAGGCACCCCTTCGTGATACGAAGGAAGAACAAACACATCCGCTGCGGCCAACTCACGAATCTTGGTAGCGCCGTCGATCCAGCCGAGGAACTCCACCCGCCCTTCTATTCCCAGTTGTCTGACCCTCGCCTGCACCGCAGACAAATCGCCATCGCCCGCACACACCAGCAAGGTGTCGGGGAGCGCCGCATTCAAGGCGGTAAAGGCCTCCAGCAGCTCGTAAATCCCCTTCTGGGGCCACAACCGCGCCATGAACAGGATTCGCGCCGGAACCGCAGCGCGGTGAATATGCAACTGGCTCGCATCAGGAATCGCGACGGGGTTGTCGATCGCCGAGTATCTGGCCAAAGGCTGAATCGCACGCAACTGTTCTGCCCAGACCTCACTCAGCACCACCACCCGATCCACCGACACCAAGGTCTCGCGCACCGCCGCTTGCGAAGCAGCTGACAGGGATTTCTCGTACCACTGCACAAAAGAGCCATCGTGAATATGCAAAAAGGTCTTGCATCCAAATCGCCGTGCCAAGCCCAGGTACAGGCGCTTGCGCCAAAAGCTTCCACGCGCCGCGGAATGAGCATGAACTGCGGCCACACGACCTGAGGCCAACCAAAACAACAAGAGAACCAAGGCCTTTGAAGCCATCCACAACTTGTTGAGCGTGCGCTTGTGGTGAAAAGACGCGAGGTACCGCGTGGGCCACTGGCCAGCCAAGCCACCGGCGAAATAGGAGTTCACAACTGCTGACATGCCCCCTAGGGCACGCAGGTCATTGCCCACCATCAAGATGAATTGATTGGATTGACTCATAGGGTCTCAAGCATGGTGCACGACAACAGGTTCAAAAGGGGTACTCGAGCATGTATGCAGGTCAAGTCACCACCAGAGATCGCATCAGGGAAGAACCGCCCCTATCTCGAAACGAGAGGGATGAGCTTTGCATACGTCGCTGCAAGTTGTTCCGCGAGCACCGCATAGCTGCGATGTGCAGCAACGTACCGCTGTCCGGCACGCCCCCTTCGGCGGGCATCCTCCGGAGCATCCAGCAATTCCAATGCTGCGCGAGCCAATTCGTGCGATACAAAAGGCACACAATGGCCGGCATCGCTTTCTCGCATCACTAGTTCTTGATCTGGCAGATCATTCGCCACCACCGGCAAGCCCAATGCGAAATACTCTGCAAGCTTGGTGGGGCTGGAAACGTCATACAAGGGCCCGCGCGGGATGATAGAAATACCCAACTCCGCCCGCTTCATACAACCCAAAGCTTGAGCCGGGCTCAGCCACCCCGTGAAGTGAACACAGTCTGCGACTCCCAACTTGTGCGCTTTCTCCTTCAATTGCACAACATCATGGGCATCCATGGCACCGCCAACCATCAGCAAAAGAACCTGAGGCAGGTTGGCTTTAATGTGCACGAGCGCCTCTAGCATCACCGCAGGTTGCCGAACCCGATCCAATGCGCCGGCATAAACAATGACACGGCGGCCTTGAAGGTGCGCAAGCGTCTCGGCGGACGGTAGCTCGCAGTTAGCAACCTCCTCGAGGTCAACCCCCATAGGCACCGCGGTAAGCCGATTTGGACTGATACCGCGAGCAACAAACAACTCAAGCATCGCCTCACTCTGAACAAAGATATGGTCAGCTCTAGGCAAAAGCCATCGGTACATCAGTAGCGAACTCAATTTGGCACGAAGCTGGTGAATGCCAAAGCCAAAAGGCCGACGTCGCCATTCGATATGGTCCGCAGCTTCTTTTCGAAGTTCAGGCTTCGGGTAAGAAACCCAGTAAAAGAATGGCAGGCTCGCTCGACGCGCGGCAGCCATGCCAATTGCTCCGGCAAAGATTCGGTCTCGGACTTGTACCGCCGCATATGCGCCGCTGCGTGCGAGAGCAAACAAGCGCAAGTCATGCCCCAAAAGTTGAAAAGGCCTCAGCCAGCGGCGAGCACTGCTCTTAGCCAGATGCAAATTCCCTGGAGGCCATGGTGTAGAAGCCACGCCGAACTCGTGCTGTGAAAACAAATCACTGAACACGCCATGGCGCGGCAGGTACTTCCCAAACAGCACGCGCACGTCGGCGCGAAAACTGGGATGGGGTTCCTTGGTGACAAAGAGGATTCTTCGCGGTGTCATTTCGAAGGCATCCTCCGTAGAGCCTTGGGGGCCAAACCAGAACTTGCACTGACGCCGGTGTCGAATTTCATGAACAGCCTTTGCAGGCAATACCTTGGCTAAACGGAAATGGAGCTTGCCCTTTCGGCCGCAGGCGTGCCGGATTCGGCCTCACGCCGCAATTCACCTGAAGCTCAATGAGGTACGCGCATGCACCCGGATTCGCAGTTGCAGCGGAACCACCTCACAGCGCTGCGTAGTGCATCGCGCCTGCCTGTGCGCCAGCACCCCGTGCGCGCTGAGCAGCCATTCGCCCCGCGAGCGCACACACGCCAAGTGTCAAGGCGAACACGGTGCCATGCGAGCCGAAGGAAATGATGCTGTTGTTGTACGGCAAGGCGATGACGCAAACCACCAGCGAAATTTCTGCCAAACGGAACCAATCCGCGAGCTCGGTACCCTCGTAAGCCTTGATACCAAGTTGCAGGCTGCGCCAGGCTGCGACATACATTCCCAGGTACAAGCACAAACCCATCACACCCAGATCCCAAAGAATGGTGGAGATCGTGGTCAAGTCAATGGCCAGGAACGGGTAAGTAAAGTTCAGATGCCCAGGAAAAATCGCGTTAGTCCCAGCATAGGAGGCGCCGAGACCATGGCCGAACATGGTTCCTACGGGGTCATGGAAGCCATGCTTTGCAGCCCAGAAACTGAGCACCGTGGAACGATTCAATCCACCACGACCGTCGTAACCCACGGAGCCGAAGTTGTAAGCGAGAGAGTTGTCCAGGGCCTTCTGAAAATCAGCACCGTTGACCTCGTTCAGGCTGATGTAACGGAACGCCAATGCCAGCGTTGCCAGCAAGATCACCGCGAATATCGCCAGTGCACGGGCGCGCGTGAAGTGGCCACGCATGGCAACCAACAAGGTGAACGGCAGAACAAGTACGACCACCTTGGTCTCACCCAAAGCCAAGGGCGCGCCAAACAGAGCCAAACCGAAAAGCATGCGCCACAAGCCGATGCGTTCAGCCAGCCACAAGCGAATCACGGCGACCACTGCCACCACCATGAACAAGGCCATCACCCCACTCGCGCCACCGCCCGTGGCGCTGCCTTCGAAGATGCCTGCAACCGCATCAAAGGCTGCAGCACTCACCACACCACGATTGGGAACAACGACAAAAAACTGATAAAGACAAAAAGGTAAATGCAGCACTGCCACCCACACCATGGCTCGATAAGTCAGCCTCAGGTCCTTCACCATGAACGGCAACACCGCCATGGCAAAGAACACTCCCCAGGTTTGGAAATACCGCTTGAACCCGGCCATCAATTCAGCCGGATAGCTCGATACAAACGCAGAGCTGATCAGCACATACGCAAGCAGTAGCAAGACCAACCAAGCCAAGGGAGATGGAGGCAGGCTTCGCTCATCTTCCGGGGCAAAGAGCTGTACCGCTGCAAGCGCCAGCAATAGCAAACTGACGGCAGAGAAAGCCCATGTGACCTTGCCCAACGTCGGTGCGAACTGTTGAATCGGCCCATTGATAACAAGGAATCCGACCACCACGGTCCAAAAGCACAAACGCCACTGCGTCAACATCAGGAAGCCAAGCAAAGGCCCAACAACAGCCGCCATGAGGATGGGGCTGCCAGTGGACGTCACGAGCCCAGCCAGCACCGCGATGAAGAGCAGCGCCATCGTCACCCAAACCACACGGGCTGGGGTGCCGACGCGCTTTCCCGGCTTCGGTCGCCCTAGAGACCATAAAGCCGGCAATCGAATCACCCTCACGACTCAAACACCAAACACGCGCCGGCGCCCAGGCTGCGCCATGGACTGAAACAAGGCGTCAACAAAGGCGTTGTGCACCAAGTATTGCGGCTCGACCACTGAATTGATCGAAGACACTCGAACAAGCATGCCATCAGCGATCAAACCTCGTACACCAAAGCCAAGCTGAGCGAGCTTGTTCTCGGTGCTGGTCAATGCCACTTGGTCGCCCACAATCATCCAATATGAAATGGGCTCAACACGGGCATTCATACGGGCCACCAGACGCCGCACCGGCAGTTGGCGTTCAGAAAGCGAAATCGCATCCACTTTGTTGGACAAGATGGTGAAACCCTGACCGGGATAACAGTTCTCGGGACGATGAATTTTGGTGCCGTCCGACTGATCTCCGCCGTAAGCTACCGACAACATGATGCGCTCGCCCTTGTCGTTGATGTAGCTGCGTGACAAGGTCTGGTTGTAGATCACGTTCAACGCGGCTTGGACATCGGGCGACGGCAGGACCACGGGCATGCTGGTATCAACACGCCAACTGCCAAATTGGCGAGGGAACAAAGTCTCCAGATCCATCTTGGGCAATTGATCGGACACATGAACGGTCGGCTCCATACGGTAGGCCCCGTAGGCCGACACCGCCATCATGGCCAAGGCAGACATAGCGAAACGTCGCTGCATATCATGCCGCCTTTCGGAAACGGCCGAACAAGCGACCCGCCAAGCCGATCAACTTGTCCGTTATGAACATCAAAGTCAAGGCGACAAAAAATAGAACCATGCCGGCGAAGTCATGAACAAACCCCTGGCCTGCTGCGTCGCCATAGTGATACGTGACCAAAATCAGGATGATCACGCGCGTGATGTTGGCCACGATTGATATTGGAATGAGCGCCAGAGCCAGTGTGATATTCCGAGGCGCCGACGTGTAGTTCATGATGTTCATGTACACCAAGCCCAAGGCTTCCAACGTGAACATGGAGTTCAATCCAGCACATGCATCCGCGACCAGAAGCTGATATTGCCCCACGGTGATCATCACACCGGAGCGACCCACCGGGTAATCAAATGCAGCAAGAAACGAACTGGCTGCAGCTGAGACCAAGGTCTTCAAAGGAGTGGTGATGGCCGACACGAGAAAGTCAGGCAAGGGCACCATGAAGAGCAAAAAGAACAAGGGGAACCAAATGGCTCTGACTGCACGCCCGCCCTTGTAGAGCAAGGCAATAGCCGCCAGTACAGCGATCTGCGAACTGACTTCGAACATCAAGATCGTTTGAGACCGACCAAATGCATAGAGTAAGACGGCGAAGCCCAACAAGGCGAATCCGGAGATCGGAGCTGCCTGAGCCTCGAGGTCATGCAACTTTGGGAGTGCCTTGTAGATGAACCACCAAGCCAAGGCCAAGATGATGGGGCCGTGTCCCTGCTCGGTAAGATGCCACTGCGTAGTGGCCAAGTCGTAGTACGTCGGTAAGTACAACAACAAGAACCCTGCAAGCACCATGCCCCAGGCCAACCAATCAACGGTAGGCGCGACCCCCTTTGAAGTCTGTGCAGTCGGCACGTGACTTGCCCTCGAATTCGCAGCAGTCATTGGTCTCAATGCCTCAGAACTCGTTCAAGACAACACCAGCCACCTTGATCGGTCCACCGGAGATGACCGCAACAAGGTCCTGCAAACGCTTGACTCGACTGGAGTTCTTTCGAGCAAGCACCAATGCTGCGCCGCATCGAGCAGCAATCACCGCTGCATCCGTACCTTGAGAAGCCGCCGGGGTATCCACCACAACATGGTCGAACTTTGCAACCAACTCACGCATCAGCAAGCCAAATGCAGGACGTTCAACAAGTTCCACCGGATTCGGCGGCGTGTTGCCACAGGGCAGGACGAAAAGCGAAGGAACACCTTCGACCTGCTGGATGATTTTGGATTCGGCACGGCCAGACAAAACACTGGACAGACCAACATTGTTTTCGATATTGAAGACTTGATGCTGCCGCGGGCTACGCATGTCCGCATCAACCAACAGAACTCTTCCACCCAATTGAGCCAGTGTCACTGCCAGATTGGCGGCGAAATACGTCTTGCCATCGGCCTGATCGGCGCTGACGACCGCAATGGCGCGACGTGGCTCGCCTTCATTGCACAGACGCATAATGATCTGGCTGCGCAGCGCACGAAACACCTCAGCCTGTTCGGAAAACGGCTCATTCAATGCGATAAGTTCAGGATTGACCTTTCGCTGTTCCGCCGAAGCATAGGGATAGTGAAACTGCTGGGAGAGCGCAACAAACACATCGTCGATGCTGGCGTAGCCCAAGGCCACGGCCGCCTCGCCAAAACGACTACCGTTCTCGCGCTGATGGACGAGGATCGCCTCCACCTGCTCCGCCGAAAGATTGCGGGTGTCACGGATGATGTCGCCAATTGAACGATCTCGCACCCGAGTGTCGTCAACTTCCGTCGCCGAAGACCTGTCTTTGCTCTCGACCTCAGCCGAAGCGGTGTTCACATACGTTTCCATAGACTGGTCTGATTAGGCGTTGGGGAGTTGCGAGATCACTCGCTGCTGAAACAGTGCGTTTGTTTTTCTGCCTTGCGCATCTTTGAGCGTGGGCTTGGGCACTACACCCAACACTGGCAGACCCAAGCTTGCGGTCAGGTCTTCCGGCACGCGGATTCGCCGATCCGTCATTTCGACCACCATAGCGCCGCCAACAGCAAGGACTACGCCCAAGACCACCGAGAGCAGAGTGTTCAAGAGCACCCGGGGTGAAGAAGCAATCAAAGGCGGTTCTGCTCGGGTAAGGATCGACACATTGCTTTGAGTCAACTGGCTTTCAAGGCTGGTTTGAGTCAGGCGCGCAGAGACCTGGTCATAGGCCCGTTGAGCTGTGTCGAGGTCCCGCGACAACACGGCGCCTTGATCCCGCAGGACTTTGAGCTTCTGAACCTTGATGCGCTGTGCATCCAGTGCACTCTTGATCTCTGCTTCACGCTGACGATTAATGTTGTTCGCCACCGAGACACCACTGGTCACGCGCGAGATTTCAGCATTGAGCTTGGCGCGCAGTTCGGTCACGTTCGCCTTGGCTTCAATCACTTGAGGATTGCGTTCACCCAGCTTAGCGTTGAGTTCCTGCAGTCGAGCCTCCATACGACCGATATCAGCTTTCAACCCACTGATGAGCGGATTGCCAAGCACTTCTTGCATGCGATCAGCCTGTTCGCCACGAGCCTGAGCCTGCCGACTACCCGACTCAGCCGAAAGAGACTGCATCATGACCAACTGGGTCGACAACTCATTCAGTCGGCTACTTTCAATATCCAAACGCTCATCATTGGCCATGATGCCGTTCTCGCGCTGAAAGTCAGATAGACGGGTCTGCGCTTTTTCCAGAGTCTCGCGCGCCTCTTTGACTCGCTGGTCAAAGAACGCCGAGTACTGCTTTGCAGGATCCACCCGCATTTCAATAGATGTATCCAAGAACGCCTGAACGAACTCATTGGCTACACCTGCCGCAAATTTAGGATCTTGGGCGCGGTAGAACACGGTAATGACATTCGACTCACGCGAGGGGCGCACATCCATATTCTTCTGGAACATGTCTGCCAGCCACTGCTCAACGGTACCCTTGCCGCCCGTCTCCTCTTGCCACTGACTGCGAATCTGTGGGTTATCCGCCAGCTTCAGGTTGCGCACGACTCGCATAGCCACACGATCACTCTGGAGGATGTCAATTTGCGTGGCCATCACAGCGGGACTGACCATGCCTTGATACATCACCGCAGAAACTGGGTCAGGCTTGGCATCAATCACCACGGAAGCAGCCGCCGAATACTGCTTCGGCATCAACAAGCTGATGATGAGCGTTGTAAGGACGGTCAGAAGAAACACGGCAGCGACGATCTTCCATCGAGCTACCACCACTGCAAAAAACTGTCTGATGTTCATTCTCAGGCCCTTGGATCAGAACAAGCTCTCTTTGACGTACACAACATCCCCATCCTTCAAACCCTCATCCATCGGGAGCTGGAGAACTTCGACCTTGCCGTCGGGGCCTTTGCGGTGGACGCGGATGCCTTTTTCGGTGCCGCGTTGGGTGATGCCGCCGCCGGTGGCGAGCGATTGCATCAGGGTCATGCCGCGTTCCAGGCGCATGGGGCCGGGGCGTTGCACTTCGCCGTAGATATAGACCATGGGGGCGCGCTCGACCCAGATGACGTCGCCGTTCTGGATCAGCACATCCTGCTCACGGCCGCCCGCAGCGAAGATGCGCGGCAGGTCGATTTCCAGGCGGTAGGGTTGGCCGTTGCGGGTGCCGCTGAGCACCAGCACTTCGGCGCCCGTGACGGCGATGCCACCGGCGTTGGCCAGCAGATCGGTCAGGCGCATGTCGGCGGTTTCGATCGGGTAGCGGCCCGGGCGATTGACCTGGCCCAGCACGCTGGCCTGGTTGCCCTTGACCTGCAACACCACCACGGTGACTTGCGGGTTCTTGACGAAATTGCCGTCGCGCAAACCGTCGGCGATCAGTTTCTCGGCTTGAGTGGCACTGAGACCACCGATGCGGATACTGCCCAGCAAGGGAAAGGAAATGACGCCGCTCTCCGACACCCGGGTTTCCAGGGTCAGGTCTTGATTCTGGTACACGGTGATGCGCAGCACATCGCCCGAACCCAGGCGATATTCAGCCGGAGCGCTGGCGCCGGGCAAGGCGGCAGCCGGGGCTTGCGCCTGCGCCGAGGCAGCCACCGACAGGGCACCCAGCAATGCCAGGGCCGCCGCAGCCACCCGGGCCGGGCGCGAAGGAGCGAAGGTCAGGAAAGACGACGTCATGTTGAAACTCACTTGAGACCCATGCCCTTGGAGATGTCAGCAGCATTCAGACCGCTGGCGGCCGGAGCAACCGGATCGGCAGCCACGGGCGCCGCCGTCGGAGCCGGCGTGGCGGCTGCGGCCGGGGCGGAGGCGGCGGCGCCCTTGGCACCCGGCGCGCCTTCGGCAAACTTGCCGATGTAGTCGATCTTGGCGGCTTCGCGCAGGCCCTTCAGGTCCTTTTGCACCAGCTCAGCCTTGCGCTGATTGACCAGGAAGGCCTCGATGGCCGGGCGGGCCCGGGCCTCGTCGACCGGCTGGCTGCGCGAGCCGACCAGGAACAGCACGGTGATGCCATTGGCGGTCTGGGTGACCGCCGAGTCGCCGTCCTTCATGCGGGCGATCGACTCCAGGCCGTTGAGCGGCAATTGCTCGGCGGCGCGCACTGCCTGGTTGGCGGTGAAACGGAAATCATTGGATTTCAGATACTCGGCAAACTCGCCAATATTCTTGGCGCTTTCGAGTTTCTGACGCAGCTGACCAAATTGCTCGGGTTTGGCTTCAATCGCCAATTCCTGCAGGCTGTAAATACGGCGGTCTTTGAACAGCGCGGGTTTCTCGTTGTAATACTTGCTGACTTCTTCGCTGCTCGGCTTGGCCACCGATTCACCGATGCGCTCGACGTAGGAGCGGGCGATGATTTCGCGCTTGGCGGCTTCGATTTGCTGCACGACACGCGGGTCGCGGTCCAGTTTCAGCTCCTGGGCCTTTTGCACGGCCAGTTCCTGCTCGATCAGACGCTCCAGCACCTGGCGGCTGGCCGCTTCGGCTTGTTCGGGCTTGAGGCCTTGTTGGCGCTGCAGGACGAAGTTGATCTGGTGAACGGTGATCTCTTCCTTGTTCACCTTGGCAGCCGTTTGCGAGGCCTTGTCCGACTTCTTGTCGTCACCGCAACCACTCAGCATCACGGCCACCACGGCGGCGGCCACCGCGGCCACGCGCAGGCCCTTGAAAGCGGAAGCGTTCTCTTGATTCGTCAGGTACATGGCTTGTCTTTCTCTCTTCTAGCGCGGTGCCCCGAGCCGGGGCCCCAAAACTGATGCTGCAGCGCAGCAAGCTACCTCGCCCACGCTGGGACGAGCGAGTGTAACTTTGGAAAATGACAATTCGCCCCCCGGGAAACCGGCAATCAGGGGGGCGCCCCTCACGGATTACCCGCGGTATTTCACGGGCGTGCCCAAGAATGAATCGACAGCCCAGGGAATACCCTCGCGCCACCGGGATTCGGCGGCAGGCACTGTTTCATTTCGGTTTATGACAAATCAAGGGCTGGGGCGCCTTGCGCACAAATACTCAAGCTCCCCACCATCACATCAGCACTTGATGCCGACATGCAGAGCCACCACCCCGGCGCTCAGGTTGTGCACATCGACATGGCCGAAGCCGGCCGTCTTCATCATGGCCTTGAGCTCCTGCTGGCCCGGGTGCATGCGGATGGACTCGGCCAGGTAGCGGTAGCTCTCGGCGTCGCCGGCAATCATCTGGCCCAGCTTGGGCAGGATCTTGAAGGAGTACCAGTCGTAGGGCTTCTGCAGCGGCGCGGCCACCTTGGAGAACTCCAGCACCAGCAGGCGGCCGCCTGGGCGCAGCACCCGGCACATCTCGGCCAGAGCCACATCCTTGTGGGTCATATTGCGCAGGCCGAACGCCACGCTGACCAGATCGAAGCTGCCAGCCTTGTAGGGCAGCTTTTCCGCGTCACACAGATTGGTCGGCAGGATCAGGCCTTCGTCGAGCAGGCGGTTGCGGCCCTGGCGCAGCATGGCCTCGTTGATGTCGGTGTGCACCACCATGCCGGTTTCGCCCACCTTCTTGGCAAAGGCACGCGACAGATCACCGGTGCCGCCGGCAATGTCCAGCACCCGATCGCCGGCCTTGAGGTTGGCCACGGCCACGGTGTAGGCCTTCCAGGCGCGGTGCATGCCCATGGACATCAAGTCGTTCATGACGTCGTACTTGGACGCCACCGAGTCGAACACGCCGCGCACACGGCTGGCTTTCTCGCGCTCGTCAACGGTCTGGTAGCCGAAATGGGTGCTGCTCATGATGAATGGGTCTCGCGGGAAATGGGTGGGCTGAAGCGCTGTGGGCCGGTTTGGGCGAGGCTTCAGTTCAGTGATGGCTGTGGCTGGCGCAGCCATGGCCGCCGGCCGGCGCCGGGGCGGCCATGTCGGCATCGCGGCTCAGGCCGGCCGCGGCCAGGCGGGCTTCGTAATCGGCCCAAAGCTGGGCCTGCCGCTCGCCGAGCTGGTACAGATAGTCCCAGGTGAACAGGCCGCTGTCATGGCCATCGGAAAACTGCGGCCGCACGGCGTAGTGGCCGACAGGCTCCAGGCCAGTGATCTGCACCTCGCGCTTGCCGGTCTGCAGCACCTCCTGACCCGGGCCATGGCCTTGCACCTCGGCCGAGGGGCTGTAGACCCGCATCAGCTCGAACGGGATGCGAAAGCGCGCGCCGTCCGAAAACGCCACCTCCAGCACGCGGGACTGCTGGTGCACGGTGATCTCGGTGGGGCTGGGGGTCTTGGGGCTGAGGCCGGCCATGGTCAGGGTTGCAGTGGATGCAATTCAAAGCAGAGGCATGCAGGCGGCCCGAGAGACTCGGGAAGGAAGCGCAGACAAGGTCCATACCAGCGGCGCATCACAGCCCGAGCCGGGCCGCCACAAAGGGCGCCCAGTGTAACTTTGCCCCACCCTTGCCGGCGCACGCCCTGCCGGCAGCCCGGATATCACAGCCCTTGCACGGTCTGGAACAGGCCGCTGGGGTCCTGCGCCTGCTTGATCTGCTGAAGCCGGGCCAGATGGCTGCCATGGTAGGCCGGCAGCGGGTCGGCAATGCTGGCATCCGGGTAATTGAGATAGGCGCGGCCACTGCTCCAGGGCCGCATCAGCTCGCGCAGGCCGTGGGTCCAACGGGCCCCCTCCTCCACCGCCGATGCGGTGGCGAAAGGCGGCAGCTCCACCCCGTACTGGGCGCTGAACAAGGCCGCGCGGTGCGGAAATGCCGTGGCCTGATGTGAAAGCTGGGCGATGGCCCCACCCATCAGATTCAGGATCACCCCGCCCGAGCCCTGGCCGCGCCGCGCACGCAGGGCGTCGGCCAAGGCCCGCTGGCCCTCGGGCGGCAGGGCTTGGTCGTAAAAGTCCGAGCTGGCCGCCATGGTCACGCGACCGAGCCGCCCCTCCGGGTTCTGCGCTGGCAGATGGCATTGCGCCAGGCTCAGGCCGGCGCAATCGCCGAGCAAGACATCCCGGTAGCTGCGCGCCTGCAGCGCGGCCGGCGCCAGACCGGTCCGGTTGATGCGCGCCAGCAGCGCCTGCCAGATCGGAGAAAACTGCGCCGCGTCGCTGTGAGGGCCCAATGCCAATCCCCAGAGGCGCCCACCCTGGGGCGACACCGCCAGCTGCGACCAGGCCGAGCCGGGCAAACCTTGCTCCGGCCAGCGCTGCCAGGCGGCCAGCACCGCCTCCAGATCGTCCAGGCCGAAGCTCGCGCTGAACTGCAGCAATGGCCCCACCGCATGGCTTTGAAAGCGCAGCTCGGTCAGCACACCGAAGCGCCCGCCGCCGCCGCCGCGCAAGGCCCAGAACAGATCGCTGTTGCGGCCGGCATCGCAGACCAATGCCTGACCCTCGGCATTGACCACGGTGGCGCCAATCAAAGCGTCGCAGCTGAGGCCGTAGGCCCGGTCCAGCACCCCAAAGCCACCGCCGAGGGTGATGCCGGCAATGCCCACGCTCAAGCAGCTGCCCGAGGGGATGCAGCGGCCCTGGCTGATCAAGCCCTCGTAGACATCGGCCAGGGTGGCACCGGCGCCGACCACGGCCACCTCGCCCTCCAGCCTGACCCCGTTCATCGGCCCGACATCGAGCACCAAGCCCGGCCCGGTCGAGGCGCCCAGATAGCTGTGGCCACCGCCACGCAGGGCCAGAGGCATGGCCTTGCGGCGCGCAAAGGCCAAGCCCGCCGCCACATCGGCCGCACTGGCGCAGCGCAACAGACCCAGCGGACGCAGAGCGTCATAACGGGCATTGGCGACCAGGCGCCGGGTGTCGTAGCCGCTATCGCCGGGGCGCAAGACTTGCCCTGCACCTTGGGCTTGCACCTGGGCGGCCAGAGCATCCCAATCGGCATCCGGGCTGGGCCCCGGTGCGGGCGGCGGCGCCGGCGCAGCCTCCACCACGCCTCCACTTCGGCCGCCACCCCCGCCGCCACAGCCGGCCAGCCCACCCCCCAGCACCGCCGCCGCAGGCCAAGCCGCCCCGCGGGCGAGAAAACGCCGTCGATCCATCTTGCCCTCCTCCTCGAGTCGCAAAATACCAAACGACACCCAATTTAAGACCAGTCTAGAACCAAATTGATAACAACCATGTCAGGGCTTGTGCCGAGCCCGGTTGGCGGCGGACCTCAGGGCTGTGCGAATGGCAGCCTCGGGAATGAAAGAAAAGCGAAAGTTCTGCAACGGGCAACCGATAGAGCTTGAAGCCATGAAGTGTTGAGGCGGCGCAGCACAAACGCGGCGCCGGGAGCTGTTCCCCGGCGCTGCCGCGCGCCAGGCTTTGATGTCCCATTCCCCAGCCCTTCGATTTCCTGCATCCATGTTTCTTTCGCCCCTGCAAGCCCTGGCGCGCCTGCGCATCGGTACCCGCCTGGCCCTGCGTTCCGTGCTGGTGCTCTTGCTGCTGACCCTGGCTGGGCTGAGCCAGCTGGAACGCATGAACCAGCTCTCGGTGGCCCTGAACGAGCTGGCCAGCCAGCGCCTGACCCTGCTGCATTTGTCGGAGGACATCAGCGCGCAGGCGCACAAAACCTCGCGCAAGCTGCTGGTGCTGATCAGCGCGCCGCGCGAACAGCGCATTGCGGCCTACCGCGAGGCCGACGCGGCCAACCGGCAGATCGACCAGGATCTCAGTCGCCTTGGTCAGCAATTGCGCGGTGCGGCCAGCCGTCGGGCTTTTGCAGAATTGAGCCAGGCCCTCGATCAGTACCGTGCGGCCTATGGCCGCAACATCGACCTGATCGAGGCCGATGACCTGAACGCCGCACGCGCGATGATGGCGCGTGAGACCGAGCAGGCCCTGGACCAGCTGGCTCGCGCTGCCGACCGTCTGCTCGAACTCCAGCAGAAAGATACGGCCGACCATGCCCACGAGCTGCAGGACGAGATCCGCAAGGACCGCCAGTGGATGCTGATCCTGGGCGTGCTGGTGGTGGTCTTCAGCGGTGCGCTGGACGGCGTGGTGCGCCGCTCCATCACCGTGCCCTTGGGCCATGCCGAACAGGCGGCCCAGCGCCTGGCCGCCGGCGACTACAGCGCGCGCGCCGAGCTGCAGGGCCAGGACGAGGTGACCCGCGTCGGCCAGGCCCTGAACACCCTGGCGGCCGCCGTGGGCGAGCGCGAGCTGCGCCTGCGCCGCCTGGCCAACACCGATGCCATGACCGGCCTGGCCCAGCGCGCGCGCTTTCTGGTCGAGGCCAACGAGCTGCTGCAACAGCGGCGCAACCAGGGCGGCCTGGCCTCCTGCCTGCTCTGCCTGGATCTGGACCGGCTCAAGACCATCAACGCCCTGCTCGGCTTCGATGCCGGCGATGCCGTGATCCGCCGCGCCAGCAGCCATCTGGCCGAAGCCCTGGGGGCGCAAGCCCCGCTGGCCCGCCTGGCCGGCGGCACCTTCGCCGCCCTGCTGCAGGTGCGCGACGCCGCCGACGCCCAGCTGCAGGCCGAAAGCCTGCGCCGCGCCATCGAGCAGCCGCTGGACTGGCAGGGCCAACGCCTGGACCTGTCCATCTCCTGCGGCGCCGCGCTCTGCCCCGAGCATGGTCATGAGGCCGAGTCCCTGCTGCGCCAGGCCGAGCAGGCCTTGTTCGAATCCAAGCGTTCCAAGGCGGCGCTGCGTTTCTACAGCAGCGGCACCGAGCAAGCTCGCCAGCAAGACCTGACCCTGGCGTCGGACCTGCAAGCGGCCCTGCAGGGCGAGCAGCTGCATGCCTATCTGCAGCCCAAGCTGCGCCTGGGCAGCGGCGAGCTGGAAGGCGCCGAAGCCCTGGTGCGCTGGAAGCACCCGACCCGCGGCTGGGTGCCGCCGGGCGAGTTCATCCCCTTTGCCGAGCGCACCGGCCGGGTCAGCCAGCTGACGCGCTGGATGCTGGGCGAGGCCTTGCGCTTGCTGGCCGAGCCACGCATGGCCGGCCTGCACATCGCCGTCAACATCTCCACCCAGGATCTGCAGAACGGCGAGCTGCTGGACTTTCTGCGCGAGCGCCTGCAGCAGCACGACGTCGACCCGCAACACCTGACCCTGGAGCTGACCGAAACCGGCCTGATGGACAGCAGCGACGACCCGGTGGCCCTGCTGCATGGCCTGCGTACCCTGGGCGTGCGCCTGTCGATCGACGACTTCGGCACCGGCCACTCTTCGCTGGCCTATCTGCAGCGCCTGCCGGTGGATGAGCTCAAGATCGATCGATCCTTTGTGCGCGAGGTGGACCTCTCACCGCGGCGCTACGAGCTGCTGGAAACCATCGCCCGCCTGGGCCACAGCCTGGGCTTGACGGTCACCGCCGAAGGCATCGAGCGCGAGGGCGAGCTGGATGCGGTGCGCCGCGTCGGTTGTGACCAGGTGCAAGGCTTCCTGCTGGGCCGGCCGATGGACTTCGAGTCCTTCCTGGCCTGGCGAGATGCGCGCGAGGCTGCTGCTCCGGCATGAAAAAAAAGCCACGTGGGCATGGAGCACACGTGGCTGGGTCCTGCGGTGTGTGAGGCCCGAAGCGACGAATGTTTCGCCGGGCTTGGGGCCTGCCTGTCCTTCTTACTTGGCCTTCTTGCTGCGATCGGGCACCACGGTGGTGACCGTGGGCATCACCGCGCCGGATGAAATCGGCTTGGGCGGAGAGCTGTCCTTCTTCGGCTTCTTCGCTTCCTTGTTGCTCTTTTGCTGACCTTTGGCCATGAGTCGCTCCTCAGTTGGCGTGCCTGCGGCACAGATGGACGATGGGGTGTTTCCAGCGAACTCGAAAAACCGTGCAGCAGTGTGACATGAAGCGGGCTCAGGCCCGGGGTCGGCGCAGCCAGCTGCGCCTCAAAAACGCCTCAGACGCTGCCTCAGAAGGCGCCCATATAGTCCTTCTTGCCCAGCTCCACGCCGTTGTGACGCAGGATGGCGTAGGCCGTGGTCACGTGGAAGAAAAACTGCGGCAGACCATAGCTCAGGAGATAGGCCTGGCCGGCGAAGCGGCGCTCTTTCGGCGTGCCCGGGCGCAACACCACCTCGCGGCTGGCGGCCTCGGCAAAGGCCTCGGCAGGCAGGCCATCGATGAAGGCCAGGGTGGCTTGGATGCGCGCCTGCAGCTCGGCAAAACTCTTTTCCTCGTCCGCCACGCTGGGCACCTCGGCGCCAGCCAGGCGGGCGCTCACGCCCTTGGCGAAATCGCAGGCGATCTGCACCTGGCGCAGCAGCGCGAACATGTCCGGGAACAGGCGCGCCTGCAGGAACACCTGCGGGTCGATATTGCGCGCTGCGGCATGGGCCTCGGCCTTGCTCAGGACATCGGCCAGGCCGCCCAGCATCTGCTTGAAGACGGGCACGCTGGCTTGGTGCAGGACGGGGGTGGATGCGGTCATGGCGGCACTTTCTAAAAAGGCGGTTGGGGAAACATGGGAGCGATGGGCCTGCGGCCCGGCGCCGCGCATTCTGTCAGCCCCGTGTGAAAGCCGCTGGCGCCGCACCGAATGACCGGATAGGTCAGCATCTCAAACCTCATATATGCAAATTCGGATAAGCAATCTACAAATAAATGGTTTGTATATATATGAAGACTGCATAAAGTCCGCCCCCTGAGACGCAGACCTGCGCCTCAGCAACTGGGAGCAGATGTGGACTGGATGGCAATTGCAAGTGGATTTGGCGTCGGCGCCATCGTCGGTGTGACCGGCGTGGGCGGCGGTTCGCTGATGACGCCGCTGTTGCTGTCGGTGTTCCGGCTCAGCCCGGCCGTGGCCATCGGCACCGATCTGTGGTTCGCCGCACTGACCAAGATGTCCGGTTCGGTCGCCCACGCCCGCCACGGTCATGTGAAATGGGGCCTGACCGCCCTGCTGCTGGCTGGCAGCATCCCGGCCTCCATCGCCACCGTGGCCCTGATGCACGCCACCGACATCACCAAGGGCTGGGCCAGCACACTGACTTTTTCCCTGGGCATTGCCCTCTTCCTGACCGCCCTGGTGGTGGCCTTCAAGAAATCCTGGCAAGCCGTGGGCCTGCGCCTGGAACGCCACATCCCCGAGTCGCGCAAGCCGGCGCTAACGGTCGCGGCCGGCGTGCTGCTGGGCGTGCTGGTGTCCTTGTCCTCGATCGGTGCGGGCGCGATCGGCGCCACCCTGATCCTCCTGCTCTACCCGCGCCTGGAGGCGCGCTACATCGTCGGCAGCGACATCGCCCACGCCGTACCCCTGACCCTGGTGGCCGGCATCGGCCATGCCACGCTGGGCCATGTCAACTGGACTTTGCTGCTGCCCTTGCTGATCGGCTCCATGCCCGGCATCTGGTTGGGTGCCCAGCTGACGCGACGCCTGCCCGATGGTGTGGTGCGCGGCCTGCTGTGCGGCTCCCTGCTGCTGGCCGGCTGGAAAGTCATTCACTAAAGCCCCGCCCGGCCGAAACCCCTTCTCAGATCCTCAGATCCTCAGATCCACCGAACTCTTCCGACAAGCCCGCCATGTACCAGTACACCGACTTCGACCGCCAGTTCGTCCGCGCCCGCGCTGCGCAGTTCCGCGACCAGCTGGGGCGCAATCTGGCCGGCACGCTGAGCGACGACGAATTCCGCCCCCTGCGCCTGCAAAACGGCTGGTATGTGCAGCGCCATGCGCCCATGCTGCGCGTGGCCGTGCCTTACGGCGTGCTGTCCAGCACGCAGCTGCGCGCCCTGGCCGGCATCGCCCGTGATTTCGATCGCGGCTATGGCCACTTCACCACGCGCCAGAACCTGCAGTACAACTGGATCCCCCTGCCCCAGGCCGCCGATGTGATGGACCGCCTGGCCGATGTCGACATGCACGGCATCCAGACCAGCGGCAACTGCATCCGCAACATCACCAGCGACTGCTTCGCCGGCATCGCGCCCGACGAGATCGTCGACCCGCGCCCCTATGCCGAAGTGCTGCGCCAGTGGAGCACCCTGCACCCCGAATTCGCCTTCCTGCCGCGCAAGTTCAAGATCGCCATCTCGGGCGCGGCCGAAGACCGCGCCGCCATCGCCTGGCATGACATCGGCCTGCAGCTGAAGAAGAACGAGGCCGGCGAGGTCGGTTTCCAAGTGCTGGTCGGCGGCGGCATGGGCCGCACGCCCATCATCGGCCAGGTGATCAACGAGTTCCTGCCCTGGCAGCAGATCCTGGTCTATCTGGAAGCCATCGTGCGGGTCTACAACCGTTATGGCCGCCGCGACAATATGTACAAGGCCCGGATCAAGATTCTGGTTAAGGCCGAAGGCCAGGCCTTCTTCGACGACGTGAACGCCGAGTTCAAGCAGATCCTGGAGCTGGACGAAGGCGGCCGCGAGCACCTGATCCCGCAAGCCGAGCTGGACCGTGTGACCGCAAGCTTCGTCACGCCGGTCGGCGTGCAGCCGGGCGAGCGCAGCGACATCTTCGCCGGCGTGGCGGACGGCGCCTACAAGCGCTGGCTGGAGCGCAACGTCCACGGCCACCGCGTGCCGGGCTACCGCGCCGTCACCCTCTCGCTCAAGCGCGCCGGCCTCGCCCCGGGTGACGCCACCGATGCCCAGATGGACGGTGCGGCCGATCTGGCCGACCGCTTCGGCCTGGGCGAGCTGCGCGTCAGCCATGACCAGAACCTGGTGCTGACCTGGGTGCGTGAGGCCGAGCTGCCGGCCCTGTTTGAAGCCAGCCGCGCGCTGGGCTTCGCCACCCCGAACATCGGCCTGCTGACCGACATGATCGCCTGCCCCGGCGGTGACTTCTGCGCCCTGGCCAATGCCCGCTCCATCCCGGTGGCCGCGGCCATCACCGAGCGCTTCGATGACCTGGACGAGCTCTACGACATCGGTGACATCGACCTGCACATCAGCGGCTGCATCAACAGCTGCGGCCACCACCACAGCGGCCACATCGGCATCCTCGGCGTCGACAAGGACGGCAAGGAGTGGTACCAGGTCTCGCTGGGCGGCTCGGACGGCTCCACCCTCTCGGGCGCCTCGGTCCCGGGCAAGGTGATCGGCCCCTCCTTCGCGGCCGATGAGGTGCCCGATGTGATCGAGTCCATCGTCCAGACCTACCGCCGTGAGCGCGCTGACCACAGCGAGCGCTTCATCGACACCGTGCGCCGCATCGGCCTCGATCCTTTCAAGGCACCGGCTAACGCCGTCCGCACGCTGACCGGCGCGAATGCCGCTACCGAAGCCCAATGACCACCGCCCAGCCGACGACGACCATGAAATTCATCGACAGCACCCATCCCCAATGGCACCACGTGCTCGGCGAAGACGGCCCCATGCCGCACCCGGACCCGGCGCCCCACCTGCTGCTGAGCCTGGAGCAATGGCATGCCGTGCGCGACCACTGGCCCGCGGGCCTGGCCACCGGCGTGGAAGTGCCCAATGACTACGCCATCGAAGACCTGGCGCATGACCTGCCGCGCCTGGCCCTGGTGGCCCTGAAGTTCCCGAAATGGGTGGATGGCCGCGCCTACAGCCAGGCCCGCCTGCTGCGCGCCCGCTACCGCTTTGCCGGTGAGATCCGCGCCACCGGCGAGGTGATCGTCGACATGCTGCCCTTGCTGGCCCGCTGCGGCTTCGATGCCGTGCAGCTGCGCGCCGGCGAAAGCCAGGCTGCGGCCGAACGCGCCCTGGCCTTCTTCCCGGCCCACTACCAGGGCGATGTGGACCACGCACAACCGGTGTTTGCGCGAGGCGCGGCATGAGCGAGGGCGACGTCTCATCGCTGAGCTCGTCGCTGAGCAGCCTGCCCGGCGCCACGGCCAGTGCCTCGGCCGTGGGCCTGTATGCCCGCGCCACGCCCGGCTTTGAAGATCGCGTGGCCGCGAGCGTCGCCCAGCTTCGCGCGGCCGCCGAGCGCTTCGGCGCCGGTTTGATCCAAAGCAGCAGCCTGGGCGCCGAAGACATGGTCATCACCGACCTGATCGCACGCCACGGCCTCACCATCGATATGGCCACCCTGGACACCGACGCTCTGCATGCCGAGACCCTGGCCCTGCTGCCGCAGATCGAGGCGCGCTACGGCCTCTCGGTGCAGGTCTTCCGCCCGGTGGCCGAGCAAGTGGTCCATTTCGTGAAGACGCATGGCGAGCGCGCCATGTACGAAAGCCTGGCCCTGCGCAAGGCCTGCTGCGGCGTGCGCAAGCTCGAGCCCCTGGGCCGCATGCTGGCCGGCCGCACAGCCTGGATCACCGGCCTGCGCCGCGAGCAAAGCCAGAACCGCGCCGAGGTGCCCGCCGAAGAGCTGGACGGCCAAGGCCGGGTCAAGCTCAATGTGCTGGCCGACTGGAGCTGGGCCGATGTCTGGCATTACATCGCCACCCACCAGGTGCCGTACAACGCCTTGCACGACCAGTTCATGCCCAGCATCGGCTGCGCGCCCTGCACCCGCGCCATTGCGGTGGGCGAGGACTTCCGTGCCGGCCGCTGGTGGTGGGAAAACGACGATGCCAAGGAATGCGGCTTGCACAAGACGCATTCCCCGGCGACAGCCGCTACCGCGCAAGGCGCGGAAGTTGGCAGCGACGTTTCGGCGGAGGCTAACTTCGGCGACGCCGAAGTTAAGGATGCGACAGCGTCCGGCCGGAGCCACGACGAGAACGCCAAGGAGTGCGGCTTGCACCAAGCCCGCTCGAACGAAGAATTGAAGTCAGGAGCCACGGCATGAACGCCCCCCTCAATCTGCAAGCGCTGGCCGCCACCGTGGACCAGCGCCATCTGGACCACCTGGAAGAAGAAGCCATCTTCATCCTGCGCGAAGTGGCCGCTGCTTTCGAGCGCCCGGGCCTGCTGTTCTCCAGCGGCAAGGATTCCTGCGTGGTGCTGCGCCTGGCCGAAAAAGCCTTCAAGACCCGCGTGGCCGGCAATGTGTTCAAGGGCCGCCTGCCCTTCCCCCTGGTCCATGTGGACACCGGCCACAACTTCCCCGAAGTGATCGAGTTCCGCGAGAAACGCGTGGCCGAGATGGGCGAGCGTCTGATCGTCGCCCACATGGACGAGTCGATCAAGAAGGGCACCGTGCGCCTGGCCCACCCGCTGGAATCGCGCAACGGCCACCAGACCGTGACCCTGCTGGAAGCGATCGAAGAGCACCGCTTCGATGTGCTGATCGGCGGCGCCCGCCGTGATGAAGAAAAGGCCCGCGCCAAGGAGCGCATCTTCAGCCACCGCGACAGCTTCGGCCAATGGCAGCCCAAGGAGCAGCGCCCCGAGCTCTGGAATCTGTTCAACACCCGCATCCGCCCGGGCGAGCATTTCCGCGCCTTCCCGATCAGCAACTGGACGGAGCTGGATGTCTGGCTCTACATCGCCCGCGAAAACATCCCCCTGCCCAGCTTGTACTTCAAGCATGAGCGCGAAGTGATCCGCCGCAAGGGCCTGCTGGTGCCGGTGACCGAGGTCACCCCGCCCGAGGCCGGCGAGACGGTGGAAACCGCCACCGTGCGCTTCCGCACCGTGGGCGACATGACCTGCACCTGCCCGGTGGAAAGCACGGCCGCCACGGCCGCCGACATCGTGGCCGAAACGCTGACCGTGACCGTCAGCGAGCGCGGCGCCACCCGCATGGACGACCGCACGTCCGAGGCCTCGATGGAGCGCCGCAAGAAGGAAGGGTATTTCTGATCATGAACGCCGTTGCTGAACACCTGATCCACGACGCTGACGTGGACACCCATCACCGCGCCCTGCGCTTTCTCACGGCCGGCAGCGTCGACGATGGCAAGAGCACCCTGATCGGCCGCCTGCTGTTCGATTCCCGCGCCATCCTGGCCGACCAGCTGGACACCCTGGAAAAGCGCGCCGCCGGTGCGCCCATCGACCTGAGCTTGCTGACCGATGGACTGGAGGCCGAGCGCGAGCAAGGCATCACCATCGATGTGGCCTACCGCTATTTCGCCACCAAGACGCGCAAGTTCATCATTGCCGACGCGCCCGGCCATGAGCAGTACACCCGCAATATGGTGACGGCCGCCGCCGGCAGCGATGCCGCCGTGGTGCTGGTGGACATCACCAAGCTGGACACCTCGGTCGAGGCCATCGAGCTGCTGCCGCAGACCCGCCGCCACAGCCTGCTGGCCCATCTGCTGCGCGTGCCCAGCATCGTCTTCGCCGTCAACAAGCTCGACGCGCTGGAACAGCCCGGCCCGGCCTTCGCTGCGGTGGAAAAGGCCTTGCGCGCCTTTGCCGAGCAGGCCGGCATTGCCGTCACCGCCATCGTGCCGGTCTCGGCCCTGCGCGGCGACAACGTCACCCAGCCCCTGGCCGGTGAATGGGCCACCTGGTACCAAGGCCCCTCGCTGCTGCAGGTGCTGGAAAGCCTGCCGGGCGTGCAGGAGAAGGTGGAGGGTCAGGTCTTGATCCCGGTGCAATATGTCGCCCGAGACTCAGGTGAAACGGGTGAAGGCACGGGCCACCAGCCGCGCACCCTCTGGGGCCGCATCGCCCATGGCCAGATCCAGGCCGGCGACGAGATCCAGATCCTGCCCAGCGGTGAAAAGGCCATCGTGGCCGAGGTGCGCCGCGCCGGCGAGACCGTGAGCCACAGCGTGGCCGGTGAATCGGCCGGCGTGGTGCTGGACCGCCAGCTCGACGTCTCGCGCGGCGACTGGATCGTCACCCCGGGTTCGGCCCAGCCGACGCAAAGCTTCAAAGCCACCCTGGCCTGGCTGGACACCGAGCCGGCCGTGCCGGGCCGCAAATACTGGCTGCGCCACGGCAACCGCTGGGTGCAGGGCCGCATCAGCGCCATCGAGCACCGCCTGGACATCCACAGCCTGCAGCCGCTGGAGGCCGAGCAGCTGAATGTCAACGAGATCGGCCATGTGCAGATCGAGGTGCAGGCCGCCCTGCCGGTGGAGGCCTATGCCAGCAACC
Organism: Roseateles sp. GW835-FHT13E02; assembly: GCF_058794035.1. NCBI lineage: Bacteria > Pseudomonadati > Pseudomonadota > Betaproteobacteria > Burkholderiales > Sphaerotilaceae > Roseateles > Roseateles sp. GW835-FHT13E02. Next base: position 129,822 of record NZ_JBXAGJ010000002.1, read on the forward strand.
GCGTCGGCGGCAGCCTGATCGTCGTCGACCCCAGCAGCAACCGCACCAGCGGTGCCCTGCTGGTGCGCTGAAGCCCAGCGTCACGGCCTGAAACGAATCGCCCCATGAGCCCACAAACCGTCCTCTTCGTCAGCGCTGGCCCCGGCGCCGCCGACCTCATCACCGTGCGCGGCGCACGCGCCCTGGCCGCCGCCGAGGTGGTGCTGTTCGACGCCCTGACCGACCCGGCCCTGCGCGATCTGGCGCCGCACGCGGAATGGATCGATGTGGGCAAGCGCGGCTTTTGCGACTCGACCAAGCAGACCGCCATCAACGCCGCCCTGGTCAGGCAGGCCCTGACCGGCCGCCGCGTCGTACGCCTCAAGGGCGGCGACGCCAGCGTCTTCGGCCGCCTGGAAGAAGAGCTGATCGCACTGCATGAAGCCGGCATCGCCAGCGAAGTGGTGCCTGGCGTGACCGCCGCCATTGCCGCCGCCGCCCAGGTGCAGCGCCCGCTGACCCGCCGCGGCAGCGGCCGCAGCGTCAGCCTGACCACGGCCATGACCCGCGATGGCGAACTGCAGGCCGCCCGCAGCGCCGACACCGAGGTCTTCTACATGGCTGGCCGCCAGCTGGCCGCCCTGGGCCGCAAGCTGCTGGAGGCCGGCTGGCCGGCCGACACGCCGGTGCTGGCGGTCTCGCGCGCCGGCTGCGCCGATGCCCTGAGCAGCGACCACACGGTGGCCGAGCTGGCCGCGGCCTCGCTGCTGCACCGCGGCCGGCCGACCGTGGTCACCGTCGGCGCAGGCGCCCGGCCGCTGACCGCTGCGCGGCGCGGCGTGGGGGTTTCAGGCCACGCTTCGCCCACAAATTCCAGCAACACGCCGGGTCTTGCGCCCCATCAAGGCCTGACTCGCAGCCTCATTGATTAAAATCCGCCTTTTGCCGCTGCTTGGCGCCACGCCCGAAACGGGTGCAGCCCGGCAGCGACTCTGGCCCCAACTACACGAGCTGATCCACCATGACCCACGTCGTCCTTGAATCCTGCATCCGCTGCAAGTACACCGACTGCGTCGACGTGTGCCCCGTTGACTGCTTCCGCGAAGGCCAGAACTTCCTGGCCATTGACCCCGATGAATGCATCGACTGCGCCGTCTGCATCCCCGAGTGCCCGGTCAACGCCATCGTGCCGGAAGAAGATGTGCCGGGCAATCTGCAGCACATGATCAAGCTCAATGCCGACCTCGCCAAGAAGTGGCCCAGCATCACCAAGCGCAAGGGCGCCCTGCCCGACGCCGATGACTGGAAGGACCGCACGGACAAGCTGTCCGAGCTGATCCGCTGAACGACTTCGTAAAACTGCTGACGCGGGGCCTGAACGGGGCCCGGCCAAGAAATGGAATCCCAAGTGAACGTAGAGACGACGACCGCGCCCGCCGACGAACTCCTGGCCCCGGGCCCGGACACCATTGAGACCGATGCCGTCATCGTCGGCGCTGGCCCGGTGGGCCTGTTCCAGGTCTTCGAGCTGGGCCTGCTCGAGGTCAAGGCCCACATCATCGACTCCCTGGCCTACCCCGGTGGCCAGTGCATCGAGCTCTACCCGGACAAGCCGATCTACGACATCCCGGCCGTGCCCATCTGCACCGGCAAGGAGCTGACCGACAACCTGATGAAGCAGATCGAGCCCTTCGGCGCGACCTTCCATCTGGGCCAGGAAGTGACCACCGTGCTCAAGCAGGACGATGGCCGCTTCTTCGTCGCCACCAGCAAGGGCACCAGCTTCCTGACCAAGACCATCTTCATCGCCGGTGGCGTGGGCTCCTTCCAGCCGCGCACGCTGAAGGTCGAGGGCATCGACAAGTACGAAGGCACCCAGCTGCACTACCGTGTGCGCAACCCCGAGCAGTTCGCCGGCAAGAACCTGGTGATCGTCGGTGGCGGTGACTCGGCCCTGGACTGGGCCCTGAACTTCTGCGCCGGCAACGACGACGGTGGCGCCCACAAGGCCGAGAGCGTGATCCTGCTGCACCGCCGCGACGGTTTCCGCGCCGCCCCGGCCAGCGTGGCCAAGATGCGCGAGTTGTGCGAGGCCTACGAGATGCAGTTCGAAGTCGGCCAGGTGACCGACATTGTCGAAGCCGATGGCAAGCTGACCAATATCAAGGTCACCGGCGGCGACGGCGTGACCCGCGTCGTGCCCTGCGACCAGGTGCTGGTGTTCTTCGGCCTGTCGCCGAAGCTGGGCCCGATCGCCGAGTGGGGCCTGGCCCTGGAGCGCAAGCAGATCGTCGTCGACACCGAGAAGTTCCAGACCAGCGTGCCGGGCATCTTCGCCGTCGGCGATGTGAACACCTATCCCGGCAAGAAGAAGCTGATCCTCTCGGGCTTCCATGAGTGCGCTCTGGCCGCCTTCGGCGCCATGCCCTACATCAACCCCGACAAGCGCGTGCACCTGCAGTACACGACCACCAGCCCCAAGCTCCATAAAGTTCTGGGCGTCGAGTCTCCCGTGTTCGATTGATCCGGGCTCACCGATCACCAAAACAAAAGCCGCCCTCGAGGCGGCTTTTTCATGCCTTGATGGGGCTCAGCTGGGCAGGCGGATGATGAACTCCGCCCCGCGGCCCGGCGCGCTGTTCAGCGCCAGTTCGCCGCCCAGACGCTGCACCACCAGGCGCTGCGCGAGGTAGAGGCCCAGGCCCGATCCGCCCTGACCCATGCGGGTGCTGAAGAAGGGGTCGAAGACATGGGCTTGGTGCTCGCGGGCGATGCCATGGCCGCTGTCGGCCACGCGCAGCTCCAGGCCCTCGGGCAGGGCCCGGCCGTGCAGGCTCAGGCGGCGCTCGCCGCTCCAGCCCTGGAAGGCATGCAGCAGCGCGTTCTCGATCAGCTGGGCCAGCACCTGGCTGAGCGCCGCCGCATGGCCACGCAGGCGCAGCGGCTGCAGCCCGCTCAAATCGACCGTCACGCCGGCCTCGCGCAAGGCGCCGGTAAAGGCCTGCAAGGTGTTGTGGGCGACCTGGGCGGCATCCATCCACTCGGCCTCCTCACTGCTGTCCTGCAAGGCCAGGGCCTTGAAATTGCGCAACAGCACGGTGGCACGCTCGAGGCCGTGGCTGACGATGTCGAGATTGGCCTGCAGGTTCTGGCGCAGGCCCTGCACGTCCTGCCGGCGCAAGCGGTTGGCCTCGAAGGCCTGGCCGAATTCCTGCAGCCCGGCCTGGGCCGAGCTGGTGGCCAGCAAGGCATTGCCCAGCGGCGTGTTCAGCTCATGGGCCACGCCGGCCACCAAATAGCTCAGCGCGGCCTGCTTTTCATGCTCCATCAGCCGGCGCATGGCCAGCTCCAGCTCGCGGGTGCGCTGCGCCACCTTGAGCTCCAGCTGGGCATGGGCTTCGGTCAGGGCTGCCTCGGCCGCGCGCCGCACCGACATCTCGGCGCGCAGGCGGCTCAAGGTCTCGTTGAGCTCGCCGTTGCGCTGGGCCAGGGCCTGCTCCAGGCTGTTGCCCTGGCGTTGCAGCAGTTCGTTTTGCGCCGCCACGCGGGCATGCTGAACCAGGCTCAACATGCCCTGGCCGAAGTTCTGCTGCTGGGCGCGCAGATTGGCGCCGAGCAGCTGCACCTGGGCCTGGCGCGCCTCCAGGGCCTGGGCCAAATCGCCGCAGTCCTCGGCGCACTCGGCCAGGCGCAGCAGGGCGCGCCCGAGCAGGAAGAGCAAGCCGCCCTGCTCGCACATGGCCCGCACCTCGCGGAACATGAGCAGGGCCTCGCGGGCCCGGCCCGATTTCCAGGCCAGCAAGGCCTGGTTCTGGCGCAGATGGGCGCGGTTGAGCAGGGACAGCGGCTGCTGCGCCGCCAGCTGTTCCACCTCGCGCAGCAGCTGGGCGGCCTCGTCCAGCTGGCCGGTCCAGATCATCAGATTGGCCAAACTGAAGCGGCAGCGCACCCGCGTCGGCGGGCTGCCGATCAGCTCGGCCAGGGCCAGGGCGCGGCGGTAGATCGGGATGGCCTGGCGTGAATCGATGCCCTCGGCCGAGCCGCTCAGCTCGGTGTTGGCGTTCGCATACGCCGCGCCGACCGAGAGCAGCAAGGCGCAGCGCAGGCGCGGCGGCATGTCGCCATCCTGAACGGGCCGGTCGTCGCAGACATCCGGGCCTTCGAGCAGGGGTTCGAACTGGCGGATCAGCTCGACAAACATCTCGGCCGCCATCAGCACCCGGGCCAGCAGCAGACGGGCCAGCTGGCGCGAGCGCGTATCGCCGATGCTCTCGTACAAGGCATCGGCCTGGCCCACCGCCTGCATGGCGGCGGCGGTCAAGCGGGTGGCGCTTTGCACCAGGGCCATGCTGCACAGCACATCGGCACTGACCCGGGCCGAGCCCAGGCTCTGCGCACTCTCCAGCAAGGCATAGGCCTGCTCGGCCGCGGCCGGGCTGCAGCCGTTGAGCAGCTGCAGGCGCAGCTCGCGGGCTTGCAGGCGCAGCACCAGATCGGGCGTCAGCTCAGGCCGGGCCAGCCATTGGTGCAGGCTGTCCAGCGCCTCGTCCTGCCGCTCCTCCAGGATCAGCTCGTCGAGGGCCTGCAGCCAGGCCGGGTCGGCCTGCGCATCGGCAGGATGCGAACCGGCCGGCCCGACTGGTTCAGGCACAGGGCTGGGTGGCAGGCTGGGCGGGGCGCTGGGTGCCGGACGGAGCGTCATGGCCCGAGTGTCCACGCGGCCCGCAGCCAGAGCAAGCCCGGGAAAGAACGCAAATCGGGCGCGACGCTAGAATGCGCGCTTCGCTGGGGGTGCTGGCTTTCTGAAGGGAAAGCCGGCTGAGAAAGTCCCTTTGAACCTGATCGCTGGCTCCGGCCGGCATGCCGATCCCCGGATCGGCACGAGTTAAGCCCCGACCCACAAAGATAAACTCTCGCGCATCAAGGAGAACAGATGCGCGCGAAGGTCTATAGCTATCTCAGGTTCAGCGATGCGAAGCAGGCCGCAGGGGCCAGCAGCGACCGCCAGCAGGCCTACGCCAAGGAGTGGGCGCGACAGAACGGCCTCACCCTGGATGAGTCTCTTAGCATGCGTGATGAGGGCCTGAGCGCCTATCACCAGAAGCATGTCAAACGTGGCGCCCTGGGCGCGTTTCTCCTGGCCGTCGAAGACGGCAAGGTGCCCACCGGCTCCGTGCTGGTCGTGGAAGGCCTGGACCGCCTGAGCCGGGCCGAGCCCATCGTGGCGCAGGGCCAGCTGGCCCAGATCATCAATGCCGGCATCACGGTGGTCACCGCGAGCGACAGCAAGGCGTACAGCCAAGAAAGCCTCAAGGCCAACCCCATGGATTTGGTCTACAGCTTGCTGGTGATGATCCGCGCCCACGAAGAGTCCGACACCAAGAGCAAGCGCGTGCGAGACGCTATCCGCCGCATGTGCCGCGGCTGGATTGATGGCACATACAAGGGCCTGATCCGATACGGCCAGACACCGGGCTGGCTGCGCGTTGAGGGCGGGAAATGGACCCTCATCCCCGAACGCGCCGAGGCCTACCGTCTGGCCGTGGACAGGTTCCGAGCTGGCCACGGCCTGGGGCCAATTGTCCGAGAGCTGCACGAACGCGGGCTTAGCCTGGGCGGCACTGCGGCCGCATCCGGTCACCTCTTGCGCATGCTGGTGCATCCGGCCCTGAAGGGAGAAAAGCGCATCGAGTTGGACGGCGAGACTTTCGTGCTGGAGGGCTATTACCCGGCCGTCATCAGTCCGGCAGAGTGGGATGAGGTTCAGCTGCTGGCTGGCCAGCGCTCACGCAAGATGATCCGCAACAAGGTGCCGGCCATCCTCACGGGCTTTGGCGTCACCATCTGCGGCTACTGCGGCAAAGCCAAGAAGACGCAGACCATGGTCGCGCGCATGCGAGAAGATGGCTCGGTGCCCGATGGAAACCGCAGGCTGCAATGCACCAGCGACAATACAGCCACCCCCTGCCCGGTGCGCAGCTCATGCTCAGCGGCCCCAATAGAGCGGGCGCTGATGCGCTGGTGCAGCGACATGCTGAACCTGCAGTCCCTTTACTCCAGCGATGCCACAGCTGCGCCCCGGGCCGCAGTTGCAGCCGCCCAGGCCAAACTGGCGCGCATCGATACGCAGCTGGAGCGCCTGACCGAGGCGATGCTGGACGACAGCGCCGGCACGCCTCAGGTGTTTGTCCGCCGAGCCAGAGCCCTGGAGGATGAACGGCAGACCGTAGAGCGAGACCTACAGGCAGCTGAGCGCGCATTGGCTGAAGCTGGCCGATTCGACCCCAGCGGGTCTGAGGAGCAATGGCGCGAGCTGGCGGCCGGCGTTGAAACCCTGGACACCGAGGCCAGACTCAAGGCCCGACAACTCATTGCAGACACCTTTGAGCAGATCGTGGTCTACAGGGTCGGCATCCAGCCCGACACACCCAAGGGAACAATGGACATCCTGCTGCGCGCCAAAGGCGGCAAAAGCCGCCTGCTGCAGATCGACAAGCGGGGTGAACTGCTGGCAGGCGCCGAGTTCACCCCACAGCCGGCCTGAGTCAGCGCGGAGGCTCACCCCGAGGCGGGCCGTCAGCCGACTGCCCGGCGCGCGGGTTGCTGCTGCCGTAGTAGTAGCCCAGCACCAGGCCCAGGCCCATGTCCAGCGTGCCCAGGGTGCGCATGATGATTTCGCGCATCTCCTGGGGCACCACATGCGCCAGCAGCCACGCCTGCACCGCGAACCAGCCCAGCACAATGACCGCAGCCAGCAGGCGCGGCGTCCAGCTGTCGCCCGTGGCCACCTCGCGCTTGCGTGCATCGGCGCGGTCCTGGCCAGCAGCCTGGGTGAGCGCCAGCACGCTACCAAAGCCAAGCTCGCGCATGCGCAGCTGAAAGCCCTGCTCTGCCTCGCGCAGCTTGGCCAGCTGCTCAGGCGAAGCCGCCGCCACGGCCTGCGATACCTGCTCAGCGGTCGCACCCTCTGCCCCCAAGGCCTCGGCCGCCGTCTTGAGCGCCTGCACCGCCAGGCCGCCCGGGCCTGCTGCTGCGGCCGCGATCCAGGGCGCGACCTTGCCCATGAGCTTCTGCAGCTCCATCACGCACCGCCTTTCTGCAGCCAGATCAACAGGGCCGCGATGGCCCAGCCAGGCAAAGCCGTCGCAATGGCATCAGCCAGCTCGACACCATGCATGCCCGGATTGATGCGGTTGTCCTGGGCATCGGCGGCCTCTTTGGTCACCCCGGCCGCCGTGGCCGCCACAAGGGCGCCCGAGGCGGCACCCAGCATGTCAGGCGGCGCCCCCACGACGATGGGCACCAGGCTGGCCAGCACGATGCCCACCAGGGCGGCCAGCAGGCCAGCCATGGCATGCGCGAGCTTGTCTTTCGGAATCGTCATCTCAAATCTCCTGAATGCCCAGCTGGGGACCAGCGGGGCCAATGGTTATCACGCGGTTGACCGGCTTGGCAGGCTGGCGCGTGGAGGTATGCACCCAGGCCGTGCGCCCGGGCTTTTCATAGATCAGCTGACCGATGCCCAGCCCGCGAACCAGAGGCGCCAAGGCCAGAGCGATGAGGTAGGGCGAGCCGAAGTCCGGCGCCGTCCAATCGACGGCCATGGCGCGCGGGTGGTCGCTGCTGGCACTGCTGCCCACGGCCCGATTCAGCTCCAGACTGCGATAGCCGCTGCTGATGAGGATGGGCACCGGCTTGCCCGCGAGGCCGGAAAGCGCCTCTCGAATGCGCTCCATCATCTGGGCGGTACGCCGGGCCTCCTCCAGCAACACGGCCGGCAGCTCGTTGTAAATGCCACGCTCAGCGGCCGTGGCGCTGGCCACGAATTCAGCCAGCGTGAAATGCTGCGAGAGCTTCATAGCGTCCCCTTCAGTTATGGCGGCAGGCGCCCCGGCAACCCGTGCGGGCCTGGCGGCCCTCGCGCTCAATCGCAGCAATGCGCATTGCATGCTCACGCTCATCACGCCGGTCTTGCCGCGTGCGGAAGTACAGATTGACCGCAAAGCCGGCCAGGCCCAGCACCAGGCCCATCAAGACAGCAAAGCCATCCGACAGCACCCAGCCCAGGCCGATGGTGGCCACACCGCCATACGTGGCCTTGGTGGCCGAGGCCGCTACGGCCGCTTCGACCGCTTCAGTTGTTTTCATGCGCGCATGTCTCCGTCATTCATAGACCAAAGAAGCGGCCCGCGAGGCAAAGCCAGGCGGGCCGGATGAGAGAGCAGGTAAGAGAGCGCGCGAGGGCCTGGCAATCAGCCAGCCTGAGGCCCCGTCTGTTCGCCGGACAGTGCCTGCAGCTGAGCCTGGGCCTGCTGCTGGACTTCGGCCACCAGGGCAGCGACCGCGCCATAGGGCAGCTGAGCAGCGCCCTGCAGCAGCGTATTGACAGCGCTCAGGGGCAGCTGCAGAGAAATGGTGGGTTCTTGTTGCGATTGGAGATTCATGGTTTTGATTGGAAGTCAGGGAACAGTCGGCGAAGCCTGGGCGGCGGCGGCAGCCGCGCGGCCATCCCGCGCCTTGGCCGCCGCCATGTAGAGCGAATGCAAAGCCGTGTGCAGCTGCGCATGCGTCATGGCCTGGCCCGTGGCCTCACCCGTCGCAGGGTTGACCAGCGGGAACTCGCCCGCAGGGTCAAACTCCACCGCAACCGGGTCAGAGCCAAAGACTTGCTGCGCGGCAATGACGCGGCCGGCCACGGCCACCACATCGACCTCATCAAACACGATGCGCGGCGCGGCCTGACCCGGCAGCGGGTTGTAAATGGTGGCGCCGCATGCGCGCCGCCAGCTCTTTGCACTCGCGGTGCTTTCTCGATAGTCGGGCATAGCCCCTCCTTTGTTTAGCTCTCTCGGTCTGCAGTGATGGTGAACACACCCGAGCAAACAATGGCAGAGCCGGCACTGTTTGCGCTGATTTCAAAGAGCAGGGTTCCGCTCCGCACCGACGAGGCACCGCCCGTGCCTGACGAATAGAGCCAGGTGCGCGCCTGGCTCAGGGGCAGCCAGACGCCTTGGCCAGGGCCAGTTGTCGGCACAGCACCCGCTTGCAGCGTGGCGCGTATCCAATGGCTCGCCCCAATGCCAGCTTCGGACGCGTCAAACCATGCGCTGTAGCTGTATCGCGCGGGGCCGGCGTACTCCGCCATGGTGATGACGCCATCTGTCTCAAATGAAACGCTGGCAGAAACAGCTGAGGCCCCAATCCCTGAGGCCTGAACGGAGCCGCCGAAGTTCACAGGCGCACTTGCACCCGAGAGCCTCCACGCGGTCCCATCGTGGACGTACACGGACTTGGATTGCCGCCAGGCGGTCCCATCGTGAACATAAATCCGCTTGGCTCTGCGCCAAGCCGCGCCATCATGGAAATGGATCTGGCGCGGCATCAGTACATCACCCAGATATCGCCCTGCACGCCGCCAGACGGCGCAGCAGTGCTGACCTTGATGGAGCCCAAACCGATGCCGTTATCGCTGCCGTCAGAGTTGGCATACACACGGCCGTTCACGTAGTTCGACTTGTTGAAATAGAAGCGCGGCCGGTCTGTCTGAAAGTGGAAGAAATCGGCATTCATCGAACCGATATCGCAGTACCCAGAGGGCGACGAGAGTCGCAAGGCATAGCTATTGCCCCGCGAGAACCGGGTGCCGTTGTCCACGATGTCCAGAGTAGTCGCCACGCGCATGGAGTTGCCGTACACATGTGGCAACCCCCCATTTCGCTCAATGACCGCCCACCAGCCGCTGCCATTCTTTACGTAATAGTCACCTTGGCAGTAGAAGTGGCTGAGGGTTTGGACATAGCCATCAAAAGTGCTATTTGCTGTGAGATTCGCATACTGCGAAGGATTGAAATTCCCCTCATGCCAGACAGCCCGCCAAGGGTTCCACACGTTGCCGTCACCATTGCGGGTACGGAACGCAAGGGCGTTCCCTGCCGCATAGGGCGCATGAAGCTGAAGCCCGTAGCCACTGGCATCAAAGTGAACCAGCGGCCCCGGCCAGGGCGCGTTGTTGGAATAGGTGAACGCCGAACGGTTGCCCGCGAGAGTGTTCGCGTCCGCACCCGGATTTGCAATCCAGCCCACGAACCGGAACGGGTCAACGTTACCCGCATGCCAGACATCATTGCCCCGGTACCTGAACGTCCCGGCGAGGCTTGCCACCAAGACATCAGACCAGGCCACATCCGAGCCGATAGTGCCTACTGGTGCCGCTTGCACCACCAAACCATCAGCCAGATGCACCAGAGTCACCTTGTCCGCAAGCGCATAAGTGTGCCGATTTGTGGTGCCAGTGAAGTCCACACCATAGGCCAGGCCACCGTAATTGCCCCCCGAATATCCGAACTTGACCGCTCGTGCGTTGCCGCTGTTTTGGCCAGCATATGAAAACTCGCGCATCAGCTCGATAGAGCCGCCAGCGCCAATCTGCAGATTTCCCCGCAAGTTGCCGAGCTGGACGTTCCCCAACGCATGGTCAACATAGAACTGCACAGCGCCACCAGCCGAGGTATTCCTGCTTGAAAACAGCCGCCCATAGTCACCGACCACGCGCACTGCACCAGCACTAGGGCTGATCCCAAACACTGTGCCCGCCGCACCCGCCTGAAAATGCACCGAGCCCGCATCCATCTGGGCTGTCGCCAAAGGATGCGCCCCAATAATCCAGGCCTCAGGCTCAGTCGCCCCACCCAGACTGAAATAGCTCCAAGAGTTCGCACTGCTGGAGCGGACAGAGAACGCACGGAACGAACCCGCCCCAGTGAAGAGCCCACCGCCCGCCAGGGGTGCATAGCTGGCCGGGTTGAAGTTGCCGGTATGCCAGACCGCCTTGCCGCCCACAGACAGCACCGTGAAATTGGCCGCCGCCAGATCGGCCTTGGTGGCAGGGTTGAAATTGCCCGCATGCCAGACCGAATTGCCGCCGACCTGCAGGGCCGTGAAGTTGGCATTCGCCAAGTCAGCCTTGGTGGCCGGATTGAAGTTGCCCGCATGCCAGACGGCATTGCCGCCGACCTGCAGCACCACCGAGTCCCAATTGGCCGCATCCGCCGATGGGTCGCCCGGCGAAGCCCCTGCAGCCTTGCGCCGGTACAGCATGCGATTGACTGGCGAGAACACCACCGCATCCTTGGGATAGACGGTGGCCGCCACCCACGCTGCCGCGCCCGCATATCCTGCCGCTAGCTCGGCGCTGGCCTGGGCTGCAGCTCGGGCTGTCGCCGCCGCAGCGCTGTCCCCCGCCGCCGCTGCTGCCTTGGCAATGGCCGAGGCCTCGGCCGCCTCCACCTGATCGAACGCAGCATTGAGCTGCGCGACCATGGGCGTGAGTGCCGCCACATGGGCATCAGCCGCCGCCACAAAATCGGCGGGCGACTGCCGGCGACTTGGCGCAGCCGGCAATGCGCTGATATCAACAATTGGCATCAGATGAGCCCCTCAATTTCTAACGAACAATCCACCCACACCGGGCCGGATATCACGATGTCCACATCCTTGTAAAAGCCGTAGACGATGGACGCGTCATAGAGCGCGGTGGCCACCCATACCAGGGGGACAGCCCGGTATTGCGTCAGCAAGCGCACGACGCGATCGACATCGCCCGCACGCATGCGAATGGGCGCCCTGGCTCGCTTGCTCGCCGGCCGCTCGACCACACGCATTTCGCCGAAGCCGTCGCGCTGCTTGACCGAGTAGTCGGTGATGCCCAGGCTGAGCCCGTAGCGGGTTTCGCCCAGCACATGCTGCTGTCCCAGCACGATCACGCCGACGCTGGCCGTGCCGGTGGGGTTGCTGATCTCAACGCGCACCGTCGCATCGTTGTAGGGCGGCAGATCGAACAGCACCAGGTCACGGCGCCGCAGGATGGGCTCAAAGAAGTACGCATACCAATCATTGACGCCACTGCTGGCCACCAGATCGACGGTGCGGTCATACACCAGGCCATCGGTCGCATCGGTCACGCGCACCCGCACGCTGGTGGCCTCCATGTCCATCAGCGCCACCGCATTGACGCGGCCCGAGCCACGCACGGTGACATCAATCAAGCCCGCCTGCTGGGTGCTGGTGCCCACCGACGCATCAAACGCCGCCCAGCGATTGGTAGAGCCGATGTCCAGCCAGGCGCCGGGCTGGCTGGCCGGGTCTCTGCCCAGGTTGTTATCAATCAGGCTTTCATAGCGCCGATGGGTCGCGGTCACGATGACCCGCGCGCCCTTGGCATACGTGGTGCCTGCAGCCCAGGCGGGATGGTCGGTTTCGGGCACGTTGCTGGCGAGCAGCGCCGGGCCGTCCACCTTCATGGGGCGGATGACTTTCATTCATTCAGCTTTTGAGAAGAAGCCCGGCATCACGCCGGGCGGTTGAACATCACGCAGCCGCGCGAACCAGCAGCGCGTCACCATCCGGGCTCACACGCTCCAGCACCTTGGCCACACGCCCGGTGCCGGCCGCAATCGCAAACTGACTGGCCTCCTGCTCCGAGCGCAGGCGCGACACCTCGGCCCGCAGCTCGCGCACCTCCCGCACCAGCTCACCCAGAGGCGAGGCCGATGGATCAGCAGGCACGACAGGCGGCGGCACACCACCGGCCTGCCCGCCTGTGACGGCCCCCACAGGAACCACCCCCGGTGCAGGCAGACGCAGCGCAGCCAAGGCTTGCAGCTGCCCCAGCGTGCCCTCCAGGCTGGCCATGGTGGCCGCCTGCAGGCGCTTCAGCTCGACCGAGCTGCTCGCGCTGGCCTCGGCCGCCGTGAGCAAGGAACTACTGAGCGCCGGCAGTCGCGCCGCCGCCTCTTGATCCCCAGCCCGCGCTGCTGCCGTATCCAGCGCAAACTGAGTCTGCAGACTCGACAGCCCCAGCTCGGGCGAGTCGGTCAGCAGCCCCTTGATGCGCTTGATTTCGTCAGCCAAGCCATCGCCGAGGCCCTTCCAGGCATCAGCCGCCTTGGCCGCCGCATCGGCCGCCGCTTGCGCTGCAGTCTTTTCATCCTCCAGCGCCCACAGCCGCTCTTGCAGTGGCCGCAGGCTGGCGTCCAGCTTGGCCAGCTCGCGGGCGCGCAGCTCGGCCGTGTTGCCCTGCAGCTGCAGCAGCTGCCCCTCCAGGCTCTCGCGCTGGCCGGCCAGTTGCTGCTGAGCCTGGGCCGCTGCTTGCGCTGCCGCCTGCTCATCCTCCAGCGCCCAGATGCGCTGCTGCATGGGCCGCAGGCCGGCATCCATCTGCGCCAGCTCACGGGCGCGCAGCTCGGCCGTGTTGCCCTGGAGGCGCAGCAGCTGCCCCTCCAGGCTCTCGCGCTGGCTGGCCAGTTGCTGCTGAGCCTGGGCCGCCGCTTGCGCCGCCGCCTGCTCATCCTGCAGCGCCCAGATGCGCTCTTGCATCGGCCGCAGGCTGGCGTCCAGCTTGGCCACCTCAATGGCACGCAGCGCCACGGTGTTGCCCTGCAGCTGCAGCAGTTGAACCTCCAGACCCTGCCGCTGGCTGGCAAGCTGGGCCGCCGCTTGCGCTGCCGCCTGCTCCTCCTGCAGCGCCCAGATGCGCTGCTGCAGCGGGCGCAGGCTGGCGTCCACCTTGGCCAGCTCCGCTGCGCGCAGCGCCACCGTGTTGCCCTGCAGCTGCAGCAGCTGCCCCTCCAGGCTTTGCCGCTGGCCGGCCAGCTGGGCGGCTGCTTGCGCAGCTGCCTGCTCATCCTCCAGCGCCCAGATGCGCTGCTTCAGGGGCCGCAGGCTGGCGTCCATTTGGGCCAGCTCGCGGGCGCGCAGCTCGGCGGTGTTGCCCTGAAGCTGCAGCAGCTGGCCCTCCAGGCTGGCCCGCTGCTCTGCCATGGCATCGGCGCCCTCGGCAGCGCTGGCCAGAGCGCTCTGCAGCTCAGCGAAGCTACCCGACAGTGAAATGACCTTGCCGAACAGCTCTTGCCCTGCCGCCGTGCTGGTATCAATGCCGCGCACCAGCTTTTTGAAGCCCTCGGCCGAAGCCGGCATGGCCACGCCCGCCGCAGCGAACTGAGCCGCCACACGGCGCGACATTTCTGCCGTGCGCTCGGCCTCGGTCAAGAAGCTGTCAAAGTAAGCCTGCAGGCCCTCGCTCAGCGCATCAGCACCGCCCGCGCCACGGATCATGTCCACGCTCAGCGCGGCCACATCTGCACCAATCGCCCGCAGGCCGTCGCGCATCGTGGACAGTCCTTGCCACAGCTGGGCCAGCTCTTCAGCCGAACCCGTGAAGGCCTGGACGATCTCAGCCACACCCGTGGTCAGGCCGTAATTGGCTTTCTCCCAGGCCAGCAAGCTGCCCCGGATCAACTCAGAGCCGACATCGCCCTGCTTGTTGACGATATCGCCGTAGGCCATGGCCGACACGCCCAGCTTCTCCAGCACAGCGCGGGCGCCCTCCACCCCCGAGGCGACACGCACCACGGTTTCAAAGTAGCCCTCGCCGACCTTCTGAAAATCCTGCAGCCCCGGCAGCGCAGTGCTCGCAATGCGATCAGCCGCGGCGCCGAACACAGCGGTCAGGCGCTCTTGAATCTGAGCACCATTCAGTCCCTCCAGATTGATCTTGCCGATGCTGACCACGAACGTGGACAGCCGGCGCCGGACATCCTCCAGGCTGCGATCCAGCGGCCCGGCCGCCATTTCCACACCCTTGGCGAACTGCTCGAACATGCGGCGGAACTGCTGCGACAGCTCAGGGTCTGCACCCTGATATTGCGTGCTGCTCTTGTTGCTGTAGGTCACCCCGAAGAACTTCTTCTTCTTGGTGACATCGACATAGCTCTGCAGATTGGCGCCACCGTTGACGATGCTGCCCAGGGTCTGGTCCCCCATGTAGAGGCCCGTTCCGTTGATGGAGGTTTTGGTGCCAAACAAAGCACTGGCCACCTTGCCCACCACAGGAATCTTGCTGGCAAAGCTGATGAGCCCTGGCAGCTTGGTCCCCGTCTGCACGCCGAAGTTATCCCCGGTGGTCAGATTCTGGTCACGCACGATCAAGCCAGACAGGCCACTGATGCCGCCTGCAATCGTGTTGAGCGCGGACAGCATGCCCTGGCTATAGCGCAGGCTGATGTCGCTGTTCTTGGCCAGGTGATCCATGGCGCGATTGAGGCTTTCACTCTTGGCCGAGTTGTCGCCAAGCACCGTGCCGGTGCCGGTGTTACCCGGATCAGGCGCAGAACCGCCACCGCTGATGCCACCCACGATGAAGCCGAGGCCCGCCATGATGGCTGCCATCGACGCCATACGGGCGGGCGCCGTATAGGGGTCACCCCCCGCTTGGTTTGCCACACCAGCAACGGCTGCCGCCTGCCCCTTGAACATGTTCGCGGCGGCCTCCTTGATCGAAGCCCAAACACCTGAACTGGCGCTGGCCTCATCACCCGCGATCTTGGCCGAGGTAACCGTGCTGACCTCCATCAAGCGCTGCGCAATCGCCTTGATGGACATGGCCAATTCAAACGCCCGATACACCTTCTCGGCGTTCTCCAGCGCCTTGTAACCCTTGGCCCCCTCCTTGAAGAACCCCTTGGCCGCTCCAGCGATGTTGCCGTAGGCATTCATCTGCTTGGCCGCATCCCGGTCAGCCAACTGCGCCGCCAGGCGGGAGTATTCCTTCAGGTCCTTCTCTTTCAGATCGGCGAGCTTGGCATGGTCTTTGGCCGAGGCCTCTTGCGCCAGCGCCAGGTCACGGAAGCCCGCGACAAAAGCGCCCAGGCTCTGGCTGGCCTTGTCGAAGCCGGCCGCCAGATTGGCGCCAATGTCCTTGCCCAGCGAGCCCTCCAGCTCTTTCACCAAGTCCTTGGCGCTGTCGCGGTCATCCTTGCGGCGCACCAGGCCGGCGAGCTTCTCGCGCGCCGCGATCTCCGCATTGATGGCAGCCAGGCGCTCGGTCTGGCCAGAGCCAGCCGCTGCCCAGGCTGCATCCTTGAGGCGCTCAATCTGGACCCGCTCCATGGCTTCGGCCAGCGTCATAGTGCCGGCTGCCACCAGCTCCAGCGCCGCCTCTTCCTGCTGCATGGCCAGGACCTTGGCCATGGCCTGGGCTGCGCTCTGCTCGGCATCCTTGATGAGCGCGGCATAGCGCTTTTCGTGCGCCTCTTGCGCATCCTGCAGCGCCTTGGCCTCAGCCTCGGCCGCAGCCTTGATGCCGGGCTGCTGAGCCCAGAGCGCTTCCTGGGCCGTGTACAGCTGGTCAAGAACGATCTTCCGGGCTTGGTATGCAGCATTGAGGCTGTCCCATTTTTCCGAGAAGTCACTGGCCAGGCCGCCACCTTGAGCCGCCAAGTCTGCAGCCAACTTAACGCCAGCCTTGACCATCTCGGCAGACGCGTCCTTGACGGGCTCAGCGAACTTCTTGTGGATCGCCTTTTCAATGTCTGACGGGATGACGTTGCCGAACTCTGCCCTGGCCTTCTTGAGCTCCAACTGCAATTGCGCCGCCTTGTCACCCAGCTGAGCAAGCCATTTGAGACGCTTGTCGCCTGCATCGCGCTCCGAGGCCAGGCGCTGTTGCGCCGCCTTCTCTTCGGCGTTCAGCTCGCCAGTACGCAACGCAAACTGCAATGCAGCACGCTCGTTCTCAAGGGCCAGCGTTGAGGCATTCATGCCGCGTTTGACGGCCAACTCATCCTCAATTTCCACGAGGCGCTTGCGGGCATCGGCAGCAGCCTGAACATCGGCATCCGTGCCCGCTGCCTGTGCGGCCTTGCCCGCCCCAGTCAAGCGATTGCGCTCGCGCAGCAGCGCCACCTCACGGGCCAAGCGATCATTGGACTCATCCAGACGATCAATCAGAGCCGGCGCACCCTCGCCCGCCTTTTTGCTCGCACCGCCCCACAAGGCCCAAGCCGTGGCCCCAGCCGCGAGCAGCGTGGTCACCAAGCCCAATGGGCCACCCATCAGGCCAAGGGCACTCGATGCAACGCCAGACGCAACCCCGCCCGCCGTGGTCGCCGCACTCAATGCCGACTGCGCTGCCGTGCGCGCGAGCTGCGCCTGCATCACACGCGATTCAGCCACGGCGAGCGCGGATGCGCTGCCCACACCCAGGTTCATCGCCTGCGCTGCCGCCACCTGAGAGGCGGCCTGGGCCATATTCGCCTCAGTCAGCAACACGGTGTTGCGCAGTTCCTGCACCATCTTGGCGTTGCTGGAGATGCGTGTGTCCACCATCGCAACCATGCTCTGCAGCAATCGGCCGCCCATCACACCAGCAAGGCCAGCACCGGCCACGGCCACCACATCCAAATGCGAACCGATGGCGCGAATGGCTCCTGCCACTTGCTGGCTGGCACCCGACACTTTGTCAAAGTCCCCCACCAGCTTGAGCGCGTCATTGCGCATCAGCGTGGTGGCCTGGCCAATCGTCACCGGCAGCTGGGCCGTGGAATTCTTCAGCTCATCGCTGGCCTTGACCACGGCCGCAAAGAAGTCCTTGCTGGAAACCTTGCCCTCGGTCACCAGCTCCTTGAGCTTGGACAGGCTGCCGCCCGTGCCATCGATGTGCTTGGCGGCGGCAGCGAGCAGCGGCCGGGCACCGTCCAAGATGCTGTTGAACTCTTCCGCCTGCAGGTTCGCGCCGCCGATGGCCTGCCCCAGCTGCAGCAGGGCACCAGCCGACGCCGCAGCGCTGGTGCCATTGAGCGCCAATGCTGCAGCGGTGGCCTCGGTGAACTTGGCCACATCGGCCTGACTGGCGCCCAGCTCGGCGGCCACCGAGGCAGTCTTGGTGTAGAGCGTGCCGACCTCAACCAGACCCGCCCGCTGGCGCTCCGCGATGCCGGCAATGTCAGCCTGTGCCTGCGCATACTCACGCGCGCTGCCGGTGGCCAGCTTCAGCCGGCCATCCATGCTGGCCACCTCATCGGCCATGCCTGCCATGGCCCGGGTCACCTGGCCCACACCCAGGCCGCCCAGGATGGCGCCGGTCGCGCTGCCGATGCGGCCCACGGCCGACGCCAGCCGGTCGGTGGCCTCAATGGCACGCGCGGCCTCGCCGACATGCGCATTCCCGAATCGGACGCTGGCTTGCCGCATCACATCCAGCTCTGCAGCCACGCTGGCCGCGTGGGCACCAAAGAGGCGCTCGGTGCTGCCCAGCTGGGCCTGCAGCCCCGAGGGGTCTACGGCCAGGCGGTACTTGATTTCACTCATCGACGCTCTTTCTTATCGTTCACCTCGCGCCAGCCGGTCAACCAGCCGCGCTCGATGTGCTGCAGCTCGACAAACCGCGCGCGCCGCTCGGCAGGCTTCAGGCCCAGCAAGCGCAGGCAAGACTCGACACCGGCATAGGCCAGCCCCACCGGGCCACCCATGCCAACCACCCATTGGGTCTGCACGCCCAGGAACAGCTCAAACGCAGGCAGATGCTCCGGCCACAGATGCCATTCGCGCCCGGCCTGCAGGGACTCGGGCGACTCCATGTACAGGCCAAACGCCGCCAGGGCCTCGGCCGCTTCGTCGCGCCGGGCCTCGGCCTCAGCACCCAGCTGCAGATCGCCGCGCGCCAGCAGGCGCCCGGCCTCCGTCAGTTTTTTTCCTTGGCTCCGAAGTGCTTGAGATAGGACTGATAGGCCGTGTAAGCCAGGCCCGGAAACTCCAGCATGGCGGCCAGAGCCTCGGGGCTGTAGGCGGCCGGCTGGCCCGTGGCCTCTTCCAGCACCAGGGTTTGGCCCTCCCAGCCGGTGGCGACATCGGACACGAACTCGCGCACGGTCTGCTCATCCGTGTTGACGCGCTGAGCGACTTCGCTTTGCTGCAGGCGCTTGCACAGCAGGGTGAACGAGAAAGGAACGGTCTTGGAGCCATCGGCGGCCTGGAACTTGACCGGGACACGCACGAGATTGGCCACAGCGAACTTGAACGACATAACAGAGACTCCAAACAGAATTGATGATTGCGGCTGCCAGCTCAGGGCCAGGCAGCTCGGGGACACAAAAGATGGGGATTCAAGAGAGACAGGGCGCACCGGGCTGGGCCCGGTGCGCCCTGCCGGGTCACTTCACGACGATGCGCAATTCGTCATTGCCGGCCAGCGGCGCAAAGCGCAGGTCATAGGTCGACATGGCGCGGCCGTTGTAATCCTCATAGGCCGGGCTCAGGCGCTGCACCGCAGGGCCGAAGATCAGGATGGTGTTACCCACCACCGTGCCGAACTGATAGGACAGCGTGGCCAGCGAGTTGGCCTTGACGGCCTGCATGAAGGTCACGTAGTCGGCCGCACTCAGGTCCAAGCTGACCTTGCCCGTCACCTCGCGCTTGGTGATGTCGATACCCTCCGAGCTGGTCAGCGGCGTGAACTGCACCTCATTGCCCAGGCTCAAGGTCAAACCCTTGCCGGCATAGGGCGAGCCGCCCGTGATGGCGCCCGCAGCCAGCGCGCCGCCGAAGGTCACATCGCCGCTGTTCGCATCGTTGATGACGACCGGCGTTTTCCAGGCCGTCAGCGTGGTGGCTGGCGTGGCCGTGGCCGCAATGCCGCCATCGACGCCGCTGAAATTGAACGCCAGCTTCGGAATGGCGCCCAGCTCGGCCTTGATTTCGCAGGTGCCGCGAGCGCCGAGCAGCTTGTGCAGCACGCCATCCATGTAGTAGTAGATGGTCACAGACGGAATGTTCTGTGTGATCGGCGAATACTCAACCCGGGCCGGCGTGCTGGCCACCGTCTCGGCAAAGCCGCAGGCGCGCAGCAGCGGCGCCCAGGGCGGCGCGGTGCCCGCCGCCGAGCTGCCGGCCAGCTCGACCTCAAAGCTGGCCTGCACGAACGCCGTGCCGGCCAGCTGCTCGCTGGCACCGAAGTAGGCGCGAATCAGATCGCGGTCCACGTTGCTGACATTCAGCGGGGTGATGTTGCAGTTCGACACCAGCAGGGCATTGGCGGCGCCCGTGGGCGCCGCGTCAGTCCCTACGGTGGCCTCAACCGCCGCCAGGATGGCGGTCATGCGCATGTAACGAGGCATTCAGTTGCTCCTCTAAGTTGCGATGGGGTTGCCTGCGCGATCAGCGCAGGCGCTTCTTCGGCTCGGCCGGGGCGGCCTCGCCTTCGGCGGGAGCTGCCTCGCCATCGGCGGGGGGCGCATCCTCGGGCCAGCCCAGGCCTGCAGCCTCGGCGGTGGCGCGATCAGAGGGGCGCAAGCCGCCGTCTTCATCGCGGACCCACTGGCCACCCACGGGCGGCAGCGGCTCAGGGTTGCCCTCGGTGGGCTCGATACGGAAAACCTTGCTCATCAGATAACTCCGATTGATGTTGAAAAAAGCCAGGCCGCTCAGGCGGCGGCAGCCAGCGAGCGCGCGGCCGTGCGGTGCTGCACGCTGATGGCCAGGCGGGCCACAGCCACGGACGTATCCGCTTCCTGCAGCTCCCACTCAATGCGGGCCGCCTCCATGCTGTCGGCCACGCCCGGCGCGGCCTGGGGCAGCTGCTCCAGGCGCGCAAACACCGCTGCCAGCAGCGGGTCCAGCGCATCCTCGGGGTCTTGCTCAGGGACCGCCCGCGCCTGCAGCTCCAGCACCAGGGTGGTGGCCCATTGCCCTGGCCCGCTGGTCATGCCGGGCTGTCGCTGAGCGACGGCGGGCAAGATCAAGACCGAGCAGGCCTGGCTTTGTTGCAGAGGCCGAAAGCTGCCCCGATACACGCGGCCATCCGCCAGAGCTGGCGGCTGCAGCAGCAGGTCCTTGGCGGCCCGGGTCAGATCGGCAAATGCGGTGGCACTCACAGCGCATCCTTCAGCTTCAGCACCGTCAAGCCGGTGCCGTCAGACATGGTTTCGCGCACCGTGAACCGGCGCTCACCACCGGGCAGCTGCAGCCGCAGCGGCATGTCCACCACCTGGGCAGGCACCGCCGCCGACTCCAGCCGCAGCTGCGGCTGGGCCGCAGCCACGCCATAGCCGCCCAGAGAATCGACGGCTGCCGGCTCATCAAAGAGGCCCTGAACCGGCACGCCGCCCAGCAGGCCGGACACGCCCTCAACCTCAATCAGAAACCGCAGATCAGCCGCACTCTCACCGGCCGCCATGGCTTAGGAGGCCTTGCCGTCAGCACCCTTGCTGTCAGCCGGCTTGTCTTCGGCCGACTTGGCAGCGGGCACGACACCGGCCGCCTGCAGGGCGGTGGCCACGGCCGCCGCGACGGTGGCCGCCAGGCGCTCATTCGCCTGGGTGGCCGGGTCGCCCGACTTGGCCTGCTCTGCGGCGCGCTTGGCCGCCGCCTTGGCGCGGGCGGTGTACTCATCCACCAGCTCCTCGGTGGCCACACGCACCTTGCCGGCCGCCGCCAGCTCCATGGCCAGATCGGCCGGCACATCGCGCAACACAGCGCCTTCCGGGATGGGCTTGCCATCGATGCGGGTGGGTTCGATGACGATCAGAGTCACCGGCTTTGCGTCTTGCTGAAACATAGTTAGCTCCAAAAAGGAAGCCCGCGCAGGCTGCACTCAGCCAGGCGGGCATTCAGGGGAAAAACGAGAACGAGCAGGCGCAGCGATCAGCCGGCCAGCGCGTCATCCATCACGGCAAAGTCACCCGCGCGGCGGGCGCCGACATCGACGTAGGCATTCAGGATGAGGCGATTCAGGCCGTTCGCGGCCAGAGTCACTTCATCCAGCAGCAGCTCAATGGCTCCGAACTGGGCCATAACCAGCATTTCCCAGTTGCTGCCAAAGGTCAGCGAGCTGCAGATGCCGTTGCTGGTGCCCTTGGTCAGGTTGTTGGGCACCAGATTGGTCACCTCGGCGCGATAGCCGTTGAGCGGGGTGTTGCCGTTCTCCCAGATGAAGGGCAGATTTGCTGCCTTCTGGGTGGTCTTGAAGATGCCACGCGTGCGGGTGTTGATGAGGTAGCCGCTGCGCGCATCAGGCTCGGCGTTGACGTTGGCACAGGCGCTTTCCAGCGCCACCGCATGCGCCCAGGTCGGGGCGGCGCCGTTGACGCCGCCGACCACCGAGCCCACGCCCGCGATATTGCGCAGGCCGCGCGGCTGATTGGCCGCACCCGAGCCATTGAGCGCTGCCGTCTCGAACTGCAGCTGGTACTCGGCCAGCACATCCTGCCGCAGCAGCGGCTCCACGGCCATGGCCGACTGAATCACGGCCTGCTTGCTGAACTCGACCACACCGCCGATGCGCTTGGGAGACAGACTGACCTTGCCGGTGTTGACCTGGGTGGTGGCAGCGCCGGCCACTTCGGTCAGCCAGCCCAGCGAGGTGCCCGACACCTTGCGCGGCAGATCAACGTTGCCAGTCAGGCCAAACAGCATGGTGGCACCCAGGCGCCCCATGGCCAGGCGATTGCGCAGCACATCGGCAAACATGTCATCGCGCAGCGTGGTGGGCACCAGGTTGCCCGCCTCGGCGGCGTTGCCCACGTTGAATGCACGGCTCATCACATCCATCGGCAGCAGCAGACCGCGCGAGCCACCGCCAAACTTCTTGGCGGCAGCCTCGCTGGCCTCGCGCTCCAGGCCAGCGCCCTTCCAGTCGCCAGTCACCATGGCGGCCACGGCGCGGGCGATGCTGTAGCGAGCCACATCCTTGTCGCCCATGCCGATGTGAGCATTGCGGGTGTCGCTGTGCTTGTTCTTCATTCGCTCAATGACCAGCTCTTGCAGCTTCTCGGGCGCGTGGCCATCGCGGCAGGCCGTCTGCACATCAGCGATGCCGATGTAGGCGGCGTACTTCTCGCCCAGGGCCAGCAAGGCATCGCGGCGGGCCAGGTCTTGCGCGGCAGCTGCCACGGGGGTGGGGTTGTTCTCTTCCATGGATCGGGTCTCTTTCGGAGTTGCGGGAAGGGTTGAAGGAAGCGCCGAGAGCGGCGCCTGATGAGAGAGAGGGTTCGCGTCAGCACTGCGGCCGACGCCTACAGAGTGGTCTGCAGGGACGGTCACCATGGACAGCTCATAAGGCTCCCAGTCGGTGATTCGGTAGGTGCGAATGCCGTCTTCTTCGGACTCCAGCACCATCGCGGACACGGCATAGCCGACCGAGACATGCCGCAGCACACCGTTTCGGACCTGCTGCCAGCGCTTCTCGGCCTCTTCCGAGGTGTCGAAGCGAACGACCGCACGGCAGACGCGATCGGCGCCGATGCTGACGCTCTCGACCACACCGATGAGGCCATCGCGGTTGTGGTTGAACAGCAGCGGCGCGCCATCCATGAGCCGCGCCAGGCGGATGCTGTCGGTGGTGCAGTCCAGCACCTCAAAGCCGAACCAGCGCGGATAGGCTTCCTCGCTGGCCCAGGCGATCTCGACGGTGCGCGCCTCTTCGTTGATGGCCTCTTTGTTGACCTTGGCATAGGTCCGCAGCACATCCGCTGCATGCAGACGCGCAGCGAGTTGCTGCGGTGTTTCGCCTACCGGCGCCGACAGCGCACGCTCGGCCACGGCAGGCCCGGCCACAGCCAGCGCCGCTGCCACAAGGGCAGCGCGCGTTAGATTGGTCATTGCTCGACCTCCTTTGTTTCTTCTTCTGACGATTCGTCAGGATCAGGCGCGGCCGGGTCCGCAGGGGATGGACGCGCCCCGGCTGGTGCCGCGCCCAAAGTGACGCCGTGCGCGGCCAGGATTTCGTTTTCCTGGGCCAGCTCGGCCACGTTGTCTTCAAAGTCGCCGCCCTTGGCTGCGACCACCTGGGTGCGGGTGACAAAACCCTCTTCGCGGGCGATGCGCGCCGCGTTGACTTCCTTGAGCGGGTCCACCCAATCCCAGCCGCGCCCCCTGAACTGCGCACCGCGCAGGTACTTGTCCAGCTTGGTGGCTGGCAACGCCGCGCCGCTGGGCAGGCGAATCGCGCCCGCCAGCAAGCTCAGCTGCAGCCACTCCCGAAACACCGGCACCACCCAGGCACCGATGAACCAATGGGCCACGCCACGCCAGCCGTCGCGCTCGGCCAGCTCGGCGATGCGGGCCGAGCTGTAATTGACCTTGGTCATGTCGCCCGACAAGTTGTGATGGGCGACGTTCAGGCCGGCAGCGATGTCCTGCTTCACGGCTGTGGTGAAGGGGCCGAATGCATCGCTGGGGTATCTGGGATCGAAGCCGACGAACTTCACGCCAGGCGGCAGCAGATCGACGGCCCCAGGGCGCAGCTCTTTGCTCAGCTCGCCATCGGCATCAGGCGACACACCCAAATCTTCAGGACTGAGCGGGCCCCCCTCCCCGGGCGACTGCTCCAGAAAGCCCATCTGACTGGCACCAGCACGAGCCGCGAAAACCGCCGACTCGCTGAAGCCAGCCAGCATGTGCGAGCCCAGCAGCACGGCATGGGACCAGGGCACACCACGCGCCTGCTCAGGATCGATGGCGACGAAACCATGCAGCACATCGGATGCGGGCACGCGGTCCGCGCTTCGCATGCCGCGCGCATCCAGAGGATTGGCGCGCAACAGGTGGTAGAACTCGGCGCGCCCAACGCTGCTGCGCTCCACGCCCATGACGACCTCATTGCCGTTGCCCTGCGCGTCGGTATTGGCGTTGACATCCAGGCGATCTGTGGCGAGCAGCTGCAACTGGTAGCGCCACTTGTTGGACGCCCCTCGCAGATGGCGCCCCAGAAACTCGCCGTCCCGAGCCACCATCTCCAACTGCAGCTGACAGGCCGCCGCAAAGCTGAACTTGCCCGAGGCGTCACAGTTGCCCGCTTCGCAGAACTCGCTCCAGGCGGCCTCAATCGCGTCATTGGCCAGCTTGTCCAGCTGCCACTTGTAGCCATCCGGCCCCTTGACCCAATCGCCGCATTGCATACGCAAGGGGTAGCCGGTGGGGCCGACGCCGCCTGTCTTGACCAGATTCAGGAAGCGGCGGCCCTGGCCCGTGTTGCGCGACCAATGCCGGCTGCGCGCTTTCAAGGTGGGCAGAGCCCCGCGCAACAGGCTGTTGATGGACGCATCCCAGGTGGGCCAGCCTGCCGCCAACACGGTGGACTGCGAGGCCGCAAAGCTGCGCTGCTGCATGCGGCCCACTGCGGACTGAACACCGCCAGACGCACGGCGGGCCTCCATGGCAGCCCGGAACTCTTGCAGGATGACGCTACCCGGTTCCTTAAACGATTTGAACCCGCTCATGGTCAGCGAGTCCCGAAGTAGATGCGGCCGCCCTGCGGGCGCCCCTCTTCGCGGTCCACTTGGCGCTGCCAGTAGCTCACCACACGCAGCACATCCTGGGCGCTGTTGAACTCTTGCTCACGGTCGGCGATCTTGTAGCGTCGCCGCGTGGGCGACCAAGCAGCCATGGCGGCCTTGGCATCGTCCAGCGCGCGCCGGGCCTGGCTGCGCGTATCCAGCCCAGGGCTGGCCTGACGCGGATCAGGCAAGACCTGGCACTGACCCTGGGCGACGGTGCAGACGTTCACACCATCCGTGGCGCTGCAGGCCCAGGTATAAGCGCCGGGCGCCCAGCCGGCCGTAGTCGCCGCCGACACCCGCGCCCGATGACCGGAGCCCTCGGGCGTGGTGTTGAAGCGCAAGACCGCCGCAGCTTTGTCGCGCGGGATCAGCACAAAGCTGAGCTGCCAGCCCGCTGACGGTGGGTAGGCGGTGCGCGACTCCAAGAAGCTGAGCGTGTCGCCCGCAATGAGGGTGGGATTCATGGTTTCTCTCTCCAGGTTTTGCAGCTATTTCCAGCCGCGCACAAAGCTCTGCTGCGGCTGCCGCCGAGGCGGCGGCCTGGGCACCGAGGCCCCATGGCCACCAAAGTCAAAGACCGGCAGCGACACATCAAGCCCGGGCTCGGGCTCGGGCTCTACGGGTTGCGCTGCGGTTGCGCTCGGGTTGCACTCGGTTGCGCTTGGTTGATCTGCGCTCGCTTCTGGTTGCTCTGGCGTTGCGCCGGGTTGCGATTCGTCACCAATGCGGTGAGCCTCGTCACCAATGCGGTGAGCCTCGTCACCAGCCCGGTGAGCCTCGTCACCAGCCCGGTGAGCCTCGTCACCAGTCCGGTGAGCTTCGTCACCAATTCGGTGAGCTTCGTCATCAGTCCGGTGAGCTTGGTCATCAGCCCGGTGCGTTTGCTCACCGCCAGGGGCAGGGCCTGCCTCAAACAAGTCAGGGTGGCGCGGCTCAAAGAGCCGCTCACGGGCGCGCCAGACCGCCTCGGCGTGCTGCCCGCTCATCGTGTAGAGGTAGGCGGCGTAGGCGTACACCTCGCAGTCCCAGGCCTCATTGCGCACGCCGCTGGGACACTCCCACCAGAGCACGCGATTGCCGCTCTTGCCGTCCTTGCGCCACACCCGGCGCTCGGCGCGAATCTGCTTGTAGTAGTCCTCGCCGAAGCCGAGGGGCATGTGGTAGTAACCGCCGCCCTGCTCGGGTATGGCCAGCCGGCCATCAATCAGGTTCTTGATGGCCTGAGTGCCGACCCAGCGCAGCTCCGCGCCACCCGGCACCGGCTTGCCACGCCAGGTGTACTCATACGTTTTGGGCCGCCCGAGCTTCGGGTGGTCATAGGCTTTGGCGCCCCGTATCGCAAACCAGTGACGGCCGCGCAGCTTGGCGGCCCGCGTGAATGCGTAAACGTCTTCAGCGTGGTGGCCGCCTGCATCAATGGCCGCCGCGTCAATGCGCATCACTTGCCCGCTGGCGTGCGCAATGGGCGACTCCAGCAGCTGAGCCAGCTTGGCCCAGGTTTCAGGCTGCGACGGGCTGCCGAAGATTTCTCCGTGCCAGACGCCCCAGCTCTCCTCGCCACGGCCAAAGGCACGGACCACAACCGCCAGGCGGTTGTCCTGGGTATCGACACCGGCCACGGCCACCAGCCCCTTCTGAGGGCAGCTCATCAGCGCGTAAGCCTCGGCGCGCTTCTTCAGGTCATCAGACCCGACTTGGTTGCGCACCGTCTCGCTGTAGGTCTCCCCCAACATGTTGTTGGTGAAGGTCTTGAGCTTGTTCTCATCGCCCTTGGCTGCCAGCCAGTCAATGACCAGCTGCGGCCACGGCCGCCAGCCGAGAGGCGCGCCCAAGGCATTGAGGCCCAGCCAGCTGGCCACACCGGGCTCGCCCACGGCCGTGGCCTCCCAGTACGCCAGGCCGGCCGCTTTGGCCTCCTGCTCGGTCATGCCGGGCGCCCGGTCCGCGTAGTTGCGAGCCTTCCACTCGGCCTCGGTGCTTTGCACACCGCATGAAATGCAGCTGTAGCGGGCGCTGTCCGGGTCGCCCTCGGTCCATTTCACCTGACCCCAGACCAGCGTCTGGGCGTGCCCGCAATCGGGGCAATGCATGAACCATTTGCGCTGATCGCCGCGCTTGACCTGGGCCGCGATGTTGCTCGCCCCCTCAACTGTGGGCGTTGAGTCGCCGTAAATCTTGGCCCTGCGCCCAAAGTTGGCGGCCCGGGCCATGGCCAGGCTCAGCGTGCCGCCCTGGCCATCGATGTCAGCCGGGTATTCGTCGCACTCCTCAAACTTGATGTAGCGATAGGTCGCCGACTTCAGCGCGCCTACGCGATTGGCGCCGACCAGACGCATGACGCCGCCTGGGAAGCGCTTGCGCAGTTTGGTGTTGTTGGCGCCCTTCTCATCCGCCGAGCGGATGCGCTTGCGCAGCTCTTTCGTGTTGAGCCGCATCGGCTCAAACCGGCTCAGCTCCCACTGCTTGCCATCGTCCAGAGTAGGGAACACCACCAGCAGCGAGCCGGCAGCGGCACATATCCAGGCGCCAATCATGTTCTCGCCCGACACCGAGCCGCCCACTTGGTGGGGCTTCTGCCACCATCCCTCGCGGAACGAGCTGCCCGGCGACATCGTGCGCTGGATGTCGATCAGGTAGGGCGTGCGGGTGTTGCGGAACGGGCCGGGCTCGGGCGTGTCAGGCGGCAGGATGCGGTTGTCTTCGGCCCACTGATCCACCAGCACCTTGGCATCGGGCCTCAGGGCCTCGGCGATCTGACGGCGAACGTCATCAATGGGCTTCCTGGCCCTCCTCATCGTCGCCGTCATCGTCTTGGTCCTGCATGACGCCACGCGTCAAGATTTGGTCTGCAAAGATGGACAGGACCCGCTCCAGCTCATTGGTCACGATCTGCTCGCACATCAGAGGATCTGTCTCGACGCTGAGTGCGTCCTTGGTCCGGGCGCCGATGTGGCCCAGGCTGTCGCGCAAGGCGCGAAATTCCGTGTAGCGCAGCCGCGCCACCTCTTGCTTGTCCACCAGCTGGCCGCGCTCTTGCTCCAGCTGCAGGGCCTCGCGGTCGCGCCTGATCTGTTCTCGCTCGGTGCGCGCCTTTTTGTAAGCGGCATCGTCCGTGGCCTGCGGCTCATCGTCATCGGCGCCGCCTGGGCCATCGACAGGCGCCGACTGACGCGCCGACACATCGACGCGGCCGGTCTTGGTGCGGCTGACATCGAGATTTGCACTGCGCCAGGCCTCGGCGGCCTCGTATGAGTCCACCGGCATGCCCGCTTTCACGGCCTTTCCGACCGCCTGTTTGCTGATCCCGAGCAGCTCACCGAGCTGGGAGTAACTGAGCTTGCCCATCCGTCTACCGTCAACCGTCCACCGTCAACCAAGTTAAGAAGCCACCGAAGGCATTTACGACCTGGCCCGAATGACCCCACATCGCCAAAAGCCCGGGAAGGACCCAAACTGCACCAAAATGCAGCAGCCCGGGCTCAACGCGGGGCATAGGCCGAGGCGCGGACCTGAGCGATGGCTGCACGGCGCGCATCCGGCAGCGCATCCAGCGCCGCTCGGTTCGCAATGGCCGTGAAGTCGTAGCGAGGCCGATAGGCCACCGCCTGTTTGAACAAGAACACCGGCAGGATGCCCCGCCCGATGAACTCGCGGATGTAGATGCCAGGGCTCAGGCCGCCACCGGCCTTGGCCACGAAGTAGCGGCCGCCCGCCCGGCGCTGCGCGCTGATCTGCTTGCGCGCATCGGCAGGCATGTTGCGAGTGTGGCCAGCTGTCAGCGTGATGCGCAGCTGGCTCAGTATCTGGATGATCTGCCCGCGGCTCGGGTTGCCTGCAGCATCGCGCTTGCAACCAGCCCCGGGCACACACTGATAGCCGGTCGGCATATGCCCCGCCATCTGCAGCGCCTTCTCAAAGCGCTTGACCCGCCGAGCGCCGCCCGACACCTGAGGCGACAGATAGACCGCCGCAGGCGTGGCCATGCGACTGGCCGCCATATCGTCCTTGAACCAGACTTCAGCAGCTGGCCGCGCCAGTGTTGCCTTGCGCAGGAAGAGCGAGCGCATGGTGTAGGCGGTCGGCCGGTCCAGCACTTGAGGCAGCGCCTGGACCTGCGCCGCCTTCACGGCCTGCGCCACCTTGGTGGCGGTCAGTACACCAGCAAAGCGCACCTGCCGGTCAGACTCGCCCAGCGCAGCCCGCACGGCGCGCATGTCCAGGTCATACGTGAACTTCACAGCGCACCCAATCCACCAAGGACAAAAGGAAACGCCCCGGCAAGCCGCGAAGCTCACCGGGGCGTTACCGCCTCTCTGCACCTACTCTCATGCCCCCGAGGATCAGCGTTGAACGCGCCAATCCCCAAGGTGCCTGAACTCTAGCGCTTTGTGATATTCCCTAAAACTACCGACTGCAGGCGGGCACCCACGGCCTGCTTGTCCTGCCGAGCCTGGGCGAGGTCGGCCAGCCAGTTGCTGATGCCCTTGTGCGCCCGGCAAACCCTGGACCGCACGGTGGCCACGGGCACGGCCAGAGCCGCCGCATGCTCTGGCATGCCGCCCCGCCCCAGGTAGACCACCTCCACCGTGCGGCGCAGCTCAGACGGCAGAGCCAGCACGGCCCGGTCTGTTTCCTCGGCCTCAATCGCCATGGTGGGAATGGGCACCTCATCATGCGGCCCTCGGGACACCCCGGCCAGCGCCGCAATCATGTTGACCGAGGCAAAGCCCAAGCCACCCACACCCGGCCCGGCCTTCCAGCGCGACCAGTTCAGCAGCCGCCGCTCCATGTCTTCCAGCTTCTTCATCAGCTGAGCCCTCCACCGCCATAACCACCGCTCTTGGCGGCACCCGACCCAGGCCCAAAGCTGGGCACCGGCCCGTCCCAGTTCTCAAACCGCTGGTAGGCCCCAGCGAAGTAGAGATTGACCACGCCCGTCTCACCGTTCTTGTTCTTGGCCACGTTCAGCTGCGCCCACTGGGCGTTTTCTCCCGTCTTGCGCCGCTGGGCCTCCCGGTGCAGCAGCATCACGATATCGGCCGCCCCCTCAATGTCGCCGCTGTCTCGCAGATGGTGCATCTGCGGCAGCTGTCCCATCGGCATTTCATCGGCCTTTCGACTGAGCTGCGAGAGCAGCAGCACGGTCACATCCTCATCCTTGGCCAGCCGCTTGAGCCCGTTGCTGATCTCACCGAGCAGCTGGTTTCGGTTTTCCTTGTCGCCCGTCATCAGCTGCAGGTAGTCCACCACCACCAGCTTGAGCGGCCGGCACTGCTCGCCATGGCGCGGCAGCAATGCCCGCTTGGCCTGCTGCACCTTGCGCCGAACATCCCCCAGCGTCAGGCCCGCTTGGTCATCCAGCAGCAGCGCCCGCTCCTGCAGGCTATCGGCCGCCTCGGCCAGGCCCGACCACATCCTGTCTGGCTCTTTGGCATGCACCGGATTGCGCAGATCGGACAGATTGACCCGGGCGAGGTTCGCCACGGCGCGGCTGCACCAAGTAGCCAGCGAATCCTCCTGGGTCAGCAACAGCACACCCCAGGACCGCGCCACATGCAAAGCGATGGTGCCGGCCTCGGCCGACTTGCCCATGCTGGGCCGAGCCCCCAGCACGATCAAGTCCCCACCACGGATGCCCCCGCCCAGCTGCGCATCCAGATCGCGCAAGCCAGTCTCGACCATCGACACCCGGCCCTCCACCAAGTCCTCCATGTGCTGCATCAGGTCTTCCATCGCATCGCGCACCGGCACCGGCCCGCGCTGCTCGCGCCGCTCGGCCAGGCGCAGCAGCTCGCCCGTGGTGCGGCCCACAATGGCCGCCACATCATCGACCTGATCGCCCAGGGCCTCGGCCATGGCCGCCGCATGCAGCTCGGCCGCTACGCGCAACAGCTCGCGGCGGGACCACAGCTCTGCCAGCCGCGTGGCGTAGTAGCCCGCGCTGCCCGTGGCTGGCACGCACTGCGCCAAGTCGTTGAGGTAGGCCAGCTCATGCCCGCCCGCATCGAACACGGTCACCACATCGACCGGCCGGCGCCGGGCAATCAGGCCGCGAATCGTGGCGTAGATCGCTGCATGCTCGGGGTAGTACCACACCGCCCGCCCGGCCAGCGCAGGCTCTGCCGCCTCCCAGGCAGCCATGCCACCGACCAGCAGCGCACCCAGCAGCGATTGCTCCATCTGCTCGCTGTGCGGCGGCACCATGGCTGCGCCGCGTCGGCCTTCTTCGCTCCCACCGCTCACGCCGCAACCTCCCCGGCCGCCTCAAAGAATCGCTGCGCCTGCAGCCCCTCGGTGGTCAACACCGCGCCGCCCTCGGCCGTGAAGCGCCAGAGCCGATAGGCGCAGGACTCCACCGACTCCCGGAACGCCTGCCGCCAATCGCGGCGCCGCTTGCCCGAGCCCAGCCGCCGCCGCTTGAACTGCTGCCACGCCAGGGCCACCAGATCGGGCGGCAGCCCCACGCTCTCGGCGTAGGCAAACACCGGGTCAGTGCCCGGAATGGCCACCTCCTCACGACGCTTGCACAGCGCCAGCCAATCGGCCAGGGTCAGCAGCGGCCTGCCACCCTCCCCACCCCCTGAGCCGGCTTGAGAATCGCTCACAGAGGCCGGGTCCAGCCCCCGAGAGGGGGTTGGGGGAGTATTTGTATTTGTGCTGGCCTTCTTGGTAATTCGGGGGCAGCTGGTGCCGGGTTTAGTGTCGTCAGCTGCCGGGTTTGTGCCGGGTTTGTCTGGGCATTTACCGGCAGGCGGTTCCGGCTTTTTGGGCGGCTCCACACAAGCCACAGCCAGCTGCAAAGCCCCGGCCTGCAGCTCATACTCATTGCTGCGGCCACGGCCGCCGCCGCGCCGCGTGCGCAGCACACCCATGGCCTCCAGATCGCGCAGAGCGCCACGCACGCAGCGCTCAGAGAACGCCGTGCGCTCGGCCAGCCGCGCCAGCCCGGGCCAGCAGCAGCCGGCCTCATCCGCCATATCGCCCAGCTGCATCAGCACGCCTTTTTGCGGCGGCGTCAACCGCTTGCGCGTGATCGGGTTGAGCGTGGCCCGCGCCACCGCTCGCTTGACGGCCCAGCGGGCGTCTGTGGATTGATACGTCATCGTTGATGCATCCAAGAATCAAAGGACAAACCGACCCCCTGCAGGCCCGCAACGGACCACGCACAAGGTCAAAAATGAAAGAGAGAAGAAGGGAAGGCGCTACGGCGACACGGGCGCGCTCCTACTCGCTCGGGCCAGGCGCCCAGCGCCCCAAGGCTGCGGCCAGCTCGGCCGCGCCATCGCCACCAGCCTCTGCGGCCGGCTTCGACTTGCGCGCGCCGTACAGCTTGAGCGGGCGGCGGCTCCAGCGCGTGCGCTGCTCCCCCACCGCCTCAATCTCTTCGGATTGCTTCATGTTCTCCACGGCCTTGCGCACCAGGGCCAGCTCTGACGGCGCCCGGGTGTTGATGAGGCCGGCCGCCTCCAGCCGGGCAGCCAGATCGCGCCACGAGGCCGGTTCAACCTGCGCCGCGGCGGGTGGCGAGAAATACTCGGCCACCGCCTTACGAATACTTCCACGAGGACGCATGGCGTGTTTCCAGTCAGTTAGGCTCACGCCTCTTTGTCAACTTCGCCGGAAACTCGCCCATGCAAGAACTCAACAGCAGCCCGATTCGACTTGTCGGCATGGTTTGGTACAGCCTGGAGGACTACGCCCAAATCAAGGCCACCATGGCTGACGGCAACAACCTGCCGCCGACCTACTCCCAGTGGCGGCTCAGCGCCGAGCAAGGCGAACGCCAACTCCGCAGGCAAGGTCACCTTGTCGTCAGAGTGCCGCTGGATCTGGACGCCTTCCGGGACTTCTGCGCCAGGCGCGGCCATGACCTCAACTCCGAGGGCCGCCGCGAGTTCGCCGCCTTCCGCGCGAAAGAGATGCACGGCACAACCCATTGAGACAGGCCCACCCATCTCGGCCGCATGAGCCGCACTGATGAAAGCCTGCGCCGCATCGATCATGCGTTGCATGTGATAGGTGCTGACGCGCATGCGAACGACAGTTCCGTCAGGCATGTCGAAGGCCAGACCCATCGAGCCGTCTGAACGATCCACCGGCAAAACACATCGCCATGCGGCAGGCTGATAGCTCTTCGGAATCACAGCCCCACCCCCTGCCGCGCATTCAGCGCCGCATTCTTTGCCGACACCTCGTTGATGAGCCCCTGGCCAGCGACCATCAGCTCGCCCCAGGCCTGGGCCACGCTGGCCAGCTCCACATTCGTCACACGCCCGTCTTGCACGGCGTCGGAGTAAACCGCCACCAGCTCGCCAAACTCCTTGGCCATGGCCACCACCGTGGCCGCACTGGCCGCGTTGATCGCCTCGCCGGGCAACGGGATGGCCATATGGCCAAACTCCAGGCAGATCGCATGCATCAAGCGCACATCCCCGCTGCGCCGCATCGCCCGCAGCGCATCCACCAGCCCCAGCTTGGCAGAACTGCCCGGCCGCTTGGGCGACAGCTCATTGCGCAACACCCCGCGCCGCTTGCCCAGCAGCGGCCCGAGCTTGTCCACGCCACCCGCAAAACCGGCCGCCATCTGGCGCGCTGCCTCCATCACCCGCGCCCAGGCGAACTCTTCCTGGCTGGTGGTCATCAACTTCGGGAACATGTGTTCTCCCCCTAACTTGTTTACACAGCGGGGCAAATGCGCGGCCAGACAATGTGGCCATGTTTCGCACACCCACCCCCTTGACGAATTCAGTTCAACGGGTTACCCCGCAGGACATGCCAAGCCACATCCGGCCGCATGTCTTCGCACAGATGAGGCTTCCCAGCCTTGCGCGTTTCCTGCTCAATAAGCAGACACCAGTTTTCAGGCACGCGGGTGCGCAGCCATGCCTGGACGGTCTGCGCCCGGGCACCCGGAACGTTGAGCACCCGGGCGGCCGCGCTCGGCCCTCCAAGTGCAGTGATGGCGGACCTCGCTGCGGCCGCGGCAGTAGCTGGGATGTTTTTCATGTCGCCAGTATGCCAGTTTTTCTGATATCTCAGCGAGTCTTGCATTGCGCCAATCTCGGCACGCGGAAAACTGACTGGTATGTCAATAAACGCCCAGATTAAGAAGCGCCGCCTAGCTCTAGGCCTGTCACAGACGCAACTCGCTCAAGCGGTTAGCGCGCTGGAAGGACTATCTCAACCCCTTGGGTACACCACCGTTCAGCAGTGGGAGTCAGGAGCGACAGCCCCTAAACATAAGCGCCTGCAGTACGTAGCCGAGGCACTTCAGACCACCGTGCCAGAGCTACTCGGCCACAGCCAAGAGGAAGATTCGCCCGCGCCGCGAACGCCCTGGCCTCTGCAATCCACGACGCCTGAGCGACTGGCCCAGCTCCCGCAAGCCACCCTGGACCGAATCGACGCCTTCATCTGCGAGGCCGCAGGCCTGCCCCCGCCGATTGACTGGCGCCACACCGCCCGCTCGCTGGCTGCCGCCGTGGACATGCAGCTGCGCACCGACCACCACACCCAGTTTGTCAAAGCGCTGGAGCAGCACTTCGACAGCCTGGTCAGTGCCTCGCACGGCAACGAAACCCCACAAGCCACCCGATCCAAGCCACGCACCGCACGCACATGAACACGCCGCAACCCCAGAAAATCGAGATCAATGACCCGATGGAGTGCGACATCTATCTGGGCTCTACCCCCACCATCCCGGCCGAGGGCGCGGGCCGGGTGTGCCGGCAATGCGGGCACGCCACCTGGGTCAAGACCGAGCGCTGCATGTGGTGCGGCTTTGACCGCTGGGCCTCGCCCGCCAAGATCGGGATGGCCATCGCCCTGGCCCTGATCGTGGCCGCCCTCTGGGTCCGCCATCCGATGGCCTGAGCCCTAGCCTGCTTTCGTTACACTCGCCCGCTCAGGTAGGAGCTTGTAACGAAATGAAAGCAAAAATTTCACAATCCCAAGAGGCCGCCGCTGCCTTTGTCAAGAAAGTGTGCGCCCCCAGCCCCGCAATCCAAAAAGAGCACGCCGCACCAAGAGCGCCAGCAGGGATCACAATCAATCGGCCGAGTCGCTGCACCATCGTCATTGGCGGCCACCCAGCCCCGCGGAGCAGGCGAAGCAAAGCATGAGGAACAGCGACTCAGGGCGAACCCGTGCAATCGCGATTGCGACGATAGCCTCTCTGGCATTGGGAACCGCAGTCGCCATCCTCAATCGCGAGCGCATCGCAGAGGTGTATCAAAGCCGCGTCACTTACGCCCCGCACAAGCGTGCGCTACTCGACTCTTTGAAAGACCCAGATTCCGCCAAGTTCAGAAATGAAACTCTTCGCGGCAACTTCGTGTGCGGCGAAGTCAACTCGAAGAACGGATACGGAGCATATGGAGGCTACAAGCGCTTCATAGGATCGCGCGAGGGGCTGGCGACAATGGAGGGCGACACTACGGACGACATCAATTTGGACGCCTTGCCGTTGATTTTGAGAGGAAGCGTTATTAACGAGGCGCTCTCCAGAGAGGTCGCCTTACTTGAGCACCATGTCGCCCAACGCAAGTCAGGCGCCCAACTACCCCCCTTCCGAGCACCACCCGAGCTGACATTCGTCGCTGCATGGAAAGTGCTTTGCACCACGTAGTCACAGCCACTCACACAAGCGCCCAGGCAAGCCCTGGGCTTTTTTTTACCCACAAATATCAGATTTCCTTGCAATACTAGTTTTGCTGACATATGCTTGCGCCGTCATTCATCGGAGACGGCCATGCAGATCAACCTTTCACCTCGCCAGCTCAACCCCTTCGGCCACCTGAGCCGCCTCTTCCGCTGGTACGAACTCCGCATCCTGCGGTCCCACCTCACCGACCTGAGCGAACAGCTGGCCCAGCTGCAAGCCGGCATGGCCCTGGACCGCGTGGTGATCGCCGCGCACCGCAACCAGTGGCTGCTGACCCCCACGCTCGACGCACGCCTGCTGGCCGACCGCCGCCTGGAAGTGCAGCTGACCACGGACATCGAGAACGTGAGCCGGGCCATCGCCGAGCTGGAGGCCCAGCAATGAGCCGCCCCTCAGTGCAAGCTGGCCCCGGCGACGTTGCGCGCCTTGCTGCTGTCGATACCCAGGCCACCCATCAACACACGAAGCTCCGCGCCTATCTGCTCCGCACTCATTCGGCGCTTGCAAAACGCATACAGCAAATAGCCGTTGTCTTCCGGCTTCTCAAGCCCGCTGAATCGAATGAACAGCAGGCAGTGACTGCCAGCGCCGTGATCCACGATGGCGCCGACCCAAGGCAAAGCCGCACGCTTGGGGTCTTTGGCGGCAGGCCCACCCACGGCAAGAGCAGGCTCATCGAACAGCGATTCGTCGATACGACGCTCATTCGGGATTGCACGGATCGCCTCATCGTCATTCAGCTCGGCGCTCATGCCGACGCCGGCCAACCATCGATTCAAAACAGTAGTCAAGTCAACACCTCTAACAGTGAAATTGGGCGCACGATGTTAGCGCCGCCCACTACGCCCGCAGCCACTCTGCGCGCCAAGAAGGGAGGCCAAGCATGAAGGCCCGTCCCATCAGCGTGGCCGTGGCCAACGCACTGGCGCAGCTGGTGCTGGAGCGCGCCCGCGACCATCTGCGCATCTGCCGCGATCAGATCAGCGTGCCCGATGCCACGTATATGCGCGTGGCCAGCGAAGACATCGCCGCCACCCTGCTTGGGGCCGTCTGCGGAACCGAGCCTGAGCTGGAGCTGCGCCGCCTGCTCGGCGACGGCCGCCGCCACAGCGCGAGCTTTGGCCCCGCCATGCGCAACGAGGCCGAGCACCAGGCGCTCGCAGCCCGCACCGCCCGAGGCCAGAGCCGCCTGCGCGCCGCCCGTGCGCCGCGCCGCTACATCGACCACACCCACCCGCAAGACTGACCAAACCACCAGAAGGAGCAAGGGCCATGACGAACTATCGCCCCTGGACCGAGGCCGAGCTGACGCAACTGCGCGCCGAGTACCCCACATCGACGCGCGCCCAACTGGCCGCCGCACTGAACCGCAACCCTGACTGCATCGGCGTGAAGGCCCGCGCTCTGGGCCTGCAGCGCCCGGCCAGCGCACCGGCAGACCTGCAAGCCGAGCTGCACGAGATGCTGCAGGCAGCCGACAGCGAGGGCCGCACTGTCGTGCAGCTCAGCGAGGCCACCGGCCAGAGCTGGCGCCGCGTGTTTGACGCCCTGACCCGCCTGCTCGGCGCTGGTCAGGCCTTCCGCCACCGCTACATGAAAGCCGACCTGTACCACGCCACCGCCGCCGCCTGCGAGGCCGCACACGAACGCCTGCAGACGGCCCGCCGCGCCGAGCTGAAAGCCAAGCGCGCCGCCTACCAGCGCGACCGCGAGCGGCAGCGCCCCAAGCGCATTCGCACCACCAAGGCCAAGCCGGCCACCAAGCCCCGAAAGGCGCGCCAGCCCGGCCGCCCTGGCGCCGAGCAGATCGTGCACCAGACCGGCACGCTGGCCCCGGTGCGCATCACGGCGCGCGGACCCGCCTACCTGCCAGGGCCGATGCACATCCCCGCGCATGTGACGGTGCAGCGCCACACACCCGCAGCAGCACAGCCCGAACTGAGCAGCGAAAGCCCAGGCTTCAGCCGCGCCCGCCCAGGCATCTACGGCCCAGGCCAGCAGCCGCGCAGCTGGGTGGCCGCAGCCCTCGGCGCCCGGCACGGAGCCTGAATGGACCTGGACCAGTGGCTGCGCGAGAACCAGCCCGAGGCACGCGGCCTCAAGGCCCACAGCCAAGCCCTGCACCAGCTGCGCAGCCTGGGCTACACGCAAGAGCAGATGCGCGCATGGCTGAAGACCCAGGGCCTGAGCGTCTCGCGCCAAGCCATCAGTAAATTTTTTTGCAACGCCGTGCAACCTGCGGCCACGCAAGGCAACCGCCCGCAACCCGAAGCAACCGCTAAGCAAACCACATGCAACCCATTGACGAACCGCAACGCCGCGCCCCCACCCGCGCCCGCCGAGCCGCTAACCCTCAAGGCACGCGCACAAGCCGTCGGCGACCGATACCTGCAGCAGACGCTCAGCCCCACGGCCACGCAGCTGCTGCAGACCTCCCCACCCCGCAAATCCTGACCACCACTCACGCCAAGACCATGAGCAACCTCAACACCATCGCCCTCATCAGCTACAGCGGCAACGCCGGCAAGACCACCCTGGCCCGCAACCTGTTCGCACGCCACATGCCCAAGGCCGCACTGCTCAGCATCGAGAGCATCAACGCGGACGGCCAAGAAGCACTAACCCTGCGCGGCAAGCAGTTCGCCGAGCTGCTCGACGCCCTGGCCCTGAGCGAGGGCGGCGTGATCGTGGATGTGGGCGCCAGCAACGTGGAAGACTTCCTGCAGCGCATGACGCAAACGCGCCGCTCGCACCAGCAGTTTGACCTGTTCGCCGTGCCCGTCATGCCGGGCGCCAAGCAGACCCGCGACTGCATCGCCACCATCGAAGCCCTGGCCGCCATCGGCGTGGAGGGCAGCCGGGTGCATGTGATCTGCAACGGCATGGACGCCACCGACACGCTGCAGACCGCTTTCGGCCCGCTGCTCGCCTACCTGCAGGACACCGGCCGCGCCCGCCTGAGCAATTGCCACATCAGCGACAGCGAGGCCTTCAGCCGCTTGGCTTCTGCAGGCCTGACGCTGAGCCAGGCGCTCGACATCGACGCCCGCCAGCTGCAAGCCGAGCTGCGCGCCGACACCACCCCCGAGGCTCGCTTGGCCGCCAGCCGCAGCCTCGCGCTGCACGGCCTGGCCGAGTCGGCCGCCGAGGAGCTGGACGCGATCTGGCAAGACCTGACCGCCTGAACTCCTGACCTGGGCAACTGGAGCCAACCATGAGCACACCGCAAGCCATCAGCTTTGAAATCCCCCGCGAGGACACGCAAACCATCCGGCAAATCGTGGACCGCGCAGTTGCGTTGGCGAACTGCCACGGCACCGAGCTGGACCGAATGAGCCTTCACATGGACATCACCGCATGCCATGCAAACGGCTGCCCGCTCAAGTTGCGCGAGCTGCTGGAAGCAGCCGAGGACTTCAGCTTTGCACACGATGTCTTTGGCATCAGCCGGCACATCGACCGCCGCACCGGGAAGCTCACCGACTGCTTCCTGCCCCGCTACAGCGCCTGAGCAAAACCGTAGGAGCACCGACATGATCGGAACCACACCGACCGGCACCATCCCTGGCGCCATCATCAGCGCGGTGGCCCATGAGGGCCTCACCGTCACCGTGAACGGCCGGCCGGCCCGGCTGGCCATCATCACCGAGGATGGCCAGATCGTGGCCAGCGGCCCCGAGGTGGCCCGCGAGGCCAAGGCCGTGGCCAACACGGCCCTGCAGAACATGTGGGCAGGCAAGGGCTGGCTGCGCGAGCTGAGCAAGCCCATCCCGCTGAACGGATGAGGACCGCGCGCCATGCAAGCCACCATCACCATCACCGTCGATACCGACAGCCTGCAGAGCTACACGGACACCTATCTGGCGCAGCTCTGGCATGTCGCCCAAGCCAACCCCATGGACGGCTTTGCCAACTCAGAGCCTGGGCAACTGGCCGAGCGCATCGGCCGAGAAATCATCCGCCGCTTTCTGGCCAACACAGCACCGGAGCTGTGGCACCACCAGGGCAGCCACCACCCTTTCCATTTGCACCTCAACGAGCAAGGGAAGCAGGCCGCCGAAACCATGGATCGCTTCGCCATGTGGGCTGATGCACAGCCAGCTGATGGCTGGCGAGGCCGCACAGCCAGCGACATGGCCCGCCAGTTCGCCAAGACCTTGACCCCGGAGGGCGCACCCCATGCGGACGCTTGAACTCAAGGTCTACGACCTGCCCGAGCTGCCCGACGCCGACACCGATGTGATCGTGTTTTTTGAAGCAGGCGGCAGCACCCTCGGCGCCTGGGATGGCGAGCGCTGGATTGATTGCACCGGCATGACATTGAATCAATACAACTCGTTTGACCGGGTTATCGCCTGGGCGGACTTCCCAGAGCTGGAGGCCTGATGCGACTCAACAGCCACCCTCACCAGAGCAAGGCACCGCTCTGGATGCGCATCGAAACCTACCGCGCTTGCGACCTCTGCATACATGTGCAGGCTGGCCAAGTAGAGCGCCATTGCGGCCACGCAAGCGCCACCCGAGCCAGCGGCCAGCTGCCCGTCAATGAGGCCCGGGCATCCGATGGCCCCTGCGGACCGAACGCTAACCACATGGCCGCAGCAGGATGGCAAGCATGATCGCCATCGACATGTTTGCCGGCCTCGGCGGCTTCTCGACCGGCGCCACGATGGCAGGCGCCTTTGTCGCCTGGGCCGCCAACCACTGGCCCACGGCCGTGCGATGGCACGCAGCCAACCACCCAGACACCACCCACGCCTGCCAAGACCTGCAGCAGGCCAACTTTCACGACGCGCCAGCACATGACATCCTGCTGGCCAGCCCCGCATGCCAGGGCCACAGCTTGGCGCGCGGCGCCGAGCGTCCGCACCACGATGGCCAGCGCTCGACAGCCTGGGCCGTGGTGACTTGCGCCGAAGTCCACCGCCCACAAGCCGCTATCGTTGAGAACGTGCCCGAGTTCGCCAGCTGGCAGCTCTATCGCGCATGGTGCGCGGCCATGCATGCCCTGGGCTACGCCCTCGCCCCCATGGTGCTGGATGCCGCCGACCATGGCGTACCCCAAAACCGCCGCCGCCTCATCATTGTGGCCACCCGCAGCAAACACCCCATCGAGCTGCAACTGAAGGCCCGCGCACCGCGCAGCGCCGTCGATTGCATCGACATGAACGCCGGCCGCTGGAGCCCCATCGAGCGCCCCGGCCGCAGCCCGCGCACCCTCGCCCGCATCGCCGCAGGCCGCGCCCGCTTTGGCGAGCAATTCCTGGCCCCGTACTACGGCAGCGGCTCAGGCGAAACCGGCCGCAGCCTGCAGCGCCCCATCGGCACCCTCACCACCCGCGCTCGCTGGGCTGTCATCAACGGCGACCGCATGCGCATGGTGCTGGCCAGCGAGGGCCGCGAGCTGATGGGCTTCCCCACCACAACCCAGCTACCCGCCAACGAGGCCACGGCCTGGCACCTGATCGGCAATGCCGTC
Organism: Roseateles sp. GW835-FHT13E02; assembly: GCF_058794035.1. Classification (NCBI taxonomy): domain Bacteria; kingdom Pseudomonadati; phylum Pseudomonadota; class Betaproteobacteria; order Burkholderiales; family Sphaerotilaceae; genus Roseateles; species Roseateles sp. GW835-FHT13E02. The sequence continues at coordinate 171,052 of NZ_JBXAGJ010000002.1, forward strand.
TGCCCACCGCTGGCCGCCGATGTCATCACCGCACTGAAGGAGGCAGCGTGACCAATCTCGACCTTTTCCCCGAAACCCAGGGCCTGGCCATCAGCACCGTCACCGCCTGGACCGGCACGCGCCGCGACGAGTGGGGCCACCCCATTTCGGTGTTGCGCCTGATCCCCTCATGGAGCCCACAGAAGGGCTGGACCTGCGGCTGGTTCCTGCAGATCGGCCGGGCCGTGGACGAGTGGCACCCCAACAACCCGAACAAACACAAGGAGCTGCAGCACTACCCCTGGCACCGCCCCGAGCAGATGGCCACCAGCAAGACCTTGGCCATCGCCGCAGCCATCGCAACTCGGGCCGCCAATATCGTGCTGGAGCAGATGCTGCCCTACGCACTCGATGCCGACCACGCCGCCGAAATCAAGATCGTGCAGGAGACGGCCGAGGCCCGAGCCAGGCACTGGCTGTGCGAGGAGCCATGAACGAAGACGACGACAGCCCAACTGTGCAGCTTGCGATGCGCCGAGCCTCGCCCTGGCCAGCAGCCCGCACCGTCATCACCAGCAATTACGAACCGGGCCGCCGCGACGGCTTCGCAACCTTTCACTGGCCCGGCCACACCCGACGCCACCCCATCAAGCATTTGCAATCAACGCCGCTCGCTGCCACGGCCTCCAATGGCAGCACAACCCAGAGACCACGAATGAACGACGCTCAGATTGAACAAGCCATCCAGGCCAAGAGCCTCAACGCCCCGCGAGTCACACCCGATGAACTCATGGACAACATCGCCGATGTGGAATACGTCAAGCACGTTTCCAAGTCCGGCCAGGTGCTGCGCTGGGCCGTCATCACCACCCGCAACGGCTTCGCCGTGGCCGGCCGACCGAGCTGCGCAGCATCTTCCGCAAACGATGACGAAGAACTGGGCAAAGACATGGCCTTCGCCAACGCAAAAAACGAGCTATGGCCACTGATGGGCTACGAGCTGCGCAGCCGCATCGCCGCAGCCGCCGCACGCTGAGCGCGGCGAGTTAAGCCTAACGCCTGAACTACACTACCCTCCCATCCCGCTGCAGCTCCCTCCTGAAACATGCGCAGCGGCCTCAGCCCAGCCCTCACCCGGCTGGGCTTTTTTTTTACCAAGGCGGCAAGTCAGTAGGCCCACAACTCACGAGCGCGCCAACCAGTCAACCCAACCAGAGCGGCCAAGACCGAATACTTGATGTACGGCACCACCGCTGGCACCTTTTCAAACATGCCCAAGTTGTTCGGGTCCGAGCCATTGAGAGCAACGCTGTCAATCACCGGGAAGCCAAGCGCCCACAGCATCACCGATGCCACCAGGGCACAAAACAAGGCGTCCAACCCACCCCGGAAGGCGAGGAATGCCAGCGTCAAAATGACCGCCGCCGCAGCCACAAACTTCATGAGCGTCGGGAAATGGCAACCTATCTGCTTCGACAGCAGAAAGACCCCAACCACCCCGGCAACTATCGCCGCAAAGACAAGCTGACCTCGCGCATCTGAGTTCATTGGCGCTCCGTTTGAGAGTTAGCACGAACGCTAAGTCTGCACGGGATCTTTCCAAAACTTTGCAACGAGTTGCAGCCAAGTGTGTCAAATCGCGTCCGCGACTCTCGGGCCTCAATTTATTAGATTTATCTTGATATTCCTAATAATTTGCTTATACTTGCGGCATGAACACAATCAACTGGCAACCCAAAGCATTCAAGCAACTGCGCAAGCTGCCAGCCCCTGCCGCCCAGAGCATCACGGCCGCCGTCAAGTCAGAGCTGACCGACCTGGCCCAGGCACGCAACGTCAAGAAGCTGACCGGCCATGAGTATGGCTACCGCCTGCGAGTCGGCAACTACCGGGTACTTTTTGACTTTGACGGCACCGTCCGCATCGTCACCATTGAAGAAGTAAGGAAGCGCGATGAACAAACCTATTAACTTCCAGACCATCCTCGGAGAGGATGGCAGCCCCGCCTTTGTGGTGGTGCCCTACGCTGAGTTCGTGCGCCGCTTCGAGCAGGCCGGCGACCTCATCCCTCATGCCGTGGTGGAGCTGGTCATTGACCAAGGGATGACCCCGGCCAAGGCCTGGCGCACCCACCTGCAGCTGACTCAGGAAACGGTGGCCAAGCGCTTGGAAATCACCCAGGGCGCTTATGCCCAGTTGGAGGCCAGCCCCAAGCCGCGCAAGACCTCGCTGGAGCGCATCGCCAAGGCGCTCGGCATCAGCGCCGCACAGTTGGATGTCTGAGAAAACGGCCACCACATAGAATGGCCGCCCCGGCACTTGTTGCCGGGCACGCTAGGGGTGCTGGCCAGGGAAACCGGGCCGGCTGAGAAAGTCCCTTTGAACCTGATTGACGGCGCTTTTGCCGTCAGGCCACAAATGTTTATCTTTGTGGCACGAGTTAATCCTCGCGCAGGGAAGCATCTGAGGCACAGCCCGTCGGCTCGCAGCACCCGCGCTGCGGCCTGCCGCGGCGCCCTGGCTTGCCGCCCTGCAGCGTCTGTTGTTGTTCTTGACTTCACTGCAGTTCCCGATGCCCACATTCCTTTCGCCCCGCCCTGCCCTGGCCCTGCGCCCGAGCCTTGTTTCATCCGCCCTGGCCCTGCTGCTCGGCAGCAGCCTGGCCCAGGCGCAAAGCCTGCCCGCCGTCTCGGTCAGCGGCCGCACGGCTGAGATGCCGGCCCAGGTGGGCGGCTTCGGCGAAACCCCGGTGGCCAAGCTGCCGCTGCAGATCAGCCTGTTCAGCCAGGAGCGTCTGCTGGACGCCGGCATCTCGGCTCTCTCGGGCCTGACCGCCCTGGACGCCAGCGTCGGTGATGCCTACAACGCCGCCGGCTATATCTCCTACCTGAAGATCCGCGGCTACGACCTGGACAACCGCTTCAACTACCGCCGCGACGGCCTGCCCATCAACGGCGAGACCATGCTGGACCTGGGCAACAAGAGCAGCATCGAAGTGCTCAAGGGCAGCAGCGGCATCCAGGCCGGCACCAGCTCGCCCGGCGGCCTGGTGAACCTGGTGGTCAAGCGCCCGACGGCGCAAGCACAGACCATCCTCAGCGGCGGCTTCAGCGAGCGCGGCACGTTTGAGGCGGCCATCGACTGGAGCCAGCGCTTCGGCGGCAGCGGCGAGTTCGGCCTGCGCGTCAATGCAGCCGCGGCCGACCTGCATCCGCAGCTGCGCGATGCCACGGGCACGCGCCAGCTGCTGGCCGTGGCCGGCGAGTGGCGCGTGCAGCCGGGCACCCTGCTCGAGGCCGAGTTCGAACTGAACCGCCACAGCCAGCCCAGCCAGCCGGGCATGAGCCTCTTGGGCAACAAGCTGCCCGACGCCAAGGCTTTTGATCCCCGCACCAATCTGAACAACCAGACTTGGACCCTGCCCGTCGAGTTCGACAACCAGCACGCCTCGCTGCGCCTGCAGCAGCGCCTGAGCGCCGAATGGAGCGCCCAAGCCCATCTGGCCGTGCAGCGCCTCAAGACCGACGACCGCCTGGCCTATGCCTACGGCTGCGACAAGGAAGGCAACTACGACCGCTACTGCAGCGACGGCAGCTACGACATGTTCGACTTCCGCAGCGAGAACGAGCGCCGCAACAGCGAAGCCCTGGACCTGACCCTGAGCGGGCGCTTCGACACCGGCCCGCTGCGCCACCAGCTGAGCACCGGCTTCCTGATCAGCCACTACAAGAGCCGCGCTCAGGCCCAGGCCTACAACGGCGTGGGCCCCGGCCGCATCGACAGCAGCGCGGTCAACCCCGCCGACCCCAGCCTGACCGACCAGAACACCTTGCGTGACGAACGCAGCCGCGAGTTCTCGCTGCGCGACGCGGTGCAGCTGAGCGCCGAGCTGCAAGCCTGGGTCGGCCTGCGCCACACCCAGCTGAACCGCAGCAGCGTGCGCACCAATGGCTCACGCCCGACCGACTACAGCCAGAGCCTGAGCACGCCCTGGCTGGGCCTGAGCTATGCCATCAACCCGCAGCTGATGGCCTATGCCAGCTGGGGTGAAGGTGTGGAAAGCGAAGTCACGCCCAACCGCAAGCGCTACGGCGACGCGGCAGGCCGCGCCCTGCCTGCGCTGAAGAGCCGCCAGAGCGAGATCGGCCTCAAGGCCGGCAGCAAGGCCGTGGACTGGTCGATCAATGCCTTCCAGATCAACCGCCCGGTCTGGGACGATTTCGGTGACTGCAGCGACAGCACGCCCGGCAGCTGCGTGCGCCGCCCCGATGGCATCGCCCGCCACCAGGGCCTGGAGGCCCAGGCCGACTTGAAATGGTCTGGCGGCGGCCTGCTGGCCAGCGCCATGAAGCTCAAGGCCCGCCGTGCCGACAGCAGCGTGGCCGGCATCAACGGCCTCAAGCCCGTCAACGTGGCCGAGAACAGTCTGCGCCTGCACGTGCGTCAAGATGTGCCCGCGCTGGCTGGCCTGCAGCTGAACGCTGGCCTGGTGTTTGAGGGCCCGCGCGCCGTGCTGCGCGACAACAGCCTCAACATCCCGGGCTGGACCCGTCTCAATGCCGGCGCGCACTTCGAGCAGAGCTGGGGCCGCCAGCTGCTGATCTGGCGCGTCGGCGTGGACAACATCGCCAACAAGCGCGCCTGGAAAGAGTCGCCCTTCCAGTTCGACCATGTCTACCTCTACCCCCTGGCGCCGAGAACTTTCCGAACAAGTTTGGAAATCCACTTGTAAACCTCTCAAAATTCATCCTATAATGCGAGGCTCTGTTCCTCGATAGCTCAGTCGGTAGAGCGCCGGACTGTTAATCCGTAGGTCCCTGGTTCGAGCCCAGGTCGAGGAGCCAGAAATTCAGCGTTGCAGCGGTTCGGATTGCCTGCTGCAACACAAAAATTAGAAGTACCGAAAAGACAATTCCTCGATAGCTCAGTCGGTAGAGCGCCGGACTGTTAATCCGTAGGTCCCTGGTTCGAGCCCAGGTCGAGGAGCCAAATTCAAAACCCCCACCATCGCAAGATGCTGGGGGTTTTTTCTTGCCCTGCCAACCGGCCACGCCACGCTTTCCGCCCTCGGATCCACCACCCATGAGCTCGAACACCGCATCGCTGCAAAGACTGGACACCCTGCGCCAGGGCGGTCTGCAAGGCTGCAGCCACCTCGACCTGCGTGGCTGCGGGCTGCAGGAGCTACCCGCTGAGATTCAGCGTTTGGCCGCCAGCCTGGAGGTGCTCGATGTTTCCAGCAACGCACTGAGCCAGCTGCCCGACTGGCTCGCCGAGCTGCCACGGCTGCGCATCGTGTTTGCCTCCAGCAACCGCTTCACCGAGCTGCCAGAGGTGCTGGGCCGCTGCCCGGAACTGGAAATGGTGGGCTTCAAGAGCAACCGCATCGAACGCGTCAGCGGCGCCGCCCTGCCCGCGCGTCTGCGCTGGTTGATCCTGACCGACAACCGCATCGAGACGCTGCCGGCCGAGATCGGCCGCTGCGCGCGGCTGCAGAAGCTGGCCCTGGCGGGCAACCGGCTGCGTGAGCTACCGACCGAGCTGCAGCACTGCCGGTCGCTGGAGCTGATCCGCGTCTCGGCCAATGAATTGCAGGCCTTGCCCGAATTGCTTTTGCAGCTGCCACGCCTGAGCTGGCTGGCCTTCGGCGGCAACCCGTTCAACCGCGAGTTGGAGCAAGCGGCGTTGGCGCACACGCCCCTGCCCACCCTGCCCTGGCCGCGGCTGCGGCTGGAGGCGCAGCTCGGCGAAGGTGCGTCCGGCGTGATCCACCGCGCGCGGCAGGTCGATACGGGCGAGTCGGTCGCCGTCAAGGTCTTCAAGGGCGAGGTCACCAGCGATGGCCTGCCCGCCAGCGAGATGGCCGCGGCCCTGCAGGCCGGTGCCCACCCGCATCTGATCCCGCTGCGCGCCAAGCTCAGCGCCCACCCGAACGATGCCCAAGGCCTGGCGCTCGATCTGATCAGCCCGGCCTTTCAGAGCCTGGCCGGCCCGCCCAGCCTGGCCAGCTGCAGCCGCGATGTCTACACCGAGGACACCCGCTTCAGCCTGAGCGCTCTGCTGCGGATCGCCCGCGGCATGGCCTCGGCCCTGGCGCAGCTGCAGGCGCGCGGCCTCAGCCATGGCGACTTTTATGCCCACAACATCCTGCACGACGGCCAGGGCCAGGCCTATCTCGGCGACTTTGGGGCGGCCTCTTTCTTGCCGGCAGAGGCCAGCGCGGCGCAGCGGGAGGCGGTGGCGCGCGTCGAGGTGCGCGCCTTTGGCTGCCTGCTGGAGGAATTGCTGGCGCGTTGCGAGGAGGCGAGCCCCCAATCTCTGCGGGCCCTGCTGACCTTGCGTGATGCCTGCCTGGCCGAGGACGCCGCACAACGCCCCTCGTGGCCCTCCATCATCCGCAGCCTGGAGTCACAGGCATTCTGAGGGCCTGCAGCGCTCAGACACGGCGCCAGAGCCGCTGATGCAAAGCATCTGCCTGGGCACGCTCCAGGCAGGGGATGTCCAGCGCCCGCTGCAGTTTCGAGCCGCCCTGGGTGTCGAGCTGCAAGTGCACCAGCCCCAGGCGGCGATCCAGCGCATTGCTGGAAAAGCGCAAGGTCTGCACACGCGAAGCGGCCACGATCACCCAGCGCTGCGTGAACACACCGCTGCGGAAGACCAGAACATCGTCGGTCAGCGCATAGGCCGAAAACGCAACCCAGGCGCGTGCGTACAGCCACCCGGCCGTCAGGAGCATGGCGGCGACCGCGGCAATCCCCCACCAGGGCAGCGCCCAGTCCCGCCACAGGCCGGCGGCCAGCAGCAGCACCAGGCCAAGCGGCAGACCCAGTCGCCATTGCCCGTAGAGCAGACGGCGCAAGCTGGGCCGCCCCAGGCGCTGCCACGGCAGCGCAGACCAGCTCAGGCCTGGCAGGCACAGATGCAAGAGCGCCTGGGCTTGCGCCGGCGTCGCCAGAGGCGCCATTTCGCTGAACTGGCCGACTGGCCCCAGCCCTTCACTCTCTTGATGGGCGGTATCGCCCGCCACCGACACCGCCAAACGGCATCGGCCCAGCCGGCGCTGCAGCCAGCTGGCACTGAGCTCCCAGCGCTGCAACCGAGGCAGACGCGCGCCCGCGCGCACCCGGGTGCTGAGGCCATGCGAGGCCAGCAGGCGCTCGCCCTGCAGCTCGAGGCGGAAGCCGTGATACCTCAGCACCGCCAAGACCACCGAGAGCAGGCGCATCAGCAGCAGCACCATCAGCACGGCACTGAGGCCCAGCATCAGGAGATGCAGCCAGCGGTGGTCTTTCATATCGTCGATGAACAACCGCCCCAACGCGCGCGCAGGCGCCCCCAGCCACTGGCCGAGCAGACGGCGCGCCTGATCATTGGGCATGACGGCGCCAAAAAAGGCGCCCACCAGCAACATGCCGCCGTTGGAACTCAGGCCCAGCAACACGATCTCGCGCAAGGGCAGGGTCAGCAAGACGCGGGGCGAGTCCGCACCGACCGATGCGGACTGGCTGGCCTGGATCGGCATCGCTGGCGCGGCTTCGTCGCTGACCTCGGCACGCTGGCCACGCAGAACGGCCTCCAGGCGGGCCGCCTCGGCCAGACTCAGCACGGCCATCACCGCCTCGGGCTTGCCGCCCGCGGCTGAATCCAGGCGCAGCACGGTCACGCCCAGCAATCGGTGAAAAAACTGGCTCTGCTGGCTGATGTTGTGGATGCGCGCAAACGGGATGTGGCGCTGGGTCCGATCCAGCAAGCCTTCGCGCACCAGCAGCTCGCTGCCCAAGACCTGGTAGCTGAAGCTACGGGTGTGCAAGACCGCCCACAAGGCATACAGGCCCAAGGGACCGATCAACCAGACCGACCACTCCGAATCGCGCTGCCCCAGCAGCAGATAAGCCAGGATGGGCAGCAACAGCTGGCGCGCGACCCCGCCGACCGCAAACAGCCAGGACAGGGGATGCAGGCGGCGCTGCACGGCCGCCCCAGGCTCGCCCGGCGCGCTGTGGCCGGCCTCACTCATGCTCACCCCGATGGCGCGGCAGCAGGCGCTCGCGCAGGCGGTGGGCCAGGGCCTGGGGCAGGCCGTCAATCTGGGTGTGGTGGTCATGCGTGCCGGCCGTGTGCAGGCTCAGCGAGGCCATGGCCCAGCGCCGGTCCAGCGGCCCCTGGCTGACATCGAGATGCTGCAAGCGCGCCATCGGCACCCAGACCTCGCTGCGCCACCAGACCCCGTCGTAGAGCACCACGCCCTCCTGCTCGCGCAACTCGGCCCGGTACAGGGCGTGGCGGCGTGCGCCATACCACCAGCCCAGCAAGGCACCCAGCGCCAGCACGGCAAGCCCGATGCCGAGCAGCACCGGGCGGTCGACTGCGTTGCGGCGCAAGCTCAGCAGCAGATGCAGCAGCAACAAGGCGCCACCCGGGATGGCCAGCATGAGCGCGTACTTGAACCGCCAGTAGCGGCCCAGCTCAGGCAAGGTGTCCAAGATGACGGGCGGAGAAGACAGTTCGTGATCCATGCACAAGGCTCCTGCGCGTGCCGAAGAGGGTGCACACCCTCTGCTCGCTGGCTCGCGTCGCCGCGCATTCTGCCTGCGGACGGTCGCGCCGGGATGCAGCCGATGCCACGCGGTGTGCGGCCCATCGCCTGGCTGCAGCCGGAGCGGCCCGGTGCTGGCTACAGTCAGCCCCGACCCCACTGAGGCCGACCGCATGAAACTGCTGCTCTGGTTGATCCTGCTCGTGATCTGCTGGCCCCTGGCCTTGATGGCCTTGCTGCTCTGGCCCCTGGTCTGGCTGATCAGCCTGCCCTTCCGCCTGATCGGCATCAGCGTCGAGGCCGTCTTTGCCCTGCTGCGCGCCCTGCTCTTTCTGCCGGCGCGCCTGCTCGGTCACCGCGACGCCTGATCACACAAGGGATCACACACCCTCAGCCAGGCTGCCCGGCGGCAGATGGTCGCTGCGGCGTTTCTTCATGCCGGCCTTGACCTCGTACATGCGGGCATCCGCCTGGGCGATGCAGGCATGGAGCGACTGCTCGGGCGACTCGCGCATGGCATGACCCAGGGCCGCGCTGGGGCTGACCCAGAAGCCCGGCGCCAGCTCGCGGCGGTTGTTCTGGCAGCGCGTTTTCAGCGCCTCCAGCTCGGCCAGCAGGGCCGACTCACGGCGGTGCGGCAGCAGGAACAAGAACTCGTCGCCGCCGATGCGGTAGGCATCGGCCTCGGGCCACTGGGCGCGCACGGTTTCGGCAAAGAGCTGAATCAGCGCATCGCCGGCCGCATGGCCGTGGGCATCGTTGACATGCTTGAGGTTGTTCATGTCCGCCACCACCACGGCCTGCGGGAAGTCTGCCGCCTGGGCCGGCTCGCCATGGTCGGGCCGGTGGCTGAAGTAGTTGCGGTTGTGAAAACCCGTCAGGCTGTCGGTGTAGAGCAGGTGCTCGCGCTCGTGCAGGAACTGGGTCTTGGCGCGTTGCTCGATCAGCTTGCGCACCGTGCGCACGGTCAGCACCAGGATCAGGAGCAGCACCGCACCCAGCAGAGCCAGCAGCATCAAGAGGCGGCTGTTGGCCTCGTTGCGCAGCGAGGGCACAGACTGGATGCCCAGGTACTTCATCTCCTCGAACTGGATCAGGGGGATGACCTTGTCCATGATGCCGGCCAGCTCGGGCTGGCGGCGGCTGACGCCGAAGTAGATGAAGGAATCCTTGGAGGTGATGCCACGCTTGACCACATCGCCATAGCCCAGGCCATTGATGTAGAACTCGGCCACGGTCGGGTTCTCGATCAGATAGGCCACCTTGCCGTCGCGCACCAGCTGCAGCGATTCGATGATGCTGGCCGTGGTCACGATCTGCGGGTTCTTGAGGTTCTTGCGCAGGTACTCCTCGTGCCAGAAGCCCTCGATCACGGCCACGCGCAGGCCGTCCAGGCCATAGACATCCTGCACCGGCGGGCTGCTCTTGAGGCCGACGATGATGTCGCGCTCATTGCTGATGGCGCGCGGAAAGATGAAATCGGCCAGGCGGTCGTCGGTCTTGGCCATGTTCAGCACATCGACGCGGCCACTGCGCGCCTGATCCATCAGCTGCGCAAACGGCGCACCCACCACCTTGAAGCGGATGCCGATGATGTCGCTGATGCGCTGCAAGGTGGCGCCGGCAATGCCTTTGTACTGGCCCTTGTCGAAATGGTCGAAGGGCAGGTAGTCCTCGGCCACGCCGACCACGGCCTCGCCGCGCTCATCCAGCCATTTCAGCTCGGCCGGACTCAGGCGCAGCACCTTGCGGTTGTAGCTGCGCGCGGCCTCCTGGGCCAGGGCGCGAATCTGCTGCGGGCGCTGGGCGATGTAGCGATCGATGATCTGGCTCAGCAGCACCCGCTCCTTGGCCACGGCGAAGGTCATGTCCGAGGTGATGGACTTGAGCTCGGCCACCAGGGTCAGGCCGGGGAACTGGTGCAGAAACTCGTATTCGACGCCGCCACCCGAGGTGACGAAGCCATCGACCAGGCCTTCGCTGAGCGCACGCAGGCCAGCGGCCTGGTCGTCAAAGCTGGCGACCTGGAACTTGATATTGGGAAACTCCTTGGGCAGTTGCTCGATCACAAAGTCGGCCGAGAGGAAACCCACCGTCTTGCCGTCCAGATCACCCAGGGTCTGCACGCTCGATTCCTTGCGCGCGAACACGACGTAGGGGTAGCGCTGCGCCGCCTGGGTGAAGCGCATGATCTTCTCGCGCTCGGGCGTGGGGTTGGCGCCGTAGAGCACATCGATCTCGCCGCGCAAGAAGCGGCTGTAGGCATCGTCCCAGCCCTTCACATCGGCCGGCACCAGGCGCAGGCCCAGCTGGCTCTGCATGTCCTTGAGCAGCGCCGGCAGCAGGCCCATGCGCTGGCCGCGGAACTCGAAGCTGTCCATGCCGGCGAAGGGATCGAAGCCCACGCTCAGGGAGCGATGGCGGTGCTGGTCGATCCAGGCCCGCTCCTCCTCGCTGAGTTGGATCATGGCGCTGGCCGCCGTGGCGGCCGGCTGAGGCGAAACCGGCGCTGCATGGGCGCAGGAAACAGCGGCGGCCAGGCCCCAGAAGACCCCAAGCACCCAAACCGGGAAGCGCGTCAACCGCGTCAGTCGCGCCACGCCCAGGCCGACCCAAACCACCAGATGGCTCATGCGTTCACTCAAGGACAGCACCCTCCCGCTGAAGAAGCGGGACCATGCTAGCCGAGAACGCGGGCGGGGCTTCAACCCGAAGTCTTGACCGATCAGATTTTCATTTCCAGGCGCAGCTGCCAGACCGTGTAACTCCGCCCGCCGCCCTCACTGACGACCTGGCGGGTGTCGGTGGTGGTGGTGCTGCCGGTGGTGTAGTCCAGCGGTGCCAGATTGCTGGCCGACAGGCGCAGCTGGGTGTCGCGGTCGAAGTTCCAGAGCGCAAACGCGTCCAGCACCACCTTGCGGCTGCTGCGCGCTTCGGTCAGCAGGTTCTGCTGCACGGTGTTGGCCGGCGTCCAGTTCAGGCCGGCGCCCAGGCTCAGCGGCAGGCTGCGCAGCTTGTAGTCGGCGCCCAGGTTGGCGGTGGCGCGCGGCTGCGGGTCGAGGCGGTTGTTGGGGCCGGGGATGCCGTCCACGCGCGAGCTGAACAGGCTCAGGTTGCTGCGCAGATTGACCGGCCAGGCGTCCTCGATGAACTCATCGAGCCGGAACTTGGCTTCCAGTTCCACGCCCATGGTCAGTGCCCGGCCGATATTGGTCGGCCGGGTCACCCAGCGCGGCACCGAGGCCCAGGACACGGTCTCCAAGGTGGTGACATTGCGCATCAGGTCGGTGATGCGGCGGGCGAAGAAGCTGGCGCTGAGGATGCCGCCCTTGCTCAGGTAGTTCTCGTAGGCGATGTCGATGCCGGTGGCCAGCTCGGGGCGCAGCAGGGGGTTGCCGGCCCGGTCGGGATGGTCCACTTCGTTGGCGCCGCAGGACTTGCCGCTCGGGCAGGGGTAGAAGGAATTGATGCTGGGCCGGGCGATCAGGTCCTGCAAATTGGGGCTGCGGTAGCTGCGCGTGAGGCTGGCGCGGATCTGGTCGCGGCTCTTTTCGTTGAACTTCCAGACCCCGTGCAGCAGCGGTGTCCAGACGCTGGCCCGGTGGCTGACCGCGTAGTTGGCCGCCGAGCTGCGCGTGGCAATCGTCTCGCCGCGCAGGCCGGCGTAGAAGGACCATTGCTTGCCCACGCTCCACTCGTCCTGGGCGTACAGCGCCACGCGCTGGGTCGAGGCCGAGAGGTCGTCGCCAAAGTCCAGCAGGCCCGGGCAGGCCTCGCCGTCTTGGAGGCAGTTGCGCTCCTGCCGGCGGCGCGTGCCCTCGCCTTCCAGGCCGGCCACCAGGCTGTGTTCGTTTTCCAGCTGGCGCGAGAACTTGCCATTCAGGCTCCAGCTGCGGTCGCGGCTGTCGGTCGTGTCCTGCTGGATACGGCTGGCGGCGGGCGTGCCGGTCTTGAACTCTTCGCGCAGGCTGCTCGAATCGCCGCGCCCGGCGCCGGCACCGGCACGCAGCTCCAGACGTGTTTCCTCGTCGATGCGGTGGCTCCACTGGGTGTTGAAGCGCAGCATCTCCATGGCATTGCGTGAAGCTGTCTGGCTGCGGTCAAAGGTGTTCAGCGCCGGGGTGCTCTCGCCTTCGCGCTGCAGCTGGGCCTGGTTCCATCCCTTGCTGCGCATGGCCATCAAGAAGGGCTGAATGGCCAGGGTGTCGCCGCCGTTCAGGCGCCACTGCAGGCGCGAAGTCAGGTGCAGATGGCGGCGCTGGTCCTCGCTCTGGGTCTCGGTGCGCTGCAGGCTTTGCAGCCCGGTCTTGAGATCACGGCTCAGCGAGCTGGACAGATTGTTGTCGCGGTTCTCGCTCTGCTGCACATTGATGCTGAGGTTGTAGGCGCCGCCCTGGTCATCGAGCTTGTCGTTGCGGCTCCAGCTCAGGCTGGGGCTGAAATGGCCGCGCTCCAGGCTCAGGCCCGCGCGCCAATCGTTCAGGCGCTTTTGCAAGGCCTCGCGCAGCACCACATTGATGGTGCCAGCCACGGCCCGGGCGCCGAACTCGGCCGTGGGCGCGCGCATCACCTCGATGCGCTCCACCTGCTCGGGTGGCAATTGGTCGAGCGAAAAGCCCGGCGGCATGCGCTCGCCATTGACCAGGATCTGCGTGTAGCCGCCGCCCATGCCGCGCATGCGCACCTCGCCACCGCGGCCGGGGCGGCCGCCGGTGGTGACGCCAGGCAGACGCTTGAGGGTTTCGCCCACGCTGCTGTCGCCGAAACGGTCGATCTCCTCGCGGGTGATGATGATTTTGGAGGCCGTCGAGGCGCGCCGCACGGCCTCGTCGCTGGGCCCGCCGCTGACCTCGACGCGCTGCAGCTGCTCCTTGCTCTTGGCCGCCGGCTGCGCCGCAGGAGCGCGCGGTTTGGCCGGCGCGCTCGCTGCACCGGCCGGGGGCTCCACGCTCTGGGCCAGGGCCATCTGGGTCATGGCCATCAGCGTGACACTCAGCGAGAAGGCGGATGGAGTCGCAAGAAGGCAAGCCAGACGGGGAACAGTTTTCATGGTGAGACCGGGTGGCGCTGCGCGCTCAGCGCGCAAGTTTCGAATCGGCGCGAAGCATGGCACAGCCCGACCGAGCCACCCTTCGCGACGGTCGGCCTTTTAACTTCTTTACCGCCCCGGGGCGAATGCCGCACAAGCCCCCTCCCCCCCTTTCCTCCCCGCCTCTCCTTTCAGAAGGTCTCATTCGGGAAGAAATAGACCTCGGCAATGCGCCCCGCCCGGCAGCGGTAGATCACCATCACCTGCTGCGGCTCGGGGCCGCGGCCGTGCACCCATTCATGGTCAACCACGGTCTGCCCCATGAGCAAGCGCTCGCGCACCTCGGCCTGCACCTGCGGCTGGGCAAACGGCCCCGTGCGATAGCTCTCGCGAAACGCCGTCAGGCCCACCGTGCGCGGCGCTGCGGCCGGCATGCGCCAGACCTGCACGTCCTCGCTGTAACAGGCGCAGAAGGCCTCCAGATCCTTGGCGTTGTAGGCCTCCAGCTGGGCCTGGGCCAGATCGACGGGGCTGCGTTCAGGCGTGGTTTCAGGGCTGCTCATGGGTTGCGCTCTCAAGCAAGGATCGGTCAATGAATAAATGAATGAACTGAACGAGGAACCGGGGCCGCAGTGTCCCACGCGGCCCCGGTCGAGCTTCAACCACGCTTGAGCTTGGTGGCCATGCGGCTGCTCTGCACCATGGCCTTCCACTGCGAGAGCTGATGGCGACGGTCCAGCGGGCTTTGCTGATCGCGCTCGGCCTCGCGCTGCAGCTTGTGAAAGCTCTTCACCCGTGCCGCGCTGAGCTGACCCACCACCGCACAGCCCGGCTCGCCGCTGTGGCTGCAGTTGCGAAAGCGGCAGTGCTGGGCGAGCTCACTGACATCGTCAAAAGCCGCGCGAACCGCCGCCACATCGGCATCGAGCTGCAAGCTGCGCAGGCCCGGCGTGTCGATGATGCAGACCCCCGCCACGCTGGCGCGCAGGCTGCGCGTGGTGGTGGTGTGGCGGCCGCGGCTGTCGTCCTGACGCACTGCACCGGTGAGCTGCTGCAGCCCGTCTTCGGCACACAGCGCATTGCTCAGCGTCGACTTGCCCGCGCCGCTGGAGCCCAGCAGCACCAGGGTCTGGCCGCGGCCCAGCCAAGGGTGCAGGGCGGCGCGGCAAGACTCAGGCCGGCCATCGAGCGCCAGCACCTCCAGCACGCTGCTGCCCAGCTGTCGCCCCAGATGCGCGCGCACCTCGGCCAGCCTGCGCTCCAGATCCGGGCACAGATCGGCCTTGCTGAGCACCAGCAGGGCCGGCAGCTCGGCCGCATGCGTCAGCACCAGGTAACGGTCCAGTCGAGCGAGCTTGAAATCATGATCCAGGCCCATCACCAGCAAGGCCAGGTCCACGTTGTTGACCAGGGCCTGGCGAAAGCCCTCGGGGTCGCGCCGGCTCAGGCTGTTGAAGGGCGGCAGCCGCGCCTCGGCCCAGAGCTCGCCCTGGGCATTCTCGCGCGCCAGCAACCAGTCGCCAACGGCCAACTGCTCGCCCTGGGCATGCAGGGCCTGGATCAAGCCCGGCAGCGCCCGCGCCGCACGCAGGCCGGCCGGCGATTGCAGCCGCGCATGGCCGTCTCTTTGCAGCTCGATCAAGCGCCAGGGCTGGGCCGGCGTCGCGCCTGCAGGCAGATCCATGGCTTGCAAGGCCGGCAGGTGGTGTTGCAGTGAAAAGCCCAGGGCTTGCAGCGCGGGCAATTGAGAGTCAAAGAATTGAGCGTTGAAGAATTGGGAAGCGAAGAAGTCTTCGGAGAGTTCCATGATGGGTATGCGTTCTCTTGCGAGTGGCGCATGCGCCTGCGTGCCAAGACCGGTTCGCCTGCAAGCCCTGCTCGCAGCGACACACCGGCCCGAACGCAAGCACAGCGCCGCGGCCCGCGCGCACGCCCCATGCACAGGCGTGACGACACAGGCCTGTGGACGACAGGTGACTTGTGTGGGAGGGGGTGAGGCGCGGCGTCGGCGGCGTGCCGGTACGCTGGCAGCCCGGGCGAACAAGGCCGGGCGTATGGACTCAGAACGTCAACTCAGGGCAGCCGGGCTGTTGAACCCGGCATCACCTCAGCGGCGTGAGTGAGCGCAGCGCAGGAGTGCAGCCGACGACCGCAGCGCGATGACAAGATCATTTGCAGCCATGGTGGACTCCTTTGCAGTGAGGGGTGAAGGATGAAGAGCGAAGCAGCGAGCAAGAATGCAAGCGAGCACCGCTCGCCGCGCAGTGTGGCGGCCCCGGGCGCGCAGCGTCAAGTACCGATCGCCAGGCGGCATTCAAGGCCGCCGGATCTGCGACATGCGCGCCACACATTCCGACCATCCAAAAGCAAAGGGCCACGCACCCTGAGGTTGTGGCCCTTCTGACTTCCGGACACTCCATGCGGAGCGACGGTTTCCAACGCGCTGGTGACGGGTTCCAGAACTCTGCCCAATCTGCAGCCGGTTTCTCGCCTTGGATGCCCTGCATTGTGCACGCAATCTGTGACAGTGATTTGACGAAAAGCAAAGTCTCTGCACCCCAGATCTCCACGGCATCGCAGCGCCCCACTGCCCCCCTGTTTCGCCCGTCCTCTGCTCGGTCGTTCGGGTCAACAAGTCGTCACATCGCCCACTTAAGCTGCGCCGGCAGCCGCTACCGGCACACCCATGGACGACATGCACACCTTTCCCGACTGCCCGCCCGCTCTTTCCCCTGACCCCGCTGCCGCTCTCGCCCCTGCGCTGGGCGGCTTGCCTGCGGGCTTTCCCGCAGCGGCACCGGCTGCGCTGGAAGCACCCGCACGCAGCGATGAACATGGTGGTTATCTGAACGGCAAGCATGTCGAGGCCATCGTGCGCGCGGCCGAGACCGCGCTCGAGGTGCGCCGCCGCTACCAGTTCTTCGTATGGACGCAGAGCAATCTGCAAATCCTGCTGCCGCACCAGCTGCTCAGCTGCGGCGCCTACCAGCGCCAGCGCCGCGAGCTGCATTTTGAGCTGTTCAACAATGTGGCCGTGGCGCCCGAGTTGCAGCTGGCCTTGAGCGACAGCCGCAGCCCGCTGCTGCAACTGCTGCAGCAACGCTGGATCGAGCATCGCTGCAAGCCCCTGCATGTCGACGTGGTCGAGCTGCTGGAGCCCGAGCTGGAGCCGCTGCGCCTGGCCCTGCTGGCCGGCGGCTACAGCAGCCTCTGGGTGCACGGCATCTCGCGCCCGCAGCGTCCGGCCGAGGTGGAGAGCTTCTTTGTGCTGGCCCCGTCGGGCAGCCATGCCCTGGTCGAAGGTTTGCCCCTGCAGTCCATGCTGCTGGAGCTGCTGACGCCCTATCTGCACGGCACCTGGCAGCGCGTGCAAACCGTGGAGCGCGAGATCCACGAAGCGCCGCGCACCGCTGCTGCCCAGGCCCGCCAGACCGGCGCCTGCGGCATCACCGACCGCGAGCGCGAAATCCTGGGCTGGCTGCGAGAAGGCATGAGCAATCTGCAGATCGGCGTCAAGCTGGGCATCAGCGCCCTGACGGTGAAGAACCATGTGCAGAAGATTCTGCGCAAGCTCAACGCCGCCAACCGCGCCCAGGCCGTGGCCCGCGCCATGTCCATGAACCTGCTGGGCCGCTCGCCCAGCGAGGAAGCCGCCGTCCGCGAGGACGACTGAGCCGCGCGCTGCAAAAAATAGCAAACAAAAAGGGCGTGAACCTCGTTCACGCCCTTTTTGCGTTTGGCCGGCGGCACGCAGCCCCGGCCTGCCAAGCGAGGCTCACTTGCCGCTCGGCACCTTGCCTTCCACGCCCTTGAGGTAGAAATTGATGCCGGACAGGAATTTGTCGTCGGCCACTTCACCGGCCTTCAGCACTTCCTTGCCGTCCTGGTCGAGCAAGGGGCCTTTCCAGATGGCGAAGCTGCCATCCTTAAGGCCGGCCTTGATCTTGTCGATCTCGGCGCGGGTTTCGGCGGGCACCTTGTCCGAGATGGAGACCAAGTCGATCGCGCCCTCCTTGACACCCCACCAGGCATGCTTGCCCGGGCCGGCGGCCCACGTGCCGTCCAAGGCCTCACGCACAGCAGCAATGTAGTACGGCGCCCAGTTGATGATGGCCGAGCCCAGATGGGCCTTGGGGCCGTAGGCGGTCATGTCGGAATCCCAGCCGAAGGCCAGCTTGCCGTTCTTCTCGGCCGTCTGCAGCACGGCGCTGGAGTCGGTGTTCTGCATCAGCACGTCGGCGCCACCGTTGATCAGGGTCTGGGCGGCTTCAGTCTCCTGCGGCGGGTCGAACCACTTGTTGACCCAGACCACCTTGACCTGAATCTTCGGGTTGCCTGTCTGCGCGCCCAGGGTGAAGCTGTTGATATTGCGGATCACTTCCGGGATGGGGATGGAGCCCACCACGCCGATCACGCCGCTCTTGCTCATCTTGCCGGCGATCACGCCGGCCATGTAGGCGCCCTCGTAGGTGCGCGAGTCGTAGGTGCGCTGGTTGGCGGCCTGCTTGTAGCCGGTGGCATGCTCGAACTTGACGTTCGGGGCATCGGCCGCGACCTTGAGCATGGGCTCGCCATAGCCAAAGGTGGTGCCGAAGATCAACTGATTGCCCTGGCCCACCATGTCGCGGAAGACGCGCTCGGCATCGGCCGCCTCGGGCACTTTCTCGACAAAGCTGGTCTGCACACGGTCGCCAAACTCTTTCTCCACCGCCTTGCGGGCGTTGTCATGGGCAAAGGTCCAGCCGCCATCGCCGACCGGGCCGACGTAGGCGAAGGCGATCTTCAGCGGCTCGGCCTTGCCGGCGCTGGCCGAGGCGGGGGCCGATGCCGCCGCAGGCGCGGCCGCCTCCCCCTTCTTGCCGCAGCCCACCAGGGCGGCAGTCAGGACCAGGCTCGAACACGCAGCCAGCTTCAGAGCATGGCGTTTGGGGAGATCAGACGGCGAGGACATGGTGCGCACTCCTTGTGTTGAATCTTTGAGGGGATCAGAAAACGAATGATCAAGTACCGGGGAAAAACGGC
Organism: Roseateles sp. GW835-FHT13E02; assembly: GCF_058794035.1. Classification (NCBI taxonomy): domain Bacteria; kingdom Pseudomonadati; phylum Pseudomonadota; class Betaproteobacteria; order Burkholderiales; family Sphaerotilaceae; genus Roseateles; species Roseateles sp. GW835-FHT13E02. The sequence goes on from NZ_JBXAGJ010000002.1 coordinate 189,618, forward strand.
TTGCCCAAGGCAGCCGGCATATTGGCACGAATGAAACCGGGCTTGCTGGAGATCAGCACCAGCACGGCAATCGTGCTGAGGTAGGGCAGCATGCTCAGGAACTGGCTGGCGATCTGCACGCCCTGCCCTTGCAGATGGAACTGCAGCATGGTGACAAAGCCGAACAGGTAGGCACCGGCCAGCACGCGCGCCGGGCGCCAGGTGGCAAAGGTCGTCAGGGCCAGGGCGATCCAGCCCTTGCCGGCCGTCATGCCCTCCACCCACAGCGGCGTGTAAACCACCGAGAGGAAGGCGCCCGCCAGCCCACACAGCGCCCCACCGGCCACCACCGCCGCCAGGCGGATGCGCCGCACGGGGTAACCGAGCGCATGCGCGGACTCCGGCGACTCGCCCACCGCGCGCAGCACCAGGCCGGCGCGCGAGCGGTAGAGAAACCAGGCCAGAAACAGCGTCAAAGCCATGGCCGCATACACCAGCGGATGCTGCTTGAACAAGGCCGGGCCGATGAAGGGGATGTCGGCCAGCACCGGGATCTCGAAACTCGGCCGCGGGCCCAGCTTCTCCTGCGTGTAGCGCAGACCGACAAAGGCCGAGAAGCCGCTGCCGAACAGGCTCAGCGCCAGGCCGGCCGCGTACTGGTTGGTGTTGAGCCAGATCACCAGCAGCCCGAACAAGGCCGCCAGCAGGCCGCCCGCGCCCATGCCGGCGGCAAAGGCCAGCACATCGCTGCCGCTGTGCACGGCGGTGGCATAGCCGGCAATGGCGGCCACCAGCATCAGGCCTTCGGCCCCGAGGTTGACAATGCCGGCCCGCTCGTTGATGAGCAGGCCCAGGGCCGCCAGGGCCAGCAAGGTGCCGGCGTTCAGCGAGGCGGCGATCAGAAGCGCAATGGCGTCCATGGCTGCCTCAAACACCCACCGCGCCGGCACCCATCGATGGGCGGCGCAGACGGATGCGGTGGTGGATCAAGGTGTCGCAGGCCAGCAGCGAAAACAGCAGCAGGCCCTGGAACACCCCGGTGATGGATTTGGGCAGGCCCAGGCGCGACTGCGCCAGCTCTCCGCCGATGTAGAACATGCTCATCAAGAGGCCCGAGAACACGATGCCCGCCGGATGCAGGCGGCCGACAAAGGCGACGATGATGGCGGCGAATCCGTAGCCCGCCGGAACATACGGCGTCAGCTGGCCCAGCGGCCCGGCCACTTCCAGCGCACCGGCCAGGCCGGCCATGGCGCCCGAAAGCAGCAAGGCCGTCCAGAGCGCGCGGCTGGACGAAAAGCCGGCGTAGCGCGCCGCCGCCGGCGCCATGCCGCCCACCTGCAGGGCAAAGCCGGCGTAGGTGCGGAACAGCAGCAGCCAGAAGGCCAGCACCGAGCCGGCCGCGATCAGCACCCCGATGTTCAGGCGCGAGCCCTCCATCAGGCGCGGGATCTTGGTCACGGCCAGAAAGCTGATGCTTTGCGGGAAGTTGTAGCCGCCCGGGTCTTTCCAGGGCCCGTAGACCAGATAGCCGAGCAGCAGATCGGCCACATAGACCAGCATCAGGCTGACCAGAATCTCATTGGCATGAAAGCGCGCGCGCAGCAGCGCCGTGATGCCGGCCCAGGCCATGCCACCGGCCACGCCCGCAGCCAGGATGGCCAGCACGATCCAACGGCTGCTGTCCGGCCCGGCCTGCATGGCCACCCAGCCGCCGGCCAGGGCGCCGATGATGAACTGCCCCTCGGCGCCGATGTTCCAGACATTGGAGCGGAAGCACACCGCCAGGCCCAGGGCGATCAGCACAAGAGGCGTGGCCTTGAGGCCCAGCTCGCTCCAGGCATAGGCCGAGCGAATCGGCTCCCAGAAGAACATCTGCAGGCCACGCAGCGGGTCCTTGCCCAGCAGCAGAAAGAGGCCCACGCCGAGCAGCACCGTCAGGCCCAGGGCCAGCAGCGGCGAGGCCAGGGACATCAGCTTGGAAGGCTGGGGGCGGGATTCAAGCCGCAGCATGGGCACCTCCTGCTTCCAGAGAGCTCTCGCGGCCCCACAGCCCGCTCATCCATTCGCCGATTTGCGCCCGGCTGGTCTCGGCCACCGGCACGGCCGGCGACAGCCGTCCCTGGGCCATGACGGCCAGGCGGTCAGAGAGTTCAAACAATTCGTCCAGCTCCTCGCTGATCACCAAAATCGCACAGCCGGCATCACGCAGGCGCAGCAGCTCGGCACGGATCTGCGCCGCCGCCCCCACATCGACGCCCCAGGTCGGCTGCGCGATCAGCAGCACCTTGGGCGCCGCATCGATCTCACGGCCGACGATGAACTTCTGCAAATTGCCGCCCGAGAGGCTGCGTGCCGCTGCCCCGGCGCCACCGGCGCGCACCTGGTAGCGGGCGATCAAATGCTGGGCCAGGCGCTGCACCTGGGCCTGGCGCAGCCAACCCCAGCGCGTGACGGCCTCGGTGCGGGTCAGCAAGGTGTTCTGCGCCAGCGAAAGCTCGGGCACGGCGCCGCGGCCCAGGCGCTCCTCGGGCACGAAATGCAGCCCCATGCGGCGGCGGCGGCGCGGGCTGGCGCGGGCGATATCGCTGCCGAAGAGTGAGACGCTGCCGCGCGGCGCGCGCGGGTCTTCGCCGCTCAGCGCCGCCAGCAGCTCCTGCTGGCCATTGCCCGAGACACCCGCCACACCGAGGATCTCGCCGGCATGCAGGCGCAGGCCCACATCGACCAGGGTGCTACCAAAGGGCTGGGCCTTGGCCAGGCTCAGACGCTGCACCTCCAGCGCCAGCGCGCCGGCCTTGGCCGCCCGGCTGGGCAGGGCCGGCGGCTCGGCGCCAATCATCAGGCGCGAGAGCTCGGCGCTGCTCTGGGTGCGCGGGTCCACCTCGCCGGTCACCCGGCCGGCACGCAGCACCGTGCAATGGCTGCACAGGGCGCGGATCTCGTCCAGCTTGTGGCTGATGTAGAGGATGGCGCAGCCCTGGGCGGCCAGCTGGCGCAGGGTGGCAAAGAGCTGCTCGACGGCGCGCGGGGTCAGCACCGAGGTCGGCTCATCCAAGATGAGAAGTTGCGGCTCGGTCAGCAGCGCGCGCAGGATCTCCACCCGCTGCCGCTCGCCCACCGAGAGCGAATGCACCGGCCGGGACGGGTCCACCTCCAGGCCGTAGCTGGCCGAAAGCTGCTGCATGCGGGTGATCACCTCGGCCAGGCTGAAGGCCTTGTCCAGGCCCAGCCAGACGTTCTCGGCCGCCGTCAGCGTGTCGAACAGCGAGAAGTGCTGGTAGACCATGCTGATGCCCAGGGCCCGGGCCTGGGCCGGGCTTTTCAGGCGCACGGGCTGGCCGTTCCAGAGCATCTGGCCGGCGTCGGGCTGGACGGCACCATAGATGATCTTCATCAGCGTGGACTTGCCCGCGCCGTTCTCGCCCAGCACCGCATGGATCTGGCCGGGCTGCACCGACAGGCTGATGTCGTCATTGGCCTTGACGGCCGGGTATTGCTTGCTGATGCCGGTGAGTGCGAGTCGCAAAATCATGGAGTCGTGGATCCGGCAATCGCAATGGAGGATGAAACAAGTCCTAAGAATCTCGCCGATGGCGGCACTGGCCGGCCACATAGCAGCTGTGCAGATTGCGCTCGTCGGACAAACTCATCCAGGCGAACACGCGTTCATGCAAAGCTTGAGGCTCATGGCCGGGCGCCACCCGCTCGTCGCGTGCCTGGGCCACCGGGCCACGGGCCCAATCCCAGACGCAAACATCCGCCAGTGTACCGAGGCCAAAGTGGCCCACTTCCTGCTGCAAACCCAGGGCTTCCGCCGCGCCGCGGGTGGCGGCGTGCAAAGCCACCCAGGCGCTCAGGCGCTGGCCCGACAAAGCCTGGATCTTGTAGGCATCCAGCAGATTGCGCTGCATGGACAAGCTGGTGCCGCCGCCCACATCGCTGGCCATGCTGACACCCAGGCCGCTGGCCCGCGCCGCCGGCCAGTCAAAGAGGCCGCTGCCCAGGAAGAGATTGCTGGACGGGCTGTGCGCCACCTGCCCGCCGCGCGCGGCCAGCAGCTGCCGGTCGGTCTCGTCCAGCCAGATGCCGTGGGCCAGGATGGCGCGCTCATGCAGCAGGCCGACGCGCTCGTAGACATCGAGATAACTGCGCGCCTCGGGGAAGAGCTCGGCCACCCAGCGCACCTCCTCGCGGTTCTCGGCCACATGGGTTTGCATGTAGAGCGAAGCATCGGCGCGGCACAGCGCGCCGGCCATGGCCAGCTGGGCCGGGCTGCTGGTGGGGGCGAAACGCGGCGTCACGGCGTAAGCCAAGCGGCCCTTGCCATGCCAGCGCTGGATCAGATCGATGCAGTCGCGCTCGGCGCCGGCCACATCGTCCAGCAGCTCGGTCGGCGCGTGGCGGTCCATCAGCACCTTGCCGGTGATCAGGCGCATGCCGCGCGCCTCGGCTGCGGCGAACAAGGCCTCGGCCGAGCCCTTGTGCACGGTCGGAAACACCACGGCCGAGGTGCTGCCATGGGCCAGCAGCGCATCCAGAAAACGCGCCGCGCCGGCCGCCGCCACGACCGGGTCGGCATAGCGGCGCTCGGCCGGGAAGGTGTAGCGGCTGAGCCAATCCAGCAGCTCGGCGCCGTAGGAGGCGATCACATCCAGCTGCGGGCAATGCACATGGGTGTCGATGAAGCCGGGCAGGATCAGGCGGCCGCGGTGGTCCACCTGCTGCCAGCTGGCGTCGGGCGCCTCCGCCTGGGTGCCGGCGATGCGGCCGGCCTCGTCGATCAGCAGCCAGTGGTCGGGCTGGAAACGCACGGCCGGGCTGTCCAGCTGGCCCCAGTCGGGCTGGGCAGTGAAGTCCAGCAGGTCGCCGCGCAGGGCGATCTTGCGGCCGGGGCCGGTGGAGGGGGTCGAAGGGTTCAAATCGGGCATGGGAGGGTTCAAAGATTGGGGTTCGGGCGCATCGCCGCATCAATTGGCTTCGGCGGCCTTCTTGGCGACCGCGCTGCGAGCGAGTTCACGCGCCACCTCCCGCACCTGCTCGCGCAGCCAGCGCTGGGCGGCGGCCTGGTGCGAGAGCGCATGCCAGAGCTGGTAATAGCTCAGCCGCGGAAACGCCACCGGGCAACGCAGCACCACCACCGGCAGGCTGGCCAGGTAGCGGCTGCAGAACTGGCGGCCGGTGGTCAGCACCAGGGAGCTGCGCGCCACCATCAGCGGCAGCTGGCCGAAATGGGCGCTGCGCACGGCGATCTGGCGCGCCAGGCCCTGCTCGGCCAGATGCTGGTCGATCACGCCCGGCTGGCCGGCCGACAGCGGCATGGGCGCCAGATGCTGGCTGTCCAGATAGCGCTGCACGGTCCAGTCCTTGGGCCGCAGCTTGAGCAAAGGGTGATCGCGCGCCACCAGGCAGACCACCTCGTCGCTGAACAAGCGGCCCAGGTGCAGCTCCTCCGGCGGGCGCAGCCAGTTGCCGATGACCAGATCGATCTGGCCGCTGGCCAGGCCGCGGCGGTAATCGAACTCGGCCGAGAGCGGCTGCAAGTCCAGGCGCAGGCCCGGCGAGAGCCGCTGCAGGCGCGACACCAGCTCGGGCAGGAACAGCGGGTCGAGGTAATCGCTGGCGGCGATGCGCAGGTTCAGCTCGGCGCTGGCCGGGTCAAAGCCGGCGCCGCGGCTGCTGCGCTGGGGCGCGCCGAACAGGCGGGCCGCATCCTGCAGCAGGCGCTGGGCCGGCTCCAGCAGCTCCAGGGCCGTGGCCGTGGGCCGCATGCCGGCGCCGCTGCGCACCAGCAGAGCATCGCCCGTGAGCGCACGCAGGCGCCGCAGCTGGGCGCTGACGGCCGGCTGCGTGCTGTGCAGGCGCAGGGCTGCCTTCGAGACGCTTTGCTCGCTGATCACGGTATGCAAGACTCGCACGAGTTGAAGCTCGATCTTGTCGAAATCGGCGCGCAAGTTCATGCCGCAGTGCATATAGTCATCATGCGGCTGATCGTATATCGAAGCCGGCGGCAGGCGCTACCTTTCGACATTGCCGTCGCCCGCACCCACGCGCGCGACCGCCCACTCTTGCACCAGGCCTGAACCACACCATGTCCACCCGCCCCATCCGCTTTTTCCACCGCGGCCAGATCCAGGCCGTGGACGGCCTGGCGCCGACCACCACCGTGCTGGGCTATCTGCGCGAACATGCCCAGCCCCATTGCAGCGGCACCAAGGAAGGCTGCGCCGAGGGGGACTGCGGCGCCTGCACCGTGCTGCTCGGTGAACTCGATGCGTCGGGCCAGATGCAACTGCGCAGTGTCAACGCCTGCACCCAGTTCCTGCCCACGCTGGACGGCCAGGCCTTGTGGACGGTGGAAGACCTCGGCAGCGCCGAGGCGCTGAACCCGGTGCAACAAGCCCTGGTGGACTGCCACGCCTCGCAGTGCGGCTTCTGCACGCCGGGTTTTGCCATGAGCTTGCAGGCCTGCTACGAGCACCACTGCCAGAGCGGCAGCCGGCCCGACCGCCAGGAGCTGGCCGACGCCCTGGCCGGCAACCTCTGCCGCTGCACCGGCTACCGGCCCCTGCTGGATGCCGGCCAGCGCATGTTCGAGCTGCCCCAGCAAACCCTGGACCTGGCACCTGCCCGCGCGGCCCTGCACAGCCTGCAGCAAGACCCGCCCCTGCACTACGCGGCCGCCCAGCCCGCCATCCCGGGCCGCCTTGACCAGTTCCATGCCCCGCGCAGCCTGGCCGAGCTGGCCACGCTGCGCGAAGCCAAACCGCAGGCGCGCCTGCTGGCCGGCTCCACCGACATCGGACTCTGGGTCAACAAGCGCTTCCGCGACTTGGGCGACGTGATCTACCTCGGTGCCGTGGCCGAGCTCAAGGCCATCCGGCCCGAGCCCTTCAACGGACAGCTCGGCCTGTGGATTGGCGCAGGCGCCAGCCTCGAAGCCGCCTGGAGCGCCCTGAGCGCCGCTGTGCCGCCGCTGCGCGAGCTCTGGCTGCGCTTTGCCTCGCCGCCGGTGCGCCAGGCCGGCACCCTGGGCGGCAATATCGCCAACGGCTCGCCCATCGGCGACGGCGCCCCGGCCCTGATTGCCCTGGGCGCGCAGATCGTGCTGCGCCGCGGCAGCCAGCAGCGCCGCCTGGCCCTGGAAGACTTCTACTTGGGCTATATGCAAAACGCCCTGCAGCTCGGTGAGTTTGTCGAGGCCATGCACCTGCCGCTGCCCGGCCCGGACCAGCGCATCCGCGCTTACAAGATCGCCAAGCGCTACGACAGCGACATCTCGGCCGTCTGCGCCGCCCTGAGCCTGCGCCTGGACGAGGCGGGCTGCGTGCAGGGGGCGCGCCTGGCCTTCGGCGGCATGGCCGCCATCGTGCGGCGCAGCGCGCCGGCCGAGCAGGCCTTGCTGGGCCAGCGTTGGAGCGACGAAGCCGCCCTGCAAGCGGCCCAGGCCGCCCTGGCGCTGGACTTCCAGCCCTTGAGCGATATGCGCGCCAGCGCCGACTACCGCCTGCAGGTGGCGCAAAACCTCCTACGCCGCTTCTGGCTGGAGACCCGTCCCGATGCACCCCTGCCCGCCGCCAACCTCAGCGTCTGGCAGGCCGTGCGTTTCAGCGATGCGGAGCAGGCGCGATGAGCACAACAGCCATGAACACCTCTTCTGCACCCTCCACGCTCCACCCGCACACCGTGGGCCGCAGCCATGCCCACGAGTCGGCCGCCCTGCATGTCAGCGGCGAAGCGATTTACACCGACGACATCCCCGAAGCTGAGGGCACGCTGCACGCCGCCCTGGGCCTCTCGCCCATCGCCCATGGCCGGATCGTCGCCATCGACCTGCCCCTGCTTCGCGCCCAGCCCGGCGTGCAGCTGGTGCTGACGGCCGAAGACATCCCCGGCGAAAACAACTGCGGCCCCCTGCTGCATGACGACCCCATCCTCGCCGCGGGCGAGGTGCGTTATGTCGGCCAGCCGGTGTTTGCCATCATCGCCAGCAGCCGCGAGCTGGCCCGCCGCGCGGCCGCCCTGGCCGGCCAGGCCCTCAAGATCGAGCCCATGCCCGCCGTGTTGACCGCCCTGGAGGCCCATGCCGCCGGCCAGTATGTGGTGCCGCCCATGCACCTGAACCGCGGCGACGCGGCCCACGCCATCGCGCAAGCGCCGCAGCGCCTGCATGGCAGTTGGTCGGTGGGCGGGCAGGAGCAGTTTTACCTAGAAGGCCAGATCAGCTACGCCATACCCCAGGAAAACCGCGGCCTGCTCGTCCACTGCTCGACCCAGCACCCCAGCGAGATGCAACAGCTGATCAGCCATGCCCTGGGCTGGGCCAGCCACCAGGTGCAGGTGCAATGCCGGCGCATGGGCGGCGGCTTCGGCGGCAAAGAATCGCAATCGGCCCTGTTCGCCTGCGTGGCCGGCCTGGCCGCCAGCCGCCTGCGCCGCCCGGTCAAGCTGCGCCTGGACCGCGACGACGATTTCATGATCATCGGCCGCCGCCACGGTTTCGACTACCGCTGGGACGTGGGCTTTGATCAAGGGGGCCACATCCTCGGCGCCGAGGTGGAGCTGATCTCCAACTGCGGCCACTCGGCCGACCTCTCGGCCCCGGTGATGACGCGGGCGCTCTGCCATTTCGACAACGCCTACTGGCTGCCCCATGTGGCCCTGCATGGCTTCTGCGCCCGCACGAACACGCAGAGCAACACCGCCTTCCGCGGCTTTGGCGGGCCCCAGGGCGCGCTGGCCGTGGAGATGATTCTGGACTCCATCGCCCGCCGCCTGGGCCTGGACCCGCTGCTCGTGCGGCAGCGCAATTTCTACCGCGACGCCGGCGCGCGCAACATCACGCCCTACGGCCAGACCGTGGAAGACAACCAGTTGCAGCCCCTGACCGATCAGCTGGTCGAGAGCAGCGGCTACCACGCCCGCCGCGCCGAGATCCAAGCCTTCAACGCCGCCAGCCCGGTGCTGAAAAAAGGCCTGGCCCTGACGCCGCTGAAATTCGGCATCAGCTTCAATGTCGTGCACCTGAACCAGGCGGGGGCCCTGGTGCATGTCTACACCGACGGCTCGGTGCTGGTGAACCACGGCGGCACCGAGATGGGCCAGGGCCTGAACACCAAGGTGGCGCAGGTGGTGGCCGAAGAGCTGGGCCTGAGCCTGGCGCGCGTGCGCTGCAGCGCCACCGACACCCAAAAAGTGGCCAACACCTCGGCCACCGCCGCCTCCACCGGCAGCGACCTCAACGGCAAGGCCGCGCAAGACGCCGCCCGCCAGATCCGCCTGCGCCTGCAGCCCCTGGCCGCCCAGCTGCTGGGCTGCGCGGAAGCGGAGCTGCGCTTTGCCGGCGACCATGTGCATGGCGCGGGTGACAACTCGCTGCCCTTCACCGAACTGGTCGCCAAGGCCTACCTGCAGCGCATCCAGCTCTGGAGCGATGGTTTCTATGCCACCCCCGGCCTGCACTGGGACCGCGCCCGCCTGCAGGGCAAACCGTTTTACTACTTCGCCTACGGCGCAGCCGTGGCCGAGGTGCTGGTGGACACCCTCACCGGGGAGAGCCGCGTCACCCGCGCCGATGTGCTGCACGACGCCGGCCGCTCGCTCAACCCCGCCCTGGACATCGGCCAGGTCGAAGGCGCTTTCGTTCAAGGCCTGGGCTGGCTGACCATGGAAGAGCTGGTCTGGCACCCCAAGACCGGCGCCCTCAGCACCCACGCCCCCAGCACCTACAAAATCCCCACCGCCAACGACAGCCCGCCCGACTTCCGCGTGGCGCTGTACGCCCAAGCCAACGCAGCCGACAGCATCCACCGCTCCAAGGCCGTGGGCGAACCGCCTTTGCTCCTGCCCTTCTCGGTCTTGCTGGCGATCAAGGATGCGGTTGCGGCGGCGGGGCCGCTGGGGTGTGATCCGGAGTTGAGGGCGCCGGCGACGGCGGAGGCGGTGTTGAGGGCGGTGAGTGGGGTGATGGGCTGCGGAGCTGTACCGAATATCCGCAAATGAAGCGGCCCAGCAGCCGCTTGCGCCGGTCGCAGGTCAACTTTGTCCGTTCCTTTCAGGCCCCGTGGCATTCTCGAAATCCTGGTTTCCGACTCAATCTGCTTCGTCAATCAATGTCAGACCCGAGTGGACTCTGAAGCTGAACTGAGTCCTGAAAGGACGCCTGCCTGAGCAGATGAATTCGTTTGCAAGATGAGCACGAAGCTCGCCAAAGAGCTTGAGCGCCTGCCCAAACATGAAAATCCGGTCTTATCCAAAAACTGCTTGACAGGCCAAACCCATCAATTGGATGCACTTGTGAAGTAGAGCTTGGTTCCCGCATTTAGTGCCAGCACATCGAAGCCCAGGTACCGCAATTCAGCACTCAAGGGAGCCGACCTGCGACTCCAAGTCGAACCACCGTCTCGGGACGTAAAGAGCGTCACTTGTTGATCAGATTCGGTGCCAAGAAGCCAAAGCGTATCTCCATCGGCCGCAAAGGCTTGCCTCGAGATTGTTGTTTGCGCCAATCGGACCCAAGTCTTGCCGTCATCAGCAGAACCCCAAATCTTGCCTGTCTCAGTGACAAGCCAGAGGCGGCCCGTAGAGGTCACAGTCACACGCCCTCTGGATTCACCGATGGTTTGAGCAGACAAAACACTTGACCAAGTCTCTCCGTTGGCATCTGACTTCAGCAGACCTTCTCCATCTACAAAACTCATCATGCCGGCTTTGGTAAAGACAATTTGCGAAGTTCTAGCAGGCGTCTTCACATAGCTCCAAGTTAAACCACCATCGTTGGTCACCATGCCATTGCCGCTACGTGAATAGCCCTCGACAAGCGTTATCCAGCCTCTATTTTCATCTTGAAAGTCAAAGTCTGCCATGTCGACCGCGGTCTTCGTGGCTATTTTCCAGGTGCTACCACCATCGCGAGAGGTGTACAGATCATATTCTGAACCCATGCTCGCGAACAGAACTCCGGACTTGCTAACTCTGATTCGCCTGAGAAAAACTGAGTTTCCGCTATCGTCTCGTGTGGTGAATTGGCGCCACGACATGCCACCATCATTGGATCTGAACCATGTATCGCCTGAACCTGTTGCGTCGCGTTGAATGTGCGACGATGCAGAAAGCATGAATATCAGGCCCTGAGGTGTTTTACTTCTCTCTACTGCGGCCTCATAAGATTGACCAGATAACGATGACCAGCCATTGCTGCCTTTCCTGCTATCAAAAATGTGGCCGATGCCATTTGACGAATTGGTGCAGGTATAGATGACAGGCGTCACCTGATCAAGCCTGCAATGACTGGATGCTATTGCTAATGTATTGTCGGCGGACGACCAGGTGGAACCATAGTCAGTGCTGTAGAAAATTGCCGGTCGGTTGGTGCCCGGGTTGAGCCCCATAAAGGCGACCGCAGACCCATTTGATACTATGGAGCTCCAGTAAGGAAAGCTAGGCATGACGGTCAAGCCTTTGACAGGTCTTGGCGCCGCTCCTTGTTCCGAATAGATTTGCAACCCTCCATCAATCGCACCGGCCAAAACTTCATTGGTCTGTGGATTGACGCTGATTGCTGACTGGTCGATATTGGATTGAATCCAATTACTACCGGAATCCTTCGTGTAGTAATATTTACCATCACTCTTGATTCGCCAATCTTCCTTGGTGAAAAAATTCAATTCAACGATGGGCTCGATTGCGGAGCCTTGGAACACGCTACGCCATGCTCCGTCAAATGGATTGAATAAATGCAAGATGCTAGGCATTCCGACAACAGGAGCGCCCCGGCGATAAAAAATCCCTGGAACGAGTGAGTTCTGGTGAAGTACGTTGTAGTTCTCCCACTCTATTTTTCTGAATGTCTTGCCGCGATCTACGCTGTAAATCCCAAGATCTTCGTTGAATATTTTGCTTGCATCGTGAAATTTAAGCGAAAGTGGCGTGCTTGAAAGGCCCAGTGCATTGAGGTATTTCAAGGTTGAGCCCCACTCTGCTGCAATCGGACGCCATGTCTTCCCGGAATCCTCGGTCAATAGTTGTGCGCCGTCTTTGTATGCGGCAATCGCAAGATTGCTGTCAAAAGCACTGACCTGCACAATATCGAAACTGACCCTCGGGTAGAGCGTTGTCCAACTCTTTCCGCCGTCCTCTGTGCGTTCAATCAGACCTTGTTCACCATAGCGCCAGCCCACCCGTTCGTCCACCATGGCGTAGCCCTCTATCTTTTTGAATCTGGGGCTGACCTGGCACCATCCTTTGTAAGCGGGTTCGCTGCATGACATATTTGCTGCGGCGAAAACACCTCCAACAATAATATCTCCCTTGTACTCCCTGGTGTCGCCAGCTTGATTTCTTAGCTTGAGCACGGGGGTGTAAAAACCCGCACTCTTGTACGTGTACGTGGAGCTGGTTCCGGTATTTCCATCTCCATAGTCCCAAGTAGCAGCGAATGCGCTGATGTCGCTGATGCCAGTTTGCAACGTAACCGTATTGCTGGATGAAATCCTGTCGATTTGAATTGACAGCTCAATGGGCAGTGGCTTGTTCGACAGAGTGCTACCGCTTGAAGAAGCAGTGTCAGAGCTGCCACCTCCACCGCAACCGACAACAGCCAATGTGATGGCAAATGCTGAGAGTGACTTGATCGACTGGGATTTTTCTGGCTTTGGTTCTTGTATGGGATTGGTTCTCATGGCGACGAGAAAGTACGAATAAAGGTTATTGAATCTGTGCCCCACTTGGTGTTTTCGCGTGCAGGCGCTTGTCTGCCGAAGAATTCGACTTAGTAGGCAATCAAAAACACTCGCTTTTCAAAATTGCCGGTGGACGAATTGTGAAGTGATCCAATAGTCAAAATTTTTCGCTTCTCAATTTTCGGAATTCGTTCTTGATAGACAGGGTTGAGCGAGAGCAATTGATTGGCAGCACCGCGCAGATCTACCTGCCAAGGAATGAATTGACGAAGTGTCAGGTCTTTATTTCTGATGTTGAAACCATTCCCCCCGAGACAAACAATTTCGCTGCTTGAAGCTCCGCAGGATCGTTCGACATCCGTGATGTCGCCTGTAATATCACCAGTTTTATAATCAATCAATCGTCTGAAACCGTTGGAGTAAAGGAGACTCCCATCAAGGCGATCTGCATATGAGGCATAGTTTTCAGATGTCTTTTTGGCATCGAGCGGTCCAAACATTAAGCTGCTGCTGGATGTCGCTTGACTCGAAATGGATGTCTCCGTGGAGCTATGGAAGTCGAGAGAAATTGGCAAGCCCCTGCCATATGTATTTCTCAATACTTGCTTTGATGCCGGATCCCAGTAAATAAAGCTCGAAAACAGTCTATCCGGAGCATCATCGATTGGCACGGAGTCTTGAATTGCAGTGCTCTTACTGACAATGATGTGGTCGTACCGGCCGGTCACTAGAACATCATCTCTGCTGTATGGCGACGGAATCAGTTGGACGGAATTGCACCTTGACTTGTAGAGTCCAGGCTTGGTTTTCGATGGGTACGGCGGTAGATTGACGACGTATTTCTGTGTCAAGGTTATTGAGTCGTAGGCAGTCAGCGTGGGGCTCTTGGACCTGGCTTCGTCGAGACTGAGGCTCTCGTTGATGTACGGACAGACGTCAGGCTCTTTCAGCATGAAGATGGTCTTGCCATCGATAGATGAGCGAAATTGCCGGTAGTAGGTAGGCAAACCCTTGACTTGAACAGTAGGTGTTTTGCCCGTCAAGTCGATGTAATTTAGCCGGTTGGTTTGCTCAATCGGATCCGTATCCAAAACCACGACGGAAGATTCGCTGGGTTTGGCAATGATCGTTGCCTGCGAGTAGCCGGACTCAGGGAGGGGATAGCTGTCGACATGAACTCTTCCTGGCCAAGAGACTTTATTGGCAACGGCTCGGCTTGCGGTAAAGCCTGTGGTGAATGAACTCGAACTGCCTTTGTTATTCGTGGTATTGACCGCGGATTGGAATTTGGCTACCCCCAAAAATGGGATGCTCCATTGGCGGCGGGATTCATTGAAAATAATGTTGCCGCCTGCACTCGTCCGCACTCTGATGCTGGTCGTGACATCTATGGCCAAGCTTGGACGGCGTTCGCCAAAGATTTCAATTGTTTCAATGCCAGCTGTCGATTGTTTGACGGAGAATTCGACGGGGTCACCCTTACCGTCTCCGTCAAAATCATAGTTATTACCGCTTTGATTGACCCTAACAAGGTCTTTTGGTGCGCTGCTTTCGTAATCAAATGAGAATGTCCGAATGCTGCCCAAGGAGTAAAAAAGCTGCTGCGTAAAAGCATCACTACTCCAATATGAAGTTTGATTGACGCCATCTTCAGCCAATGTGTATCCGACTTCAGCACGCGCAGCACCATAGCTCGATGTTTTCCAGCTGTCTGTTTTGCTGAGGCTTGGATCTCGAACGGTGTAGGTTGTGATTTTTTCTGAAGTATTGCCTGCGAACTCCGCAGCGCTCTCGGTGTATCCGGCGAAACCACCCAGGTCGCCAAACGTCTCGGGAAGCTTCCCAGAGCTTGAGATTGCGTCTAGCGCTGCCTTAGCGGCGGGGTCGGACCTGATCCACCACCGCATGTCATCAATGTCAATCTGATTGTTTGTGCTACGGCCATTGAGCAGCAGCATCAGTGAAACCGTGTTTTGGAGCCTTGCAAGGCGTTCTTCGCTCAAGCCGAGCTCGCCGCCGAAACGGCTCTTGGCAGCCAATAGTTCTTGCACAAACGCTTCAGAATGCGGGCCGAGCTGAACTTTGGGCAAAACGGCCAGCGCACGCCAAGTCTGTCCTGAGGTGCTGGTCGTGTGCAGCACCAAGTCGCGAGAAAGTTTGGTTCCTGCGGGAAGGGAAATGGTGAACTGCCCGTTGGCATCAGTGCTGGCTGAGCCGAGGACTTCGGGACTGACCGTGCCGTCCGCACCGAGTCGCGAGAGTTTGATCGCGGTGGAAGCTATGGGCTTGAGCAGGGGGCTGTCTTCAGCGATCACCTGCAGCGTGCCCGAGACCGTGTTCGCCGCTGGTGGTGTGCTGGTGTCCGGGACAGCGCCGCCAGAATTGGGTGCTGACGCTTCGTTGCCTCCGCCCCCACCACAAGCTGATACTGTCAAACTGATGACGACCGCGAGCAAAGCACTACGCATTGCTACCTCCCTGTAATGAATAAATTGAACCCACAAAGGTCTACGCCTTGTTTCCGGGCAGGGAGGATACCTGAGATGGATATATCCGCTTAGACAGCGTCCGCCGCCTTCCTTCTGGCAGCGAGCTGAAGAAGCTCGCCTGTCTTTTGTGCTGCAGCATCGGCCAAGCGGCCCTCGCACAAACCCAGCTTCCCGCCCCTTCCCGCACCGCCTTCAAATGCGAAGTGGACGGCAAGGTCAGCTACTCCGACAGCCCTTGTCTGGGTGCCAAGAAGGTGGATTTGGAGCCCACGCGGGGCCTGAGCAGCAGCGTTTCGGGCAAGTCTCCTCTTTCTGCTTCGCCGCCGCTCGGGGCCGATGTCCAGCGCGAACGCCAGCGCGAGGCCTTGGCCGAAGCGATCAAGCCGATCACGGGCTTGGGCGCCAAGCAGTTCGACATCCAGGGGCGCCGCTTGAAACAGCTGTCGCCCGAGGCGCGTCAAAGCTGCGCAAGGCTGGACCGCGCGATCCCCGCAGCGGAAGCGGCCGAAGCCAGCGCCAACAAAGCAAGCCTGCCTGCTGCGCAAGAACACCTGCTGCAGTTGCGCCGACAGTTCAGAGAGCTGCGTTGCTGACCGGGCCAAGCAAAGGCGCCAGGCAGCTTGAACCCATTCCCGCACGGAGCTCGAAAGCCTGTGCCCCATCTTCAGCGGCTTGATCCGCGGGCTGGTGCTTGCTGACCTGCTGGCGCGGGCGGGCCGCAAGCCCAGCCCCGCGGCTTCGGATGCCATGGGCAATCGTAGGCGCCCCGGGATGGGCCCGATTCGCCCGGGCGGGCTGCTGGCTACACTGCGTCGCGCCAAAACATACAGATCATCCGGCATGGGCCGGGCACTCCGATCAAAAGATGCGGCCAAGCACCCAGGCGCAAGCAGACCCTGGCCGCAGCCACATGGCCATGCGGAAAAAACAAGGGCTCGGCCTGCACTGACGCACACCGATGCACACCGAGGGAGGACGTTGATGAAGATGAAGGTTCCAGGACGCCCAGCATGGCTGCTGGCGCTGTGTTTGTGCTCGGCTGCAAGCGCAATCGCGCAAACGGCCAACCTGCCCGGGAACGATCCCGGTTCCCTGGGTGACAGCAAGGCAAACGCCATCGAGGTGTGCCGCGCCGCGGGTCAGCGCGCCTACCTGGCCCGCTTGCTTTGCGCTGACGGCTCCCGCCCCGAGATCAGCCGGGTCGGCAGCGTCGGCTCGAGAACCGAGCCCCGGGCGCCTTTGAGCGAGGAACAAGAGCGCGAGCTCTTGGATGCCATGCTGCGGGGCCTGCCACTCAAAGCCGGCCAGCCAGACTTCCACATCGTGGACCTGTACCAAGCCACCTGCGGCCAGGTCCAACGCCAGCTCTACCTGGACATGTACCACTGCGACAACCCAGCTCCCGCGCAAGCGCCGGCCGGCTTCAGCTTGCGCGCCAAACCCACGGCCAGCACCACACCATGAGCAGCACAGCAGAACCTACGGCCCAGAGCCAGGCGACGCCAACACAGGCTCAGCCTTCGCCATCGACCGCCTCAAGTACAAGCCCCATCGCCGGCTTCTGGCGCCGCGTCGCCGCCTTCATGCTCGATGGCCTGGCGCTGGGCCTCATCGGCATGGCCCTGGGTGCGCTGGCGTCCGATGCCCTGGTCGGGCTCGGGCCTTGGGGCCGGCTGCTCGGGTTCGGGATTGCGCTTGCCTACTTCGGCTTCTTCAACAGCCAGCTGGGCTGGGGCCAGAGCTTGGGCAAACGCCTGCTGCAGATCAAGGTGGTGGATGCGCAGGGCGCTGAGTTGCCACTCGGCCGTGCCGTGCCGCGCTACCTGCCCGTGGGTACGGTCTGGTTCCTGAGCAATGCGCAGCTGCCGGACGCGCTGCTGTTCAGCGCCTGGGCGGCCGTGCTGGGCCTGGCCATCTTCGGCCTGGGCGCCTGCCTGCTCTACCTCTTTCTGTTCAACCGGCGCTCCCGCCAAGCCCTGCACGATGTGCTGAGCGGGTCCTTCGTGGTGAACGCGGCCTGGCAAGGCCCCCTGCCCGCAGACCTGGCGGCGCCACTGCCCACGCTGCACCGCGCGGTCTGCGCCATGCTTCTGCTGCTGGGTACGCTGGGGCCGCTGATCTCGCAGCAATGGCTGCAGAAGGACAGCCAGACGCCCTTCGCGCCCCTGGCGCAGATCCTGCGCGCCGTCAACGCCGAGCCCTGGGTGCAGTCCTCGGCCGTGAATCAAGGCGTGACCTACACCCAATCCAGCAAGGACGGGGGAAGCAGCAGGACCATCCGGCATCTTAGCATCCACGCCATCTCGCGCGACGCCGACATTGACCAGGCCCAGCGCCTGCAAGCATTGGCCCGCCTGGCGCTGGCCGCCCACCCGGATGCGGCCACGCTGGACCAGATCCAGATCACCTTGGCCCACGGCTACGACATCGGCATCGCCACCTCCTGGCGCTACCAGCGTCGGGTTCTGAGCCCAGCCGAATGGGCGGCCTCGCCCTGAAAAGCGCACTGAAAGGCCGCCCTGTCTGCCGGCCGCGGCTCGGGCCCTCAGGCGGGCCCGCGCGCCAGGCTTTCCAGCCTCACTGGCTGAAGTAGCCCGAGCACTTCTTGACCCCGTTCTTGGTCAGGTAGAAGCGGTTGCAGTTGGTGTCATAGCTGCTGCCCGTGGCGGTGATGGTCCAGCCGGCCAGGTTGACGGTGTTGAGGTGCTGCCAGGCGCCGTTGGACTTGAGGCTCCAGTGCTGGTGCGGGCCAGTGGAAGCGCCGCCATTGCACAGTGCTTGCGCCTTGTTGTTGGCCGGGTTGCCGATGAAGGCGTTCTTGGCCACATTTGCGCCGGTGTTGTACTGCAGCTTGTCCATGTGATAGTAGGTGGTGGACCAGCCGCCGCTGTGCACGATCTCGGCGAAGCAGCTGGAGTGACGCTTGAAGGTGCCGGCCGCCGAGGCCGACACACGCACTCCCGTCTGGTTGCTGCCCCAGCCGCCGCCCTTGCTCATGTCCAGCGAAGACATGGGGTAGTTGCCACTGCCGGTGTTGGTGTGGGCTCCGCCCACATGCCAAGAGTCGCCAATTGGGAACGGGAACTGCAGGAAGCCGGCCGGCGGCCCGGCCAGACTGGTGTCAGGCGCGGCGGCACCGGCTTCTTTGCCGGAGCGAGCAGCTGGATCATGCAGCGCGCGGGCGGCCTCGGTGTCGAAGCTGAGGCCGAACAGGCGCTGGTAGGTGGCGGCGAACTCGGCCTCACTGGCGCTGGTGTTTGCCAGCAGCGCGCGCAGGGGCGCAGCCCGCGCTGCATCACCGCCGAACTCACCAGCCGCCTCATGAGGCGCAGGCTCGTAGAGCTTGCGTGCCAGCTGATCGGCTACATCGCGCACCTGCTCATTGAAACCGCTGCGCGTGGACAGCGCACCCATGGGGCGATGAATGGCGGCGCGCTGACCGGGCTTGCTCAAGAGGCCGCTCTGCTGCTCAATCAGCGCCAGCAAGACACGGGGACTGATGCTGCTGTAGCCCGCCCAATGGGAAATCACCTCCGCATACTGAGCCAAGGCGGGCGCCCGGGCCAGCAAGTAGCTTTCGGTGTCGAAGCTGAACATTTCGGCATGGCTGTAGAGCAAGGAGTTGGGCGAGCTTGCCGGGCCCGCAGACTCGCTTGCAGCTTGTGCCTGCGACAGGGTGAACAGGCTTGCTGCAGCCATGGCTCGCAGCACGAGCAGCAGGGAAGGCTTGAAGAACTGAGAGCTGGGTTTCATGGGAATGCGCTTTCTCTCTGAATGAGTTAAAGGCGGGCCGGGCGCCCGGGCGCTGCCCCAAACGGCCAAGGCCAGCGGACTGAACCGGAGGGGTTCAGCCTCGCTTGCAAGCAAGCGCGGGACATGCCAACTCAGTCTAGGAAGCGAGGCCGCTGGCGTCGCCTGTTCAAGCTGCCATCTTGTCCCAGCACTGGGACTGTGCTAACGGCGCAGGCCGCCGCACACCGAGCGCCATCAATTGCCCGTCAGCCACAGCAGCAGCGCCAGCAACATGCTGGCTGAGGCAATTTTGTCGAGCGCCGCGCGCAGGGGCGAACGGCGTGCCGTGCTTGCTTTCAGCGCTGCCACTGTGAAGGGGCGAAACAGCGCATCGGGTTCGACGGCGATGTTGAAGCAGGTGATCGCCATGCCCAGCACAAAGATCGTGTAGGCCATGCTCCAGCCGGAGCTGTAACTCAGCCAAGCCAGGACGTGGAGGATGGCGCTGACGCCAAAGAAGGTAGACGCCGCTTTCAGCTGGAGCGAGCTCGGCGCTGCACCCCGGCCAGGCTCCTCATCGGGGCCTTGATCCGACGCTCGTCCCGGACGCTCGCCCTGCTCGCTCACGTTTCAACTCCCGTTCACCCGTCTCAACAGATCACCCTGCACCTTGCGCCGTGCCGGCTCGCATGCCGCCCACAACTGAACATTGACGACGGATACGGATCATTGGACCAAGCAAAGGCGGCTTTGGGCAAGCCCGCGAAGCGCGGCAATGTCTGCAAGCGCCGAATGGCAGGTTCGCCAGGGCAGCTGCAAGCCGCCCACTCGGGCTGGCGCATATAGTTGCTATTGACAACTTAAAGAGCGAAAGCTATCGTTGCCACAAGCTGCATCGGGCGGGTTCGCTTCAGCTGGTTTTTAGTTGCTATACGAAACATTATTCTCGGAACTATCATGCGCGAACATAGTTGCTACACACCACCAGGACAGCCACGCCATGAACCTCACCAACGCCACGCCCGGCAGCCTGCTGCGCGAAGTCGCACGCCTCTACACCCGCGCTCAACGTGTGGTGGCCGATTGCTGCCGCACCACCAGCACGCAGTGCTACCTGCTGACCGAACTGGCCCGTTCGGGGCCGCAGCCTCTCTCGGAACTCGGCACCCGCCTCAGTCTGGAGAAGAGCTGGGTGTCGCGTGCGGTGGAGGGCATGGTCGCGCGTGGCTTGGTGAGCAAGGAGCCGAATCCGAACGACGCAAGGAGCTGGCTCGTCACGCTCACCGCCGAAGGCGAACGCACCTGCACTGAACTGAATCAAACCCTGGACACCCACGCCGCTGAGCTGCTGAGTGCCCTGAACGAGCGCGAACGCGCCGCAGTCGAGAGCTCACTGCTCTTGCTCTTGAAGGCCCTGCAAGCGGATACCGCAGCCAATTGCTGCCTGCCGCCACCCATGGCCCACAAGGAACCGAGAACGAATCCATCATGTCGCTGAACACCAAGACCATTTCCCTTCGTCAGGCCACTCCGGCCGATTGGCCCGCCGTGGCCGCACTCCTGCATGCCCATCAACTGCCCATCGATGGCGCACAGGACCATTTGTCAACGTTTGTGCTGGCCCTGTCCCAAGGCGAACTGCTGGGCTGTGCGGGCGCCGAGGTCTATGGCGAGCACGCGCTGCTGCGCTCTGTGGCGGTAGCGCCCGGCCAGCAAAAGCAGGGGCTGGGCCGCGCCATGCTGAGCCTGCTGATCGACGAGGCGCGCCGCCGCAATCTCAGCCGCCTCTTTGTGCTGACACTGACGGCGCGCGAGTACTTCAGCGCGCTGGGCTTCCAGGCAGCGTCCAGCCAAGAGGCGCCGGACGCACTCAAGGCCTCGGCGCTGCTGCAAGGCGCTTGCCCTGCCGAGGCCCACTTCATGTCACTCAGCCTGCTGGCCGCCGAAGCGACAGCGCCCGAGGACTTGCCGATTGCCGTGCTCGGCGCCGGCCCGGTCGGCCTGGCCGCGGTCGCCAAGCTGATCGCGCGTGGCCTGCCTTTTGTGGCACTGGAAGCGGCGCCGCAAGTTGGCGCCCATCTGCTGGACTACGGACATGTGCGCCTGTTCTCTTCCTGGCGCTACAACCTCGATGCCGATATGGCCCGCCAGTTGGCGGCCACAGGCTGGCAGCCGCCGGATGCCGAGGCCCTGCCGCTGGCGGCCGAGGTGGTGGAGCAGGTGCTGCAGCCGTTTGCTGAACTGCCGGCTGTGGCGCCAGGCCTGATGCTCAACACCCGCGTGCGGGCCATCAGTCGCGCCGGCTTTGACAAGGTCAAGAGTGCCGGCCGCGCCCAGGCGCCCTTCATCATCCGCGCCGAACAGAAGGGTCGTGTGATTGAGCTGCGCGCGCGGGCGGTCATCGATGCCACAGGCACCTGGGGCCAGCCCAACCCGCTGGGCGCCAGTGGCTTGCCCGCCTTGGGCGAGGCCGAGGCAGCGGCGCAGGTCTTCTACGGCATTCCCGATGTCTTGGGTCGGGAACGGGCGCGTTATGCCGGCCGCAAAACCCTGGTGGTCGGCGCCGGCCATTCGGCGGCCAATGCCCTGCTCGCCCTGGCCGAATTGGCGCAGCAGGAGCCGGGAACACGCCTGGCCTGGGCGGTGCGATCGCCGGTCCTGAAACGGGTGTTTGGCGGCGGCGATGCAGACGCCTTGCCGGCGCGCGGCCAGCTGGGCCAAGCCTTGCGTTCCCTGCAGTCCAGCGGCGCCATGGAGTTCATCGCTGGCCTGCGCATCAACGAGCTGCGCCGGGTGGGGCATCAGCTCAGCGTGCTCGGCCAGGGCGCGAACGGCGAGCCCCTGCAGTTCGACGGCATCGACGAGATCATCTGCGCCACCGGGCAGCGCCCGGATCTGAGCCTCAGCAGCGAGCTGCGCGTCAAGCTCGACCCCTGGCTGGAATCCACCGAGGCCCTGGGCCCCCTGATCGACCCGAATCTGCACAGCTGCGGTACGGTGCGCCCGCATGGTCACCGCGAACTGGCCCATCCCGAGCCAGGCCTCTACACCGTCGGGGTGAAAAGCTATGGCCGGGCGCCCACCTTCTTGATGGCCACCGGCTTCGAGCAAGCACGCTCGGTGGTGGCTGCGCTGGCGGGCGACCTGGCGGCCGCAGACCGGGTGGAACTGGATCTACCCGAAACCGGGGTCTGCAGCAGCGAATCCTTTGAGGCGCCGGGCTCGCCAACGCCGGCTGCAGCAGAAGCAGTAGCAGCAGCGGCAGCGGCAGCGGCAGGCGGGTCCTGCTGCGGCCCGAGGCCCGTGGCCCAGGCCGCGGCTTCAGCGCCCGCGCGCTCCTGCAGCCCCAAACAGACCAGCTGCTGTGGCTGATCCTGCACGCGCTGTGCCCTGGCAGACCGTCGCCAATCTGGGGCTGGCCCAAACCGTGGCCTGGGCATCGTCCTACTACCTGCCGGCCATGCTGGCCACGCCCATGGCGGCCGATCTGGGCGTGACCGGCGCGACCGTGTTCGCCGCCTTTTCGCTGGCCTTGCTCGTCTCCGCCCTGCTGGGCCACGCCGCCGGCCGAGCCATCGACCGACACGGTGGCCGGCCCGTGCTGATGGCCTCCAACCTGGTCTTTGCGCTGGGCCTGTGCGCCATGAGCCAGGCTCAGGGCCAGTTGGGGCTGTTCGCCGCCTGGCTGCTGATGGGCCTGGCCATGGGCTCGGGGCTGTATGAGGCAGCCTTTGCCACCGTGGTTCGCCTGCACGGGCGGGACGCACGCCAAGCCATCACCGGCATCACCTTGATCGCCGGCTTTGCCAGCACGGTGGGCTGGCCCTTGACGACGCTGCTGGAGCAGCATGGGGGCTGGCGCGGCGCCTGTCTGGCCTGGGCTGGCTTGCATCTGCTGATTGCATTGCCCTTGAACTGGCGCCTGCCGGGCCTGCCGGGGCAGCATCAGCACGCGAGCGCAGATGCCGAAACGACAGCGCCGCAAGCAGACAGCGCACGCGGCCCGGCGACAAGCGCCAGCGCCGCGCAGCAAGCCCGTGCCAGGCGGGCCACGGCCTTGCTGGCCTTGGTGTTTGCCATCATGGGTTTTGCGGGCACGGCCATGGCGGCCCACCTGCCCCGGCTGCTGCAAGCCCATGGCAGCAGCTTGGCGGCCGCCGTGGCCGTGGGCGCACTGATCGGGCCGGCCCAGGTCGGCGCGCGTCTGCTGGAGTACGGCTTGCTGCGCCGTGCCCACCCCTTGTGGGTGGCACGCGTGGCAGCGGCCATGCATCCGATGGGCGCCCTGGCGCTGCTTGCGCTCGGTCCCCCGGCCGCGCTGTGCTTTGGCCTGCTGCACGGCGCCGGCAACGGCATCCTGACCATTGTCAAAGGCACCTTGCCCTTGGCGCACTTCGGGCCGCAAGGCTATGGGCAGCGCATGGGTGTGCTGATGGCACCAGCACGGGTGGCGCAGGCGCTGGCGCCCTGGCTGTTCGGCCTTTGCCTGGACCGATTCGGGGCTGGCAGTCTGTGGCTGTCGGCAGCTCTCGGTGTGCTGGCGGTCGCCGCCCTGATGCTTGTGCCCAAGCCAAGCGCTGCAGCGAGCGGAGCGCCTTGAGCCTGGCCCAACAAGCTGATGGGCGCAGGTCTTCGCGTGCGCAAAGGTGATGGGCGCAGGTCTTCGCGTGCGCAAAGGCCCAGGCACCAGAGCACAGCGGCCATCAATATGCACACCAGGCTGGTCTTCGAGAGGGCGGCACCGGCCTGGCCTCGTGCCTGCTCAGGCTTCAGCCCCGCTGCACCAGACTCAGCAGATCGCCCTGCACCTTGCGCCGTGCCGGCTCGACATGGCGGCCCAGCACCATCACGCGCAGGCGGCCCGGCAGCTCGGTGTCGCGCAAGGCATGGAAGAGCCGCTCGGCCAGGGCGTCGGCCGAGTCCTCGCTCCAGCCCGGCTTGGCCTGCACCCAGAACGTGAAGTGGCGACGCGCGGGTTTGACGTCCAGCTCTTGCTCACCCAACCAGGCGGCCTGCAGCTCGGGCTCGCGCAGCAGCACGCCGCGCAGCTCACGCAGCTGGTCGGCACTGAGGCGGGGCGCCAGGGTCTGCTCCCAGGGCGGCAGCTCGGCGAAACGCTCCCAGGCGCTGTGCTCCATGGCCTCGCTCTCGCTGAGGCGCTGGCGCCAGAGGCGCCGCTGTTCGGGCGGCAGCACCTGGTCGCGCGCCTGGGCGGCATCCATCCAATCCTGGGCCAGGCGCGCCGCGAACCAGGCCTGGTCTTCGTGATGCTGGAAGAGCTGCTCCAGCCAGTCGCCCACACGCAAATCGGCCTGCGGTGCATGGCGCAGGGCCAGACGACGCAGGGCTTGGGGGTGGCGTGGCGCCAGGCTCAGCGCACGCTCCAGCAGCGGGGTCGGGTCTTGGTCGCTCAGTGCCTCCATCGCGTCCGCCCAGGCCAGCCATTCCTCGGCCACCAGGGGTTGGGTGCCGGCGCGAGCCCGCTGCTGCAACTCCAGGGCCTGGGCATGCTGCTGGCGCAGGCGTTCGCCATGAGCGCGCCAGTCAGCGCGGTGCTGTTCCCACCAGGCGCCGTCCAGCGCCTGGCCGATGCGCTCGCGCGCCACGCCCAGCAGGCCCAAGGCGTGGCCGGCAGAAGGCTGGGGCGGGCGCGGCAGCGGTGGGCGATCCGGGTCGGGCGCCAGGGCCGCCAGGCGGTCCTTGAGCACCGGATGGGTGTCGTCAAAACTGGCCAGCCGGCGCAGCTCACGGCGCAGGGCCTCTTGCTGCCAGCCGGGCTCGCTGGCGCGCTGCAAGCTCGTGGGCAGGTTGCTGAAGGGACTGGGCTGCGCCTCGACCCGGGCCAGGCGCCAGTGGCGGCGCCAGAACTCCTGCTCGTACCACTGGGCCTTGATGGCGATCTCCAGCAGGGCCTGGCTGGCCACCTCGGAACCGAAGAGCCGGGCCGAGACCCGATCGGCCTCGTACTCGTCCTCACGCGCCAGCGCAAAGCTGAGCGCATCGAAACGCGGAAAGTACCAGCCGGCAAAGCCACCCAGCACCCAGCTGACCGGCGAGCCGCCTTCGCGGTAGCGGCGGCTCAGCCGAATCCAGGCCAGGCGCGTGCGGTAGATCCAGGCCGACAGCTTGCCGTGATCGCCGCGCAGGTGACCATACTCGTGGGCAATGACGGCGAACAGGCGGCGCGGCTCCAGGGCCGACAGCATGGGCCAGCCCAGCAGCAGATGGTTGCGATGGTGCAGGCCCAGGAACAAGGGCTGCTGGACGATGGCGGCATTGAAATCACCGGTGATCCAGACCCGGTGCAAGGCCGGACCGCCGACTTTGGCGCGGATCTTCTCCAGCACACCGAAGAGCTCGGGCGCATCCGCCGCGGTCAAGACCTGGCCCTCGGGCGCATCGAAGGGCACACGCAGGCCTTGCAAGGCCGCAATCAGCAGCCCCAGGCAGGCCAGGCCCACCCACACCATCCAGCCCCCGGGCCGGCCACCATTCTGAAGATGCCAGGCCAGGCCCAGGACACCGGCCAGACCGAGCACGGCGCAGAGCAGCACGACGCCGTAGCCCAGCAGGGCAAAGCGCAGCACGCGGCGGCGATAACGCTCAGGTTCATCGCGGCTGGCCTGTTCATTCAGGCGCAGCAGGTGCAC
This sequence comes from Roseateles sp. GW835-FHT13E02, assembly GCF_058794035.1. Classification (NCBI taxonomy): domain Bacteria; kingdom Pseudomonadati; phylum Pseudomonadota; class Betaproteobacteria; order Burkholderiales; family Sphaerotilaceae; genus Roseateles; species Roseateles sp. GW835-FHT13E02. Next base: position 215,148 of record NZ_JBXAGJ010000002.1, read on the forward strand.
ATGGTCGGCCGAATTCACGCCCCTCTCCCTCCACAAATGAAAATCGCCCCTTCTTGGGGGCGACGGCATTGTGACGGAATTGGCAGAACTGGCGAATGCGTCAGCGCACCCTGCTGGGATTTCAGCTTAGGGAGATGGCGCTGCAACCCGCCGCGGCGCCGCCCTCCCCAAGCACGGCTTCAGGCGTTTTCGATCAGGATCTCTTCGATCGTGCCGGCGGCACGTTTGCAGGCTTCCATCACGGTTTCGAGCAGCGAGTAGAGCTCGCGCAGCTTGATGGCCCGCCAGGCGGCGGCGTCATCGCCCTCTTGCTCGAACATGGCCTTGATGGCGCGCTTGCGCAAGGTATCGACCTCATGCTCGATGCGGTCGATCTCCTTGCACAGATCCAGGGTTTCCTGGCCGCGGGTCTTGTCGGGCAAGGCCAGCACGGCGCGATCCAGGCGCAGGCAGGCATCGGCCACCAGGGCGGCCATGGTGCGGGCTTCCTGGGTGGTTTCGTTGATCCGGTAGGCGCCGACGGCGTTGCAGACATGCTGCAACTCGTCCAGCACCCGGTCCAGATCCAATGCCAGGGTGTGCAGCTGATCGCGGTTGATCGGGGTGGTGAAGCTCTCGTAGAGCAGACGGATCAGATCCTCAAGAATCTTGTCCGCGCTGGTCTCGTACTCATGCACTTCCTCGATCAATTCCAGCGTCTGAGCACCGGGCTGGCCCAGGCCCGTGATCAGGCGCAGGGTTGCGTTGCCGCCCGCCACCATGCGGGTGGTGTGCGAAGCCAGCAGTTCGAAAAAGGCGTTGCGTTTGGGAGTCAGGTGGCTGCTCATTTCAGATTCTCAGTCGGAGTCGGCATGCGGCCAGGCATCACAGGATGCCGCGGCCGATGTACCAGAACAGCGCAGCGATCAAGCCCGAGGCTGGAATCGTCAGCACCCAGGCCACCACCAGATTGAAGGTCACCCCCCAGCGCACGGCCTTCACATCCTGGGCTGCGCCCACGCCGACGATGGCGCCGGTGATGGTATGGGTGGTGGAGACCGGAATGCCGCCCAGCGTCGCCAGACCCAGGCTGATGGCGCCGCCCATGGAGGCGCAGGAGCCGCTGACCGAGTTCAGCTTGGTGATCTTGGTGCCCATGGTCTTGACGATGCGCCAGCCGCCCAGATACGTGCCCCAGGCAATGGCGATGTAGCAGGCATAGATCACCCAGTTGGGCAAGGTGTGCACATCGGTGGTAGCCGCGCCGGCCGAGATCAAGAGCAGCCAGATGATGCCGATGGTCTTCTGCGCATCATTGCCACCGTGGCCCAGGCTGTAGGCCGCGGCAGCCACCAACTGGGCGTTCTTGAACCACTTGGAGGCCTGGTGGGGCGAGCGGTTTCGAAACGCCCAGGCCACCGCCACCATCAGCAAGCCCCCGAGCATGAAGCCCACGAATGGCGAAATGATGATGAAGGCCAGGATCTTGCCAAAGCCGCTCCAGACGATGGGCGCGCCCGAACCGGCCTTGATCATGGTGGCGCCAATCAGGCCGCCGACCAGGGCGTGGGACGAGGACGAGGGGATGCCGTAGTACCAGGTGATGATGTTCCAGATCAGCGCCCCCATCAGGGCGCCAAAAATCACGTAGTAATCGACAAAGCTCGGGTCCACCGTGCCCTTGCCGATGGTGGCCGCCACCTTGAGCTGGAACACCCAGATGGCCGCAAAGTTGAAGAAGGCCGCAAAGGCCACGGCCTGCTTGGGCGTCAGGGCGCCGGTGGCCACGATAGTCGAAATCGAGTTCGCGCCATCATGGAAACCATTCATGAAGTCGAATGCCAGGGCCACAAAAATAAGCAGGCCCAGCACCCAGATGCTGATCGTTAGTCCTTCCATGACATGTCCTCAGGAGTTCTCGATCAGGATTTCTTCAATCGTCTTGGCGGCGTCTTCGCAGCAGTCCAGCACGTCTTCTTGCAGGCCGTAGAACTCGCGCATCTTCATGGCGATCCAGGGGCTGCCGCCGGCCTCGAACAGGCGGGTCACCGCGCTGCGCTCGATGCGGTCGCCCTTGGACTCGATCACCTCGATCTGCTTGCACAGGTCGATGATCTCGGCGGTGCGCTTCTTGTCGCCCAACAGGCTGACGGCCTGGTTCAGACGCAGGCAGGCGTCGGCGCCCAGCGAGGCCATTTCGCGGCCTTCGACCGTGGAGTCGGTGATGTTGTACATCTCCACCGCCTGTGCCACACGGCGCAGGGCGTTGATGACCTGATCGATCTCGATCGTCAGGGTGTGGATCTGGTCGCGGTTGATCGGCGTGGTGAAGGACTTGTGCAGCAACTGGATCAAGGCCGCCTTGATCTTGTCGGCGCTCTTCTCGTTCTGATCGACCTCCTGGGCCAGCGCTGCCACATCTTGGTTGCGCTCACCGAGGCTGTTGACCAGGCGCAACATGGCGTTGGCACCGGCAACCACGCGGTCTGAGTGCGCCGCAAGAAGCTCATAGAACTCCCTGCGCTGTGGCATCAGGCTACTGAACATCGAATACTCCTGGGGGACTTGAATGGGGGCCGTGGGCGCCAGAGCATCCCGCCAAAAGCGGGCGCCTCTCGCCCGCCTTGGGGGTCAGCGGCCGGATTTTGCCCTTGTCAACAAGGGCTAGTGCTGATTTGTGTCACCGTGATGACGACAAACCACATATTTTCGCATCCCCGGCCACCCGCCGGCCTCGGGAGCGCACTCAAACCCTCATCCAGGGGTGAAAACAACAGGCAGCCGGCGCCTCGCACCGCCCGACCGAAAGCAAAAAAAGCCGCCTTCACGTGAAGGCGGCCGGCTTGGAGGGCGCGGGGCGGGTCAGGTCTTGCTAGCTGAGCAGTTGCTCGACATCGCTGGTCACATCGCCCGCGGCCGTGATCTTGGCCTCCAGGAAGGCCAAGTCCAGGTGCAGGTGCTCGACCAGTTCGGGCACCGCCACCAGCAGGGACTGGCTGGGGTTGTCATGGTGCTCGGCCGCGTCGGCCAGCACCTCGGCCAGATGCAGCACGGCCGCCATCAGCGAAAAGGGGCGGATCTCCATCGGCGTGTCGGCGTCCTTGAAGGCCTCGACCATAGGCGCCGGGAAATGCCAGTGCGCGGCCAGGCAGGCGGTGACGTCAGCATGGGTGCAGCCAAAGCGGTGCATCTCCAGCGAGAAGCGGCTGCCCGGCTCGGCCGCATGGGCCTCGACATCGGCCACCAGCTCGGGGTCGCGCAGCGCCATCAAGAGCTGGCCGGTGCGCAGCATCAGGCCGGACAGATAAGCCGTGTCGGCATCGAGCTGCAGCATGCGGCTAAGGATGCGCGAGTAGGCCGCGGTGGCAATGCTGTGGCGCCAGAACAGGGTGCGGTCCAGGCCAGGGATGACCGGGAAGGCGCTGGAGAGGCAGGCGGCCAGCGAGAGATTGCGCAAGGTCTCCATGCCCAGCGCAGCGGCCGCGTCGTTGAGGCTGGAGATCTGGTGCGAGGGGCTGTAGCGCGCCGAGTTGGCCAGGCGCAGGACCTTGGCCGCCAGGGCGGCGTCCTTGCCGATCAGATCGGCAACGGCACCGAGGCTGATGTTCTCGTCGTCAAAGCTGCGAATCAAGCGACTGGCCACCTCGGGCATGGTGGGCAGGGCATTGTTCTTCTCGAAGAATTTTTCGGCGGCTGCCATGGCTGCTGCGGTCACATTGCTCTCCTGGCTGAACGGGTCGACGGGCCCGTGTTCGCTTGCAGTCTAAGTGAGGGCTTGGCCGCTTCAAAGCCTGCAAATGCGCCGCGAAGGCGGTGTATTCATGCTGGAGCCAACAATGCACGTTTGCGCGGCGCTTGCCGCTGGCTGGCGCCGGTTTCAGCCCTGGGCCAGGCTCTGCAGCGCCGCCAGATTGAGCAGCTTGATGGAGTAGCCGCGCACCTCGATCAGGCCGGCGCTCATCAGCTGGCGCAGCAGGCGCGAGAGGGTCTCGGGCGTGATGGCCAGTTGGGCAGCCAGCTCGCGCTTGCGCTCGCGCAGGGCCACCTCTTCACCGCTGGCCGGGCTGCGTTGCAGCAGCCAAGTCGCCAGACGCTTTTGCGCGTCCTTGGCCATCAAATCATGGGCCGCACCGGTCAGGTTCTGCACCGACTGGGCCAGGCATTGCAGCAATCGCTCGCTCATCACCGGGTGGCGGTTCAGCAGCACACGCACGCCGCTGACCGGCAGTTCCAGCAGCCGCGCCGGCATCAAGGCCTGGGCGTCCTGGGTGCGGCCTTTTTCCAGCCAGGCGCTGCTGTTGTCCAGCCACTGCGGGCCATGGATGGCGCGCTCGAGCTGGAACTGGCCGCCCTGCCCCGGCATGGCCGGCGCCGTGGCACTGCCACTGGCATGGGTGCCCAGGCCGACCGCGCCTTCGAGCACGGCCACCAGGGTGTCGGCCGGATCACCACGCTTGAAGGCACAGGCGCCGCTGCACAGGCTGCGCACCCGGGCCAGTTCCTGCAGACCCCGCAGCTCATCGGCCGCCAGGCGTGGCGGGCCGAACAGCGTGGTCCACACCGAGGCCGGCACCAGCGAGGGCGCAGCAGCAGGGGTCGGCGTGGCGGGAGTGAGGACCTTGTCCAAGATGGGCAACGACATGAGTGGCATGAGAACGATGGCTGCCACTGTCGGCCAGAAGCGCGGCTTTGTCTTTGAGCAAGGTCAAAGCATGCGGAGCTAGGCCGGCGCCAAGCGCTGCCGCCTCTGACGATCACGCAGAGGATCACTCCGCGGATCACTCAGAGAATCAGCAGGGCGCGGAAGTCGTTGACATTGGTGAAGCTGGGCCCGGTGATCAAGAGATCGCCCAGGGGCGCGAAGAAACCGCGGGCGTTGTGGGCCTCCAGCTCGGCGCGGGGATTCAGACCCAGGGCACGGGCGCGGGCCAGGCTGCTAGGCGTGAGGAAGGCGCCGGCGTTGTCACCGACACCATCGATGCCATCGGTGTCGGCCGAGAGCCCGTAGACGCCGGCCTCGCCATCGAGGGCGATGGCGCAGGCCAGCAAGAACTCGGTGGCCCGGCCGCCCTGCCCGAGCGCTTGCCCCGATGGCGGGGGCTTCACGGTGACCGTGGTCTCGCCACCCGAGATCAGCACACAGGGCTTGGCAAAGGGCTGGCCGCGCCGCGCCGCCGCGCGGGCCAGCGCCGCATGCACGCGGCCCACCTCGCGCGCCTCGCCCTCGATCTCGTCGCTGAGGATGTGAGCGGCCAGGCCCAGCGCGCGCGCCGCCTCGGCCGCGGCCTCCAGGCTCATCTGCGGCGTGGCCAGCATGCGCAGCTGCTGCTGGGCCCAGAAGGCCTCGCCCGGCTTGACCGTCTCGAAGGCGCCCGACTCCAAGCCGGCGCGCGCCGCAGCCGGCAGGCTCAGGCGGTAGCGGGCGCAAATGGCCAGGGCATCGCGGCAGCTGCTGGCATCGGCCACCGTGGGGCCGGAGGCGATCACGCCGGGCTCATCGCCGGGCACATCGCTGATCAAGAGGGTCAGGACTTGCCCGGGCGCGCAAGCCGCCGCCAGGCGCCCGCCCTTGATGGCCGAGAGGTGCTTGCGCACGCAGTTCATCTCGCCGATCGAGGCGCCGCTGTGCAGCAGGGCCCGATTCAGCACCTGCTTGTCGGCCAGGCTCAGGCCCGGGGCCGGCAGGCTCAGCAGGGAGGAGCCCCCGCCCGAGATCAGGCAGATCACCAGATCGTCGGCGCTCAGGCCCTGGCACAGGGCCAGCATGCGCTGCGCCGCGGCCTGGCCCGCGGCATCGGGCACCGGGTGGGCCGCTTCGACCAGCTCGAGGCGCCGCGGCCGGTAGCCCGGCGGGGTGTGGCCATAGGCCGTGATCACCAGGCCCGACACGGGTGCGTCGGTCGGCCATTGCGACTGCAAAGCGGCCTCCAGCGCCTGCGCCATGGCGCCGGCCGCCTTGCCGGCGCCGAGCACCAGGGTGCGGCCACGCGGCGGCGCGGGCGGCAGCTCGGCCGCCAGGGTGCGCGCCGGCAAGGCGCGGTCCACGGCCGCCTGGTAGAGCTGGCGCAGCAAGGCCTTGGGGTCGGGCAGGGTCAAGGCTGGGCTCCGGCCTCGAACCATTGGCCCAGCAGGGCGCGCTCCGCGTCGGTGATCTGGGTGGCGTTGTTCATGGGCATGAGTTTTTGCACCACGGCCTGCTGGTAGAGCGCCTGGGCGTTGTGACGAATCAGCTCGGGGCTGTGCAGCTGCACCCCCTTCTGCGCCAATTGTGCGTTATGGCACATCACACAGCGCTGCGTGACGATGGCTTGCACCTCGGCCATGCCCGGGGCCGCAGGAGCTGGGGCCGCTGCTGCTGAAGCATCTGGAGCCGGCGCCGACCGCGGCGCCATCCAGACGATCAAGCCCGCCAGCAGGGCCAGCGCGGCCGCCACAAAGCGCCAGTCCTGCACGCCTTTGTGGCGCTGGACGAAGAACACCCGCACCAGCACGCCCACGGCCATCAGCAGCACCAGCACCAGCCAGTTCTGGGCATGGCTGTAGAGCATGCCGTAGTGGTTGGACAGCATGGCAATCAGCACCGGCAGGGTGAAATAAGTGTTGTGCACGCTGCGCTGCTTGCCGCGCTGGCCGAACACCGGGCTGACCGGCCGGCCGGCGCGCATGTCGGCAATCACCTGCTTCTGGCCCGGGATGATCCAGAACAGCACATTGGCGCTCATCATCGTGGCCAGCATGGCGCCAATGATCAGAAAGGCCGCACGGCCGGCAAACAGCTGGCTGGCCGCCCAGCTGGCGCCGACGACAAAGACCGCAATCAGGCCCAGCACCCGGCCGTCGTTGCCGATGCTGCCATCGGCCTTGTGGCCGAAGCGGCGGCAGATCTGGTCGTAGACCAACCAGCCCGAGGCCAGAAAGCCCAGGGCCGCAGCCACAGCAGCCGGCGCACTCCAGGCATGGACGCGGGGATCGATCAGATAGGTGTTGGCGTTGGCCAGGTACAGCAGCACAAAGAGCGCGAAGCCGCTGATCCAGGTCCAGTAGCTTTCCCAGTAGAACCAGTGCAGCTGCTGCGGCAGATCGGGCGGCGCCACCATGTACTTCTGCGGGTTGTAGAAGCCGCCGCCGTGCACGGCCCAGAGCTCGCCATCCACGCCTCGCGCGCGCAGCTCGGGCGCGCTGGGTTTTTGCAGATGGTTGTCCAGCCAGACGAAGTAGAAGGAGGCGCCGATCCAGGCAATGCCGACGATGACGTGCAACCAGCGCAGCAGCAAGGCAGCCCAGTCCAGCAGATAGGCGGGCGAGAAAACATCCATGGTTGAAGCGGTTCCGAGTCAGAGGCGGCTCACCACAGGCGGGCGCTGTGAGCTGCAATCCCTGTCGCGTGGGGCCAGTGCAAAGCCTGGCCCGACTCCTCTGCCCGCCGCCGCGGGGCAGCCGGGCCGCGCGGCGCGCCGGCAGCGCTCCGCTGCGACGAGTGGGCAAAGTGTATACAGTTCCGCCCCACCCGCCTGTTCGGGTTTTCTTTCAGTCGACGCTCTGACAGGCCCGGAACGCCATGCTCAACGGCGCTTGGCTTTGGCCTTCGCCGCTGGCTTGGGGCCTGACTTGGCGGCCGGCTTGACTGCAGCCCCGGCCTGCAGTGCCTCGGCGCCCGTGCGGGGCCGATCCGCGCGCAGCGCCCGCCCGGGTAGCAGGCGTGCGGCCAGGTCGGCCAGGCCGGCCGCGGTGCGCTCCAGCGCCTCGTCACGGTAGCGCACCAGGGCCAGGGCATCGTGGAAGCGTGAGAGCCGCTCCAGCCGGTTGACCATGGCTTCCAGCTGCGCCGGCCGGGCGCTGACGCCGTCCAGCGCTTGCAGATAGGCACTGGCGAGATCTTCCTGCGCGCGCCGCCCTTCTTCGCCGGCACGCCCCAGGCTGCCGTCAAGCAGGCGCTCGACCAGCAAGGCTTCGGGCTGGATCAGCAAGTCCCAGGGGCTGGGCTCGATGGCGAACTTCTGCGCCGCATCGCGCCGGCATTGCTGGGCCAGGGCGATGGCCGCGTCGCGCTGGGCCGGGCTCTGCCAATCGGTCAGGGCATCCAGGGCCAGGCGGTAGAGCGCATGGCAGGCGCTGAAGCTATCGCTACCCGGCTGCCCCTCGCCGGCCTTGTAGGCCGCCACGCTGTTCTGCAAGGCCTGGTCCATCAAGCGCGCGGCCTCATCGGCAGCCGCCATGTCCAGTTGGCCGCTGAGCAAGCGCCGCGCCTGCAAGCTGGCCAGGCGCTGCCAGGCGCTGCCGCGCAAGGCCGTGCGCTCGGAGTGGTTGGAGGCCGGAAGCGCGTCCTGCGCTGCAGCGGCCGGCCCGGCCAGCAAGACATCGAGGCCGTCGAGGCGGCGCAGGGCCAGCTCGATCAGGCCGGTGTCCAGAGGCTCGGCTGCGTGAGAGCCAGACTTGCCCGCCTTGCCCGCCTGGGTCGAGCGGCTCAGCGCGTCGACCGCCTGCGCCTCGCCGAGGCGCGTCTCCACATCGACCAGCTTTTCCAGATCCGAAATCGGCACGGCGCCGCTGCGATCCACCGCCTGCACCGCGCGCAGCAAGGCCTCGCGCGCCTGCTCCAGCTGGCCCAGCTCCATCCAGGTGCGGCCCAGCGCCGACTGCAGCTGCGGCAGCTCCAGCCAACCGGCCGGGCAGCGCCGGTCCAGGGTGTCCTGCACACGCTGGCCCAAGGCCTCAAGCTCACGCGCACTCAGGTGATCGCGGCGGCGCGAGAGATCCGCCCGCAGCCGTGCCAGCTCGTCCAGCCATTCCTCGGGCGAGACGAACAGGGGCGGGCCTCCACCCTCGCCCGCATCTGCACGGCGGGCCTCGTCCCCGCCCTGCCCCTGTGGCTCAGCCATCCAGCCTGGGTCGCCATAGGCCTGGAAGGCGCCCCAGGTGATGTCCTCGGGGTGGCTGTCCCAGACCGCACGGCGGGCCCGAAAGACGGCATCGCCAAAGCTCTGGCGGCGCAGCAGCAGCTGCTCGTAGAAGACCTGGCCGAAGCGCCGCGCCGATTCATCGTTAACAGCCCAGCCGGCGACGATGACACAGCGCACGCCGATCTCGATCAGCTCGCGGGCCACGCTGGCGGCCAGCTTGTTGCTGCCCTGGCCTTTGCCGGCCGGGTCCACCTGGCCGAGGTGGCAGCAGTTCAGGAACACCAGCTCGGGCACGGTCTCCATGGCCTCGATCTCGGCGGCAGTGATCAAGAGACCGTCCGAGAGCAGCACGCCGCTGCGCGCCTGACCATCGGCATGCGTGAGGTTGAACACCCCGTGGGCCGAGATATGCAGCAAGCGCCAGGGCTGGCTGTACAGCTTGGCCAGCACATCGCTGGCCCGAAGCCAGTTGCCGACCTGGGACTCGACCTCGTAGCCGATGCGGCTCAGCAAAGCCGTGATCTGCTGGCCCTCGGCTTCGGCGCCGGGCAGATCCGGCGGTGCCGCGCTGGGCTGGCCGGCGATCATCGGGAAGCCCTTGGCAAAGCCTTCGCTGCTGGGGTTGGCGATCACCAGCGCGCGCCGGCCGCTGCCCTGACGCACGACATTGCGGAATCGTGGCGAGGCCAGCTGGCGTACCACAGCCGTGCGCAGGGCCAGAGGCAGCTTTTCCTCGGCCGGGCGCTCGGGGTCGTCACCGAGCAGCAGCTCCCAGGGCAGGTTGGCGGTGTAGGCATCGACCACCAGCACCACCCGGTCCAATTGCCGAGCCGCATCCTTGAAGTCATGCGGCACCATCAGCTGGAACAGCAGGCGGCCGAAGTCTTCGTTCCAGATCGGGTTGCCGATCTGCTGGCTGACCAGCTGCTCGATCAAACCCGGCTGCCGCTGCAGCGCCACCGATTCGGCCCGGGCGCGCTGGCCGACATAGGTGTAGCGCAGGCGCTGGGCGAGCGCTGCGGCATTGTTGCCGGCCGGAGCGGGGGCATCGGCGCTGCGGTCGGCATCGGCGACGATCAGGCGCGGCCAGTAGCTGGCACTGCCGGCATCGAAGAGGCGCGAGCGCAGGCCCTCGCCCTGCTGCAGCTCACCGCGGCAGAGCAAGGAAATGCCCTGGCGCTCGGCCTGGTCACTCAGCGTGGCGCTGAGCTGGCGCAAGGCATAGGTGGCGCTGATGGCGGTGTCGAGGTAGAGCTCGATCAAATCCAAGCGGCCGATGCGGATGTTGAGACCGGTGGTGGCGAAGAAGCGCGCATTGGCCTCCATCACGCCGCGCACCAGAGCCTCGACCGAAGCCGCCACGGTCAGATTGGCCGAAGAGTTGTAGCCCAGCAGCAGGCTGGCCAGGGTCAGCTCTCGCTCGCCCTTGCCCAGCACATCGATGACCTGCAGCAGGTAGCGCAACGCGCCGGTGCGCACCGCCTCGGTCAGGTCGGCCGGGTTGAGCGGCAAATCGTAAGAACCCAGGCCGGTCACCACGGCACCACTGAGGTTGCCGCGGCGGCGCTCGGCATCACCGGGCACGCGCAGCACCACGACGGCAGAACCGCGGCTGCCGGCATACAGGCCCAGGCTGTGGCGCTCGCTGAGTTCACCGCTGAGCAGCTCGCGGTCAATCAGGCTCTCGGCACCGGCAATCGGGTCGCGCAGGTAGTGGCCCACCATGATGGGATCGGTCACGAAACGCAGGTCCATGGCGCGCACCTGGACCTCCAGCCGTCGCTTGGTACGGGCCGGAACGCGGTCGCGGGCCGAGGCGCCGAGCAGGCCGCGCAGCAAGGCATCGGGGTCCTCGGCGCTCGGCGGGCCGGCGTCGTAATGGGTGGGCATGGCCTGCTCGATGGCACGCTGGGCCGGCGGATTGACGGCCAGGCGGGCAGTCTGACCCGAGGTCAGCAGCTCCACCAGCGCCGGGAAATGGGCCGGCGTGGCCAGCAGGTCACCATGCGCGGCCGGCATGTAGAAGAAGCGGCCGATGCCGCCGATGCGGCCGGAGTCCCAGCTGACCGTGCCATCGCCACGGGTGGTGCCCACCATCTTGAGCCGGCGAGAGTTGTCCTTGCCTTCGATGCGAATGCCGCATGGCGTGTTGGGCGCCTGGCCAAAGATGTAGACGCTCTTGCTCGCGTAGGCCAGAGGCAGGCTGGGCAGCCCCGGGCCATCCTGCTGCCACAGCCAGCTGGCAGCATCCAGCACGGGCTGGGGCGGGGTGCCGGCGCGGCCGTTGCCGAACCAGAAATCGCGCACCAGGCCTTTGAGCTCGGCCCAGGTCTCGGCCTGTTGGTAGGCCAGGCTGACGCCCCCCTCGGGCAGGCCCTGGAAGGTGTCAACAAAGCCAGGCTTGGGCAGCAGCTGCAGAGCGCCGCGAAAGCCGGCAATGATGTCCAGCACCTCCTGCATATCGTGGGTCATGTCCAGGCGTACCAGGGTGCGCAAGGTGTCGCCTTTGCCGATCAGGTTCTCGACCATGGAGTGCGCGCCCTGGTGCGGCGTGCCCAGCATCAGCAGGCGGGCGCCGTCGCGCGCCATCAGGCTGTCCATCACCGCGCGGCGCTTGTGGATGCAGGCACGCACCACCAGGCCACCCATGCTGTGGGCCAGCAGGCGAATGGGTTGGTCGCTTTCCTTGAGCAGGCGATCGAGGAACTGCCCCAGGCGCTCGGCCAGCACGTCAAGCGGCTGGCGCCAGTCGTAGGGGAAAGGCTCGACCTGGTGGCTCTTGCTCAGGTGCTCGCACAGCTTGCCGTAGAACATAGCGAACAGCTCTTCGGCCTCCACCCCCGCTCCCCCCTCCTGCCAGGCCAGCTTTTCCAGACCACCCGCAGCAATGTCCAGGGGATCGAACCAGACCCGGTCTTTGGGGCCGGCGCGCAGATGCGAGCCCATCACGCCGGGCAACACCACGACGATGGGCCGCGTGTCCGCGCCCACCGCGCGGCTGCTGCTGGCCGCCAGGGCGGCGGCCATGGCCGCGGCAAAGTCGGCCTGAGCCGGCAGGTCGTGAAAGTTGGGCAGCCGGGCCGGCTCGCTGTGGGTCAGCCAGTCGCGCAAGGCGCTGCGTGTGTCGGCATTGAGGAAATAGCGGAAGTGCGAAACATCGGCACCGCGATCGAACAGCACCCGGGCCGAAAGCTTCGGGGCGATGCCGGCCAGCATAGCGCTGGTGTTGACGACCAGGTCGTTGTCGTCCATATCGAAGAGCAGGTAGTCGGTCAACATCACGCCGACCCGGCGCAAGAGGCCGCCGCCCTCGATATCACCGGCAATCACCGCCATCTGCGTGCCGGGCCGCACCGGCGCTTCGCGCAGCAGGCGGGCCAGCGGCGAATCGGGCAGCATGGCCTCGATGCCGGGCACCAGATGGGCATCGGTGCGGTTCTTGGCGATCTCGATCACCACACGCTTGAAGGCCGAGTACAGCGGGCTGCCGAAGAACACCGGCACGCGGCCGATCAGGCTCAGCAGGCCGGAGAGAAAGACATCGAAATTGCCGCTGGCCAGCTTGGTGCCGCTGGCCGGCGAGGCGGCACGCACATAGCGCTGCACCACCAGGCGGCGCTCACGCAGCACCCGGGCCAGGGTGCGCAGCTGCTCGCGCTGCTCGGCATGTCCTGCATCCAGCTCAGCGCGGATGCGCTGGTTCTCCGCTTCATCGGCCACGCCCGTGCCTTCGAAGGCATAGGCATAACGCTCGATCAGATCGTCAAATTTATCCAGGCAGAGCAGATCGGCCACCAGGCCGCCGCGGGAGTGCGAGACCAGGTTGACATGGGCGCCGATGGGCAGGGAGCGCGCCAGGGCGATCGCATTCTCGATCGGGCTCTCGGAAAGGGTGCGATGCTCGAAGGCAAAGATGCCACCGCGAAAGCGCGCCTCCAGCGCGCCCCAGAGATCGCGGTCGCCGTTGCGCAGCTCGCCAAAGCTGCCCAGCGAGCTGGAACCGGTACCATGCACAAACACCAGCATGGGCTGGGCCGTGGCCGGGTCCACCGGCGTGAGCAGATCCAGGCCGTGCGGGGCCAGGTCTTGCGCCTTGCCGGTGGCCGAGACCCAGCGGTACAGCCCGGGCTCCTGGTCCAGCTGGCACTCGATCGCCCACATCAGCGCACGCGTGCCGGCCCAGGTGACGCCGAGCTCGGCCTTGTCTGCCAGCTTGCCCAGAGCCAGCTTGATGATGGAATCAGGCTTGTCGCCTGCCGCGAAGGTGAAGACTCTGCTGATCAGGCCGCCGACGGCCTCTCCCAGGCCGCGGCTGGGGGCGGCGCCTTGCTGGCGCAGCTGCTCCAGCAGGATGGCGCCTGTCGCGGGGTCGAGCAACTCGGGGTGGCTCAGGCGCAGGCTTTGCTGCAGGCGTGCGGCACTGGTGATCAGGCTGCTGCCATCGGCCAGCTCGATCAGCATCAGGGCATCCGGTGCCAGCGCAGCCTCATGCTGGGAGGCACCGGCCACGCTGCTGCGCGCGGCCGGGCTGGTCTCGAAGCTGGCCAGGGGCTGGAGGTAGCCGGCCGGAAAAAACACATCGCCCTGCTCTTGCGGCGTTCCCGCCGCGCGGGTGGCTGGCATCAGCAGCTGAGGCAGCTGAGCCTGGCCAGTGGCGCGGGCACTGAGGCGCAGAGGGATGGGGGCGGCGGCAGCGGGCATGGCGGGCTCCAGCAAGGCTCAGACAGTGAAAGGCTTTTGCGCAAGAAAGGCCGCAGCCGGCCCCAGGACGAAGAGATTGGGCGACTGGCTGGGCGGCAGACCGGCGCGGATGCGGGCATGGAAGGCCGAGTAATTGCCGCTGAAGGCGCCGTTGTTCCAGACCTTGAGCAATTGGCCGGTGAAAGCGCCGTTGTGCGGGCCGTCCATCGAGGTCTGGTTGTCCTGGCAGCCCGAGATCAAGAGCACGGCCGGCCGGAAGCGCCCCACCAGCTTGCTGGCCTGCGCCGCGGCCCCTACCAAAGCCAGGGCCGCATCGGGGTCCACAGGTGCGGCCGAAGCCGCCCTGGCCGCCGCCTTCATCACATCGTCCTGCAGCTTGTCGTAGAAGGCCTGGTGCTCGCGGTAGACGCGGTTGGCCACTTCTTCAGGCATGAGCTTGGGGCGCTGATCCGGCGGCGGTGGCGGCGGTGGGAAGGCGCGTGTGACGCTGCCGCTGTGGCAGCTGTCGGACAGCACCAGGATGCGCACACCGGCGGCAAAGCGGCTGAGCTCGAAATAGAGCTCGTCATCGATCAGTTGGCCGTCAAACAAGCACCAGGTCTCGTCCTTCTTGTCGGGTTCGTCGCCATTGCTGTCGGCCACCTGGCCGCCATGGCCGGAGTAGCTGAGCAGGAAGAAATCACCAGCCTTCAAGCTCTTGGCCGCCGCACGCATCTGCGCCAGCACGGCCGCGCGCGTCGCCTTTTGCGTGAGCAGCACCGCGGGTTTGGCGATGCCCTGGGCTTTGGCTATGGCCGCCATGTCCTGGGCATCGAACTCGCAGGCCGCCAGCGGTCCGCTCCAGCCCCCGTAAGCCGCCGGGCTGACGGCATTCAGGCCGATGTGCAGGGACGCTGCCTTGGGTTTGAGCAGCGGCTTGGAGGCGGCAGTTTTCTTGCTGGCCATGGTCGGATCTCCTGACAAAGATGAACGCGGAGGGTCTCGGATGAACGGCCAGCGATCTCAGCCCGAAGCGGCCGGCGCGGAGCCGGCGGCCATCTTGGGCGACATGCGAACAGGACGAAACCCCTAGGTTCAGATTGCCCAAACAGCCACGGGTTTCACCCAGGGTGCGCGGGCAACAAATCGCGCCAGGGAAAAAGAAAAGCCGCAGGGGCATGCCCTGCGGCTTTGCGTCGACTTCGCGCCCGTGAACGGCCCACAGGGCCGCGGCGATCAGGCCTTGTTGCGGCGGCGACCCAGCCAGCCGATCACGCCCAAGCCGCTGAGCAGCAGGGCATAGATTTGCGGCTCGGGCACGGCCGCCACGGCGGCGACACCGGTGTCGGTGAAGTCGGTGAAGATGCCGTCCACGCCCATCTTCAGATAGGCTTCCATTTCCTTTTGCGGGTCGTTGAAGCCCAGCATGGAGGCGTCGTTGCGGAAGGTCCAGGTGTGCACGAACAAGCCGTTGGCATGGGCGTTCTCGATCACGCCGGTGCTGCCGTCAAGGCGACGATCCTGGCCATTGACGACGCCATCACCGGTGCGGTCCACGCCGTCGGCCACGGTCTTGAGCAGATAGGGCTTCCAGGGGCCGATGCCGTCGGCATAGGTGGCGACAAAAGACAGGCCGACGTTGCTGACCAGGTCGGCAAAGGTCAGCTTACCGTTGCGCACCGCCACGTCGTACGGGCGGTCATAGGGTGCAACCAAGGACATGGAGCCATCGGGGTTGACATCGTCGGCATCCACCAGCTGCACCAGCTTGATGTCGGTCCTGGTGTTCAGGTACTGCAGATTGCCGACTTCAAAGCTCTGGATGAAGACCGGTGCAGCGCCCGAGTTGCCGTAGGCAGCGTGCAGGGTCGAGACCAGCTTGTCTTCAAAGTAAGTCTTGCCGAAACCCAGGCTTTGCGAGACGCCCTGCATATAGGTCGAGTGCTTGAGCTCGGGATAGATGCCGATGGTGCGGCCGGTCTCGATGCTCTTGGCCTTGGCCAGGGCGATCACTTCGTCCAGGGTCGGAACCTTGAACTGGCCATCGAACTCGGTCGGGCGGCCGGCGCGAGTCTGCTTGGCGCCCAGGGTCTTCAGCTCGGCCAGGGTGAAGTCTTCGACGAAGAACTGGTTCTCGTACTTGACGCCGTCGATGGTCTTGGTCGTCATGCGGTCGGCGAACTGGGCCAGCGATCGCACATTGGTCGAATCGCCGATCACCGGCTCATGGCGGGCCACCAGCACGCCATCGCGCGTCATCACCAAGTCGGGCTCGATGTAGTTCGCGCCCAGTTGGATGGCCTTGGCATAGCCTTCCAAGGTGTGCTCGGGCAGGTAGCCCGAGGCGCCGCGATGGGCGATCACCAGCGGAGCCTTGCCATCCAAGGTATTCCAGGCTTGTGCCGGCGCGGCGGCCAAGCCAGACAAAGCGGCCAAGGCGGCCAGGACGGTGAAATTCAGATTCGTGTGCATGGGGGGACTCTCCGGTCTACAACAACAAGACGTGAGCCATATTCCTCATTCCCCGTGAAAATTCTCACCATGCCGATGAGCGCTCATGAGCCAAACGGACTACCTGCAAACATCCAGCAGCGGATGTGGCAGGGGCTGGTTCTGGCACAGAGCTGCCGTTGAAGGTTAGGCTGGTGCCACGGGGCATCGGGCGAGTGCTTCCGCTCATGTCCTCCGGCCAGTGCTGCGCACTGGCCTCCCCCTTTACTTCGCTTCAGCACTCACCCGACACCCCTTGTCAGTGCGACCGCTCGGCGTTTTCGCCGAAGGAGCAAGGCCTTGCTGGATCGGGACGGCTGGGTGCTCTGCGAAGTGAAGTCAAGGAGGAGACCCCAGCCGCGGGCTGGGGTCGGGGGACAGGAGCGGAGCAGAGCGCCCAGTCGGCCCGATCAACAACCGATCCAAGGGCTGCTTCGTACCTACAGCCGCCATCCCCAAGGATGGATGCTGCACAGCAAAAAGGGGCGAATCCTCCCGGACTCGCCCCCTCCTTGGATATCCAAAGTTTGCCGCGACTCAGCGCATGCTCAAACCGCCTCGCGCGGCCTTGACCGCACCTTCGCCCAGGGCGGCGCCGAAGCGCTTGGCCAGGCGTTCGGCCACGTTTTCACGCGGCGTGTAGTCGATCACTTCCTCGGCCTTGACCACCTCGCGGGCGACGTAGTCGAGGTTGCCGAACTCATCGGCCAAACCCATCTTTACGGCCTGTTCACCGTTCCAGAACAAGCCGGAGAACATCTCCGGCGTTTCCTTGAGGCGCTTGCCGCGGCCTTCGCGCACCACGGCAATGAACTGCTGGTGGATCTGGTTCAACATGGCCTGGGCGAACGCCTGCTGCTTGGGCGAGACCGGGCTGTAAGGGTCCAGCATGCCCTTGTTCTCGCCGGCGGTGAGCAGGCGGCGCTCGACGCCGAGCTTGCCCATCAGGCCGGTGAAGCCAAAGCCGTCCATCAGCACGCCGATCGAGCCCACGACCGAGGCCTTGTCCACATAGATCTCGTCTGCGGCCGCGGCGATGTAGTAGGCACCCGAGGCGCACATTTCCTCGACCACGGCAAACACCTTCTTGCCATGCAGGGCCTTGAGGCGCTGGATTTCGTCGTAGACGATGCCGGCCTGCACCGGGCTGCCGCCGGGTGAGTTGATTCGCAGCACCACGGCCTGCGAGCCGGGGTCCTCGAAGGCGTCCTTCAGGGCCGACAGGATCAGCTCGGCGCTGGCCTCTGTGTCGGCCGCGATCTCGCCGCGCACCTCGACCAAGGCGGTGTGCGGCGTGTTATTGCTGGGCCGGTGCAGATGCGGCGGGTACAGAAACAGCCAAGCACCGAAGGCCAGCACCAGCAACCAGAACATGCGGAAGACCAGCCGCCAGCGGCGCTCGCTGCGGCGGTCACGCAAGTACTCGCGGGCGAATTCGGCCAGCAAAGGCTCATACGCTGCGGCGCCGGAGGCCGGGCTGGCCGCAGTTGCGGCCGCTGCTGTCGCAGGGCCAGGCCGCGCGGCCGGCTCGCTCGCCAGCGGAGCGCCTTCAATCACCGGATCCGCAATCGGCCGCGGCAGTTCGTCATGGTTGCTCATCTTGGGGTACGGCTCGTTCTGTTCAGAGTGTTCGTTCGGGGCGGGCCCCAAAGAGGGCCGAAAAGGGCCGCAAAAAGGGCCAAATCGACCCAGGGTCGCCTGGTTTGGCTGTCAGCCTACTCGGCTTTGGGCGTCGGCGCTGCGGGGCGGGTGTCTCGGGAAGGATACCAATAGACCACGCCCTCGCGCTCCTGCACCTCGATCTTGGTCAGGCCCATGCGGCCGCACATGCCGGTGACGCAGCGGCCGGTCAGCGGGTCGTACACCGCGCCGTGAATGGAGCACATGATGTACTGCTTGTCACCATCAAGGAACTCGCCCTCCTGCCAATCCATCTCGGTCGGCACATGGGCGCAGCGGTTCAGATAGGCCACCACCTGGCCATCGAAGCGCAGGGCGAAGGCCCGCGCCGGCTCGCGGTACTGCTGTACATCAAAGGTGTGGGCACGACCACGCTCCTGCAGCGCCTCGGAGCTGCACAAAGGCAGGCCCTCGGCTTGTGGCGATTCCGAAGACGGCGGTGGGGTGAGGCTGGGCGGGAGGCTCATCGAGGGCTTCTTATTCAAATCCATCAAGGCTGAAATCAGGACAGGCCGGCGGACCACCGGCCCTCAGGCATGCTGCAGCAGCCACTGCTGCAAGTCAGCCACGCTGTGGGCCACATGCAGGGGCTGGAACTCGGCAAAACTGCTGTGATCATGGGCGCCATAGCTGACCCCGGCGCTGGCGCAGCCGGCGTTCAGCGCCAGCTGCAGATCATGGGTGGTGTCACCAATCATCAAGGTGCGCTCGGGCTCAGCACCGAACTCGCGCATCAGCTCCAGCAGCATCTGCGGATGGGGCTTGCTGCGGGTTTCATCGGCAGTGCGGCTGCCATCGAAGAGCTGGTCCAGGCCGACCGCGCGCATGGCCTCGTCCAGGCCGCGGCGGCTCTTGCCGGTGGCGACCGCCAGCCAGTGGTGGCGGGCCTGCAAGTCGACCAGCATCTCCGGCACCCCGGGAAACAGAATCACCTCATGCTGGGCCGCCAGGTAGTGATGGCGAAAACGCTCGCCCATCTCGGCAAAGCGCGCCTCAGGCAGATCGGGCACCGCATGCGCCATGGCCGCCTGCAAGCCCATGCCGATCACATAGCTGGCCTGCGTGTCGCTGGGCCGCGGCAGACCCAGGTCCACCGCCGCGTTCTGGATGCTGCGGGTGATCAGAGCCGTGGAGTCGAACAGGGTGCCGTCCCAATCAAACGCGATCAAATCGAAACGCTGAGGCCGAGTCATGGATGCCCCTCGACCAAGGCATGCCTTGGTCGGTCCCCCGAGGGGACGGCGATTCGTGCCGGTTCGACCGGCACGAACATCGCCGTACCGGGCCGGCTTGGGGCGGCCCGGCGCTCGTCCCGAAAATCCAGGTCTTGGTTCATCAAACTACTTTCGACTCAAAGCCGCGACCAGGCGCTGGCATTCCTCGGGCAGAGGTGCCAGCAGCTCGATCTCCTCGCCCTCGCGGGCCGGATGGTTGAAGCGCAGACGCTGGGCGTGCAGAAACATGCGCTCGAAGCGGTGCTCGCCGCGCGCCAGGGCCCGGTTTGCTTCGAAATCGCCGTACTTGGGGTCGCCGACGATGGCATGGCCGCCGTGAGCCAGGTGCACGCGGATCTGGTGCGTGCGGCCGGTCTTGATGGTCACGTCCAGCAGGCTGTAGCCATTCAGGGCCTGGGCCACCTTGACCAGGCTGATCGAACGCTTGGCCTGCTCCGCCTGTGGATCATGTGAATTCGTCACCGCCCTCACCCAGCGCTCGCCATCGCTGCCCACGAACTTGAGCAAGGGCACGTCGATCACCTTCAGATTGGCCGGCCAGACCCCGGCCACCAGGGCGGCATAGGTCTTGCCGGTTTCGCGTTCGCGAAACTGGTCCTGCAGCGCGACCAGGGCGCTGCGTTTCTTGGCGATCAGCAACAGACCCGAAGTTTCCTTGTCCAGGCGATGCACCAGTTCCAGGAACTTGGCCTGCGGCCGGGCCTGGCGCAGTTGCTCGATCACGCCGAAGCTGACGCCCGAGCCGCCGTGCACGGCCACGCCGGCCGGCTTGTTGATGGCCAGCAGGTGATCGTCCTCAAAAACCACCGGGAACTCGCGCGGCGGCACGTACTCCCCCGCGCCTTCCGCCGCCCGCTCGGGCAGGCGCACCGGCGGGATGCGCACCTCATCGCCGAGCTCCAGCCGTGTGTCGGCCTGCGCCCGGCCCTTGTTCACCCGCACCTCACCGGCCCGGATGACGCGGTAGACATGGGTTTTGGGCACGCCCTTGAGCTCGCGCAGCAGGAAGTTGTCCAGGCGCTGGCCGGCCGAACCGTCGTCGATCACCACGCGGCGGACTTGGGCGGCCGAGGGCGGCAGCGGGGCTGTGGCGTCGGCTGCCGGCTTGCGCGCCGAAGCCGCCGGCGCCGCCGACGTACCCAGTGGACGCGCACCGGGCTTCACCGGCACCCGCTCGCCCAGCAAGGGGCCGGCCCGGCGGCCGCCGGCTCGGCCCGGCGCCTTGGCGCCCGGGCGGGCGGTTTTGTCGGCGGCCCGGCCGGGTGTTTTGGCAGCGCTGGCAGCGCCCGATTTGGGGCCGGACTTCCGGGTTTCTGTGGCGGCCGGTGCTCTGGCTTTAGCCCTTATAATGTTGCTCACCACGTTACTGCCGTAAGTATTTGATTTTTCTGATTTTACCCGGGCTCAGGCCCGCGCAGGATCGGGCAGAAATCAAGGCCAGACTCAGGTCAGGGCCACGGCGGCGAGGTGGCGATGGGGCTTGATGCCCGTCAAGCACGTGGTCTTGAGCCCCATCAACAACTGGTGATGCAACACAAATGCCCAGCGGCGGGCCCTGTCCCCAAGTGACACGGCGGCGGCTGAGTGTGTGTGGCAGAGCGATGTAGAACGAACCACGCCGCATGGGCGCCGCCGACCTTTGAATCGCGGGGCGCATGGGGCAGCAGACAAGGTATTCCACGGCGGCAGGCCGGTCGATCAAGAGTCAGACCGCCTGCTGCTCGCGTCCAACAGTCCTCGCGGATGATTTCCCTCACTCCCCCCACCCCCCACCGCTTTGCATGCAGCCCCGGCCCCGCGCCGGCGAGGCTGGCGCGCCGCCGTGGCCGGGCCGCGCAGCACCCCCGGGCCTTTGGCGCCCGCGCTGCGCGTTCATGGGAGCGGGCCTCCGCGCCGCCTGTTGCGCCGCACGCGCCAACGCTGGCCCACTGAGCGTCCACCCACACCGGTGGCGATCAGGGTCAGTCCAGGGCGATTCCTTCCTCGGTTCCTCCGCATCGCCCGTGCATCGATGAGTCGCCGCCCGGCTTCGGTCCTTCCGGATTGACGCCGCCGCGGTGACGCGATGTGTGAGCGCGCGAACCGCTCGGGCCAGAAACCCGACGGCCGCGCGCGAGGAGTGATGTCAATGAAACGCATGCTGATCAATGCGACGCAGCCGGAAGAACGGCGCCTCGCAATCGTTGATGGCCAGAAGCTGCTCGACTTCGAGACCGAAATCGAAGGCCGCGAACAGCGCAAGGGCAATATCTACAAAGCGGTCGTGACCCGCGTCGAGCCCTCGCTCGAAGCCTGTTTCGTCGATTACGGCGAAGACCGCCACGGTTTCCTACCCTTCAAGGAAATCGCCCGCCAGTACTTCCGCGAAGGCGTGGACGTGCGCACCGCACGCATCCAGGACTGCATCAAGGAAGGCCAGGAACTGCTGGTCCAGGTCGAAAAGGAAGAGCGCGGCAACAAGGGCGCAGCCCTGACCACCTTCGTCTCGCTGGCCGGCCGCTACCTGGTGCTGATGCCCAACAACCCGCGCGGCGGTGGCGTGAGCCGCCGCATCGAGGGCGAAGACCGCGAAGAGCTGAAGGAAAACCTCGACCAGCTCGAATACCCCAAGGGCATGAGCCTGATCGCCCGCACCGCCGGCATCGGCCGTTCCGCCGCCGAGCTGCAGTGGGACCTGAACTACATGCTCAAGCTCTGGACCGCCATCGACGATGCGGCCAAGGGTGGCAAGGGCGCCTACCTGATCTACCAGGAATCCAGCCTGGTGATCCGCGCGATCCGCGACTACTTCACCGCCGATGTCGGTGAAATCCTGATCGACACCGACGACCTGTTCGAACAGGCCCACCAGTTCATGAACCACGTGATGCCCGACCAGGGCCATCGCGTGAAGCGCTACCGCGACGACGCGCCGCTGTTCAGCCGTTTCCAGATCGAACACCAGATCGAAACCGCCCACAGCCGCACGGTCAACCTGCCCTCGGGCGGCGCCATCGTGATCGACCACACCGAAGCGCTGGTGTCGGTGGACGTCAACTCGGCCCGCTCGACCCGCGGCGGCGACATCGAAGAAACCGCCACCCGCACCAACCTCGAAGCCGCCGATGAAATCGCGCGCCAGATGCGTCTGCGCGACCTGGGCGGCCTGATCGTGGTCGACTTCATCGACATGGAAGAGTCGAAGAACCGCCGCGAAGTCGAACAGCGCCTGCGCGATGCCCTGCGCAATGACCGCGCCCGCGTGCAGTTCGCCTCCATCAGCAAGTTCGGCCTGCTGGAAATGAGCCGCCAGCGCCTGCGCCCGGCCCTCAGCGAAGGCAACCACATCACCTGCCCACGCTGCAACGGCACCGGCCACATCCGCGACACCGAATCCTCGGCGCTGCAGATCCTGCGCATGGTCCAGGAAGAGGCGATGAAGGACAACACCGCCGCCGTGCACGTGCAAGTGCCGGTGGAAGTGACCTCCTTCCTGCTGAACGAGAAGCGCACCGAGATCACCAAGATCGAGTTGAAGCAGCGCGTCACCGTGCTGCTGGTGCCCAACAAGCACCTCGAAACGCCCAACTACAAGCTGGAACGCCTGCGCCACGACGACCCGCGTCTGGAAAACCTGCAAGCCAGCTACACCATGATCGAAGAGCCGCAGGACGAGGTGGGCATCACCCGTCGCGGCGACAGCGACAAGGGCCGCAGCAAGCAAGAGCCGGTGATCAAGGGCATCCTGCCCGAGCAACCCGCGCCCATGCCCACGGCACCGGCCCCCAAGGCCGAGCCGGCAGCACGCGCGGCATCGCCGGCCGCAGCACCGGTGGCCGCAGCCCCGGCCGCTGGCGGTGGTTTCTTCGGCTGGATCAAGAGCCTGTTCGGTGGCCCGGCGGAAGCCCCGGCCGCGGCCCCTGCCGCCGCCAAACCGGCCGCGGGTTCCGCTGCTGCAGCAGGCGGTGAGCGCAAGCGTGAGGGCGGCCGAGAAGGTGGCCGTGACGGCGCCCGCGGTGGCCGTGGTGGCCGCGCCGAGCGCGGTGGTGAGCGTGGCGAGCGCAACGGCAAGCGCGAAGGCGCAGGCCGCAACGAGCCCCGCTCGGAAGCTCGCGGTGAAACGCGTGCAGAGGGCCGCCCCGAGCGCACCGAGCGCCCGGAACGCGCCCGCCGCCCTGAGCGCGCCGAGCGCCCGGAAGGCGTCGAAGGCCAACGCCCGGAACGTGCAGAGCGTCCGGATGGCCGCCGCCCGCGCGGTGATCGCCCGGAACGTGGCGAACGCAGCGAGCGCGGTGAGCGCGCCGAACGTGGTGAGCGCGTCGAGCGCAATGCCGAGCAGCAGCAAGCCGCTGCCGCCCTGCCCGCCAGCCTGAACGACACCCCCGCCGACTTCGTCGACACCGTGCCCGAAGGCGCGCTGAACGCTGGTGAAAACGGCGCCGAGGCTGCCGCTGGCGCCAACGGTGAAGAGCGTCAAGGCCGTGGCCGCCGCCGCCGCCGTGGTGGCCGTGACCGCGAAGAGGGTCGCAACGTCGAAGCCGGTGAAGCGGTTGAAGGCGCCGACACGGCCGAGGGCGCTGAGCCCAAGGCAGCGGCAGCCAGCGAGGCCGAGAGCGGAGCCGGCAGCGATAGCGCCAACAGCGCCGCCGCCGCTGAAGCAGGCAGCCACGAGTCTGGCGATCGCCCCGAAGCGGGTGAAGGCCAGGAAGGCCGCCGCCGCCGTGGTGGCCGCGATCGTGGCCGCCGCGAGCGCCGTGACGACCAGGCCGAAGGCCAGAGCAGCGAGCACGCAGCCACCCAGGGCGACAGCGCAGAGGCCCTGGCCACTGCAGCCCCTGCGGCCGCACCGGTGCAACTGAGCCTGGCACCGGAAGCGAGCGACGCTGCAGCAGCCGCGACGCCGGCCGCTGCACCTGCCCCCGCTCCGGCTCCTGCTGCGCCTGCCGCGCCCGTGGCAGCGCCGGCCCCGGTCTTCGCTCTGCCGATGGACGAGTTGCACGCCATCGCCGCCTCCAACGGCCTGCAATGGGTGAACTCCGACGCGGACAAGATCCGCGCCGCCCAGGAAGCGATTGCGGCCGAGCCCAAGCCGATCCATGTGCCGCGCGTGCGCCCGCCCATGGTCGCCCTGGACGAAGGCCCGCTGGTGCTGGTCGAGACCCGCAAGGACCTCTCGCAGTTCAAGCTGCCTTTTGAGCAGTAAGTAAAAAGAGGAAAGAGACGCGCCGTGGCCCCAAGCTCCGGCGCGAAGCTCTCGCCCTTTAGAGGGCTGGGCAGCCTAGACCGCCCCGCCGACAATGCCGCCTCGCTGCACCGCCAGCCAGGCGGCATTTTTTCGACCGGGTTTCAGCGCGCGCGCCACCCAGGCCTTTTCCCTAAGCACCCCATCACACTTACCCGAGGGAGTCTTGTCCATCATGTTGACGTCTCAACACCCCAAGCGCAGCCTATTGACCCACGGCTTCAGCGCCCTGCTGATCCTCAGCGCCGCCCTGCTGCCGGCCGCTCAGGCCGCCTCGGCCAAGCCCAAGGCCGCTGCCGCGGCAAGCGCCAGCGCGGCCACGGACGAGGTGGAACTGCGCTTCTTCCCCCTGCCCCAGCAACGCCATCAGATCCATTCGGTCATGCGCATGAAGATGGACATGCGCATGGAGCCCTTCGAGGGCATGAGCGAGGAAGAGCGCGCCAAGATGGAGCAGGCCATGCAGGCCGCCAAGATGCCCATGAGCATGCGCAGCGAGTTCGACCAGCAAGTCACGACCACGGCCGCTGACAAGCAGGGCAACTTCCAGCTTCAGCTGCGCGGCAAGAGCCTGCCCCTGGAGATGAGCAATTCCGCTGGCGAGCGCGTCGGCCCGCCCAAGGCCACGGTCGACATCAAGATCGACGCCAAGCTGAACCAGAAGACCGGCAGCTTCCAGTCCATGAAGATGGCCGGCATGGATGCCGCGAGCAGCGGCCTGTCCGAAGGGCTGCTCAAGCAATTGCTGAGCAGCATGAGCGCTCTGGAAGGCCGCCGCCTCAAGGTCGGCGAATCGGCCGAGATGCCGCTGGACATGGCCTTGCCGATTCCCAAGGGCCCGGGCATGGACCTGAAGATGCTGGGCCGCTACACCCTGGTCAAGCTGGAAAACGGCGTCGCTGATTTCGACGTCGGCGTGAACATCACCATGGCCATGAACGATGACAAGGCCGAAGCCGCTGCGGCAGCTGCCGCCGCTGCAAGCTCGGCCGCCAGCGCCCCGGATGCCACCGCCTCCGCGCCGGCCGCGCCGCTGATGACCGCCTCGGGCCAGGGCCAAGGCCGCATGAGTTTGCGCTTGGCCGACCGCCTGGTCCTGAATCACGCCATGAACCTGGCCATGAACATGCGCATGCAAGCGCCGGGCAAGCCGGTGATGAATATGAAAGTGGACATGGAGATGGAAGCGAGCGGCAAGAACCTCAAGCGCTGAGTGTTTCAGTGGCGGGGGCCGGAGGCGCGTCCCCGCTACTGCGCTCGCTGCCGCGTCTCCCAGGCCCTCCGGGCCTGGCGATACTGGTCCATGGCCAGATCGTGCAGGTCGAAGATGCAGGGGTCGCAGCCATTGCCGCAGCAGGCGTCCAGGTCGGGTGCCACGGGCGGCTCGGGCCGGGGGTCGGCCGCCTTAGCCGCACTGGCAGCGTTGACTGCATCAGCCGTCGCGAGCGCGACGCCGGCATCCTTGTTCATGACCGCAGCCTCCGGCTTCAAGGCAGGGTCTGCAAGGCCTGGTGGTAGGCCGGTTCATGCATGAGCTCGTCCCAGGTCAGCGGCGCCGATTGCGGCAGCAGGCCTGCGCGGCGGGCCTCGCTCTCGGCGCTCGGCTGCCAGTCACCGCGGGCCTGCGCGGCTTGCAGGCCGTCCAGGAATTCATCCAAGGCCCGGCCACCGTCGACATTCGACTGATTACACAAGAGCACCAGATCGCAACCGGCCTGCAGGGCCGCCAGCGCCGCGTCCACGTAGCCGATCGCACGCCCTTCCAGCACGCGGGCGCCGGCCATGCCCAGGTCATCGCTGAAGATGGCGCCGCCAAAGCCCAGGCGCTCACGCAGCACCTCCTGCAGCCAGCGGGCACTGAATCCGGCCGGGCGAGTATCGACCTTGGGGTAGATCACATGAGCCGGCATCACGGCGCCGGTGCTCATGACCAGCCATTCAAACGGTTTCGCATCCTCGGCCAGGATGGCCTTGAGGCTGCGGCGGTCCACCGGCACCTCGGTGTGCGAGTCGGCCTTGACGTAGCCATGGCCCGGGAAATGCTTGGCGCAGCTGGCCATGCCAGCCAGCAACAAGCCATGCTGCAAGCTCTTGGCCAGCACGGCCACCACGCGTGGGTCGCGGTGGAAGCTGCGGGTGCCGATGACAGAGCTCTCACCGTAATCCAGGTCCAGCACCGGGGCAAAGCTGAAGTCCACGCCACAGGCGCGCAGCTCGGCGGCCAGCACGAACCCGGCAGCAGTGGCCGCCGCGGTGGCCTGCAGCGCATCCTCCATCCATAACTCGCCGAGCCGACGCATGGCCGGCAGGTGGGTGAAGCCATCGGTCTGGAAACGCTGCACGCGGCCGCCCTCATGGTCCACACAGATCAACACATCCGGTCGGATGGATTTGATCTCGGCCGTCAGCGCCAGCAGCTGGGCACGGCTCTCATAGTTACGAGCGAACAAGATCAAGCCGCCGACCAGGGGGTGGCGCAGGCGCACACGCTCGGCCTCGCTCAGGCTCAGGCCGGCGACATCGAGCACCACGGGGGCGTGTTGCAGGTCTACTTCCATCGTCTTTGTCCGTCTTTCTGCGGCCTTGCTTCAGGCCAGGGTCTCGACCACCACAAAGCTGGTCGCGTAATCGGTTTCGTCGCTGACGCTGACCAGGGCGCGCAGGCCCTGGTCCTCGAACCAGCGGGCCAGCTCGCCATGCAGGCGGATCTCGGGCTTGCCGCTGGGCGCGTTGAGGATCTCGCAGTCGCGCCAAGTCATGGGCATGCGCATGCCCAGACCGATGGCTTTCGAGAAGGCCTCCTTGGCGGAGAAGCGGGTGGCGAGAAAACTCAGGCCCCGGCTCTCTGCGCGCGCACGGCGGGCGCGAAAGACCTCCAGTTCCTGCGGACCCAGCACTTTTTCCGCGAAGCGCTCGCCGCGCCGCGCCAGGGTCTCGCGCATGCGGCGGATGTCGCAGACATCGGTGCCGATGCCGTAAATCATGCCTCGGGCTCCAGCGGTGCCCAGCCCAGCAACTCATTGCGATGCTGCTGGCCGCCCAGTTCGAACCAGGCCTCGCCCCAGAGGCTGGCACCTTCGCGGCGGTAGAAACGCAAAGCGCCTTCGTTGCCGATCCAGGCACTGAGCCACAGCGAACGCTCGGGCCAAGTCTGGCGCGCCTGGTGCAGCAGCTTCAAGCCCAGGCCCTGGCTCTGGCTGTGCGGCGCCACGTAGAGGCGCTTGAGCTCGACCGCCTGGCCGGACACAGCCACCGGGCAGACGGCGCTGTCGTCCAAATGCGCCCAGGCCAGCAAGGTGTCGCCCCGCTCGATCACCCAGTGACGGTTCAGATCGATGGACTGACGCAGCAGCTGTTCGTCGAAATCACGCTTCAGGTACTCGGCCACGGTGCTGTTGACGCCGCCCTCGGCGGCATAACGGTCCAGCCAGACCCAGCGCGCCAAGGCGGCGATGCGCAGCGCATCGTCAGGCTCGGCCGGGCGCAGGTCGAGGAATGCCGGCTTCTTGTTGCTCATGTCGACGCTCAGGCTGCGTAGGCGCGCTGGATGCTGCGCAGGTACTCACGCACGGTCTCGGTGTAGCCCAGCTCCAGGGCATCGGCGATCAGGGCGTGGCCGATGGACACCTCTCGCACACCGGGCACGGCGCGCAGGAACAGGCTCAGGTTGTCGCGGTTGAGGTCGTGGCCGGCGTTGATGCCCAGGCCCTGGGCCAGGGCGGCCTCGGCCGTGCGGGTGAAGCCGGCCAGCACCTCGGCCTCGCGGGCGGTGCCGAAGGCGCTGGCGAAGGTTTCGGTGTAGAGCTCGATGCGCTCGGCGCCCAGCGCGGCCACATGGGCCATGGCCTCGGGCAACGGGTCCATGAAGAGGCTGACGCGCACGCCCAGGCTTTGGCATTCCGCGATCAGCGGCGCCAGGCGCTCGCGATCGGCCGGCAGGTTCCAGCCGTGGTCGGAGGTGAACTGGTCCTCGCTGTCAGGCACAAAAGTCACCTGGTGCGGACGCAGCTCACGCACATAGTCCATCAGGTTCTGGGTCGGGTTGCCCTCGATGTTGTACTCGGCATGCGGCCACTGCTTCATCAGCGCCGCCAGCTCGCGCACATCGGCCGGGCGGATGTGGCGCTCGTCGGGGCGCGGGTGCACGGTGATGCCCTGGGCCCCGGCCAGCAAGCAGGCCTCGGCCGCGCGCAGCACGCTGGGAATGCCCAGGTGTCGTGTGTTGCGCAGCAAGGCCACCTTGTTGACATTGACCGACAAGGCGCAGCGCTGGCCGTGCGAATGGACGGCCGAGGCCTCGGGAGCGAGCAAAGGATTCATCGTTTCCAGTTCCAGCAAATATCAGTCAGGGCGGCCGGGGCTGCGCCCAAGCTTCAATCGAACAGCTTCTGCACATCCAGCATCACCTGGCGGGTGCGCAGCGGCTTGCCGCCCAGATGATAGTGAAGCAGGCCGCGCAGCGCCGACTTGAGCTGCGGCAAGACCGGGGCGCAAGCCTGCTGCAGCGCGGCCATGCTGCCGTGCAGCAGCGCGGCTTGCAGATGGATCCAGGTGCTGCCATCCAGGCCGCCTGCTTCGACGGACAAGGGTTGAATGCCGGCCTCGGCAGCCAGACCATAGCTGCGTTCCAGCTGCAATGGCGCCTGCGTCAAGGTCACGACGCTAAGGTCGGGCAGCAGGCCGGTTTCCACCAGCAGACGCAGCTCGAATGCCCGCAGCGCCGCCTGCGACTGCGCATCCTCATTGGCATGCAGCTGCGGCAAGGTCTGGGCATAGGCATCGAAGAGCAGCGGATGGGCGTCCTGCCGGGCCAGCAGCTTGAGCAGCAGCTCGTTCAGGTAATAACCCGAAAACAGCGCGGCGCCGGCCGGCAAGGTGCTGCCGCCGGCCCATTCGGCCGCGCGCAGGGTGACGACCTCGGCCGGGTTGCCATCCGTGGATTTGGCCGGTTTGGACAGGGTCACCTGGATGCGCTGAAAGGGCAGCAGCACCGCGCGCAGCTGCGAGTACGGCCGCTTGGCGCCCTTGGCCACCACGGCCAGGCGCCCCTGCTCACGAGTGAACAGGTCGAGGATGAGGCTGGACTCGCTCCAGTCGTACTGGTGGAGCACAAAAGCCTGCTGAACCGCAGGTGCGCGCGCGCCGCGGGCCATCAGCGAACGGGCCGCCGGTCAAGCCGGTCAAACGAGAAGCACGCCAGCGGCTTCACTCGTAGCCGTAGGTGCGCAAATGCTCTTCGCTGTCGGCCCAGCCCGAACGCACCTTGACCCAGAGTTCCAGGAAGACACGGCCATCCATCAGATGCTCCAGCTCCTGGCGCGCCTCGGAACCGATGCGCTTGAGGCGCTCGCCGCCCTGGCCGATGATCATGCCCTTGTGGGCATCGCGCTCGACCACGATGGAGGCCGAGATGCGGCGCAGCTCGCCCTCGTCTTCCCATTTGTCGATGATCACGGTCGAGGTGTAGGGCAGCTCGTCACCGGTCAGGCGGAACAGCTTCTCGCGGATGATTTCGCTGGCCAGGAATTTCTCGCTGCGGTCGGTCAGCGCGTCGCCGTCGTAGAACCAGCCCTGCTCGGGCAGGTAGGGCTTGAGGATCTTGAAGAGGCGCTGGACATCGGCATCCTTCTTGGCCGAAAGGGGCACGAATTCGCTGAAGTTGCGGCGCTCCTGCATGCTCTTGAGCCAGGGGGCCAGATCGGCGCGGCGCTGCACGGCGTCCAGCTTGTTGGCGATCATCACCACCGGCTTGTCCTGCGGCAGCAGGGACAGCACCTTGGCATCGTCCAGGCCGAAGCGGCCGGCTTCCAGCACATAGAGCACCAGATCCACATCGCCGAGCACGCCGTGCACGGTGCGATTCAGGTTGCGGTTGAGCGCCGCGTTGTACTTCATCTGGAAGCCGGGCGTGTCCACGAACACGAACTGCGCCTCGTCCACGGTGCGCATGCCGGTGATGCGATGGCGTGTGGTCTGCGCCTTGTCCGAGGTGATGCTGACCTTCTGGCCGACCAGGGCGTTGAGCAGGGTCGACTTGCCGACATTGGGCCGGCCGACGATGGCGATCAGGCCACAGCGCTGGGGCGTGCCGTCGGCCATCTTGCCGCCGCTGGCTTGCGCGGCGGCTGCGGCCTCGGGCGACAGCGAGGTCGCGCCGGAGCCGGCCGCGGGAATGGGCGGCAAGGCATAGGTGACGACGGGTGCAGGAGAGGCCGACGAAGCTTCAGGCGAAGTGGCGTCGTCCGGCGTGGTGGGGGTGTGGGTCATGGGGTGTCGGCGCGGGGCCGCTCCTTGTCGCGCAAGCCAGAACTTGGCTTGTCGAGGGCAATCAGTTCGTCGAGCAGGCGACGGGCGGCTTCTTGTTCGGCAATACGACGAGACCGGCCTTCGCCGCGCGTGGCCAGCTTCAGCGCAGGCACGACGCACTCAACCTCAAAGGTCTGGGCATGGGCCTGGCCGCGGGTGTCGGTGATGCGATAGGTGGGTACGGCGAGGCGGCGGGCTTGCAGCATCTCCTGGAGCGCGGTTTTGGCATCCTTGGCCCAGCGGTCGGTGGCCGCACCGGCCAGCAAATCGCCCAGCATCTTGCGCACCACCTCGAGCGCGGCCGGGTAACCGGCGTCGATGAAGGTGGCGCCGATGATGGCTTCGAGGGCGTCGGCCAGGATGGAGGGGCGCTGCGCGCCACCGCCCTTGGCCTCGCCATCCGAGAGGCGCAGCACCTGGGGCAGACCCAGATCGAGCGCCAGGCGGTGCAGGCTGTCTTCGCGCACCAGGTGGGCGCGGATACGGGTCAGGTCGCCCTCGTCGGAGCCGGCATATCGCTCGTACAGCAGGCTGGAGACGGCCAGGCTCAGCACCGCGTCGCCGAGGAACTCCAGGCGCTCGTTGTGATCGCTGCTGAAGCTGCGGTGCGTCAGGGCGCGGCTCAGCAGCTCCGGCTTGCTGAAGCGATGACCCAGGCGTTGTTGCAAGGCGAGGAGAGGCGCAGCACTGCTACTCATGCGGACACAGACGTTGAAAATGCGGGCGCCAGCGACCGAAGCGGCGAAAACGCCATCAACGGGACTTGCCCTGGTACTTGATCAAGAGATAGACAGGGCCGGCCAGATCGACCTGCTTGTCGTAGGCGAAGCTGATCTGCAGCTTCTCGTTGTCCTTGCTGATCACCAGATCCTGGCTGGAAATGCTGACCATGGAGTATTCAACCTGCTGAGCGCGCTCGAACTCGGCGCGCACGGCCGGCACGGTGGCCGGGTTGGCCGCAGCAATGCGATCGACCACACGTTGAATGGTGTAGAACTCCAGCACGGTCGGGATGACGCGGGCGATCACCACGCCACCGAAGGCGAGCAGAACACCCCAGAACAGCAGGCCCAGAAGGCTGATGCCGCGCTGTGATCGCGCTTGGGCACCCGAATGGCAACGCTGGCCTGGCTTTGACTGACGACGAAGCATCGAAACGTCCTCTCCCTGAAGTTTCAAACCGGATCTTTGCCGGGCGAGACCGCAGCCCCGCCGTTCAGGCCGCCTCAATGGAAGGGGCCAATGCGCTTGAGGTTACCGAAATTCATCCAAACAAAGAAGGCCCGGCCGACGATGTTTTCATCGGGGACAAAGCCCCAGAAGCGAGAGTCCCCGGAGTTGTCGCGGTTGTCGCCGATCATGTAGTAGTAACCCGCCGGCACCGTGCAGCGCACGCCTTCGATGGTGTATTTGCACTGGTCCTGGTAGGGGAACGGGCCATCCGGACGGTTGGGCTGGAAGATGGGCTGCGCCTGTGGGTTGACCAGCATCTGATGCTCCTTCTCGCCCAGCTTCTCCAGGAAGCGCGGACGGTAGGTCATCGAGCTCTCGTCGTAGAAGTCACCCTGGGGTTGGACTTCGGTCGGCTTGCCGTTGATGTAGAGCTTCTGGTTCAGATAGGCCACCTCGTCGCCGGGGATGGCCGCCACGCGCTTGATGAAGTCCACGCTGGTGTCCACCGGCCAGCGGAACACCATCACGTCGCCGCGCTTGACCTCGTTGTTGGAGATGATCTTCTTGTTGATCACCGGCAGGCGCACGCCGTAGTGGAACTTGTTCACCAGGATCAAGTCACCAACCAGCAGGGTCGGCACCATCGAACCCGAGGGGATCTTGAACGGCTCGAACAAGAAAGAGCGCAGAAAGAACACGGCCAGGATGACCGGGAACAAGCCGGCAGTCCAATCCATCCACCAGGGCTGCTGCAGGATCTGCTGACGCGCCGCCTCGACATCCCCATCGACACGGCTGATGCCCTGGGCGGCCAGGGTCTGGCGGCGCTGGGCATCGGCATCGAGCAGGGCCTGGGCGGCACGAGCTCGGGCCGGCTGGAAATGAAAGCGCTCGGCCAGCCAGTAGGCCAGCGTGATCACGGTCAGGATGAAGAGCAGAAGGGAGAAGTTGCCGCTCCAGTAGCCGGTGTACCAGCCGCCCAGGTAAGCGACCAGGGCCGCGTAGAGAATTCCGGTCAGAGCACTCATCAATCGATCGCTTGGTTGGGAGGAAGGGAGAAGAAAGAAGGCCGGGCGACGGCGGTCAGTCGTCCACTTGCAGGATGGCCAGGAATGCCTCTTGAGGCACCTCGACGGAGCCGATCTGCTTCATGCGTTTCTTGCCGGCCTTTTGCTTTTCGAGCAGCTTGCGCTTGCGGGTGATGTCGCCGCCGTAGCATTTTGCCAGCACGTTCTTGCGCATCGCCTTGATGTTCTCGCGGGCGATGATGTTGGCGCCAATGGCAGCCTGGATCGCCACGTCGTACATCTGACGCGGGATCTGCTCGCGCATCTTGGCCGCCACGGCGCGGCCGCGGAACTGGCTCTGCGCGCGGTGGACGATGATGGACAGAGCATCGACGCGGTCGCCGTTGATCAGGATGTCGACCTTGACCACATCGGAGGCGCGGTACTCCTTGAACTCGTAGTCCATGGAGGCGTAGCCGCGCGAGACCGACTTCAGCTTGTCGAAGAAGTCCAGCACGATTTCGGCCAGCGGCATTTCATAGGTCAGCATGACCTGGCGGCCGTGGTAGGCCATATTGATCTGCGTGCCGCGCTTCTGGTTGGCCAGGGTCATGACCGGGCCGACATAGTCCTGCGGCATGTAGAGGTGCACGGTGACGATGGGCTCGCGGATCTCGGCGATCTTGCCGACCTCGGGCATCTTCGAGGGGTTCTCCACCTCGATCACCGTGCCATCCCCCAGCACCACCTCGTAGACCACGCTGGGCGCGGTGGTGATCAGGTCCTGGTCGAACTCACGCTCCAGACGCTCCTGCACGATCTCCATATGCAGCAGGCCCAGGAAGCCGCAGCGGAAGCCGAAGCCCAGCGCCTGCGAGACTTCGGGTTCGTAGCGCAGCGAAGAGTCGTTGAGCTTGAGCTTCTCGAGCGCATCGCGCAGCTGGTCGTACTCGCTCGATTCGGTCGGGTACAGACCGGCAAACACCTGGGGCTGGATTTCCTTGAAGCCGGGCAAGGCCTCTTCGGCCGGGCCGAGATTGTTGGGCAGCTTCTTTTCCAGCGTGATGGTGTCGCCGACCTTGGCGGCCTGCAGCTCCTTGATGCCGGCGATCACAAAGCCCACCTCACCGGCATTGAGCTGATCGCGCTTCTCGGACTTGGGCGAGAACACGCCCAGATGCTCGGCCGGGTAGATGGCATTGGTGGCCATCATGCGGATGCGCTCGCCCTTGCGCAACGTGCCGTCCACCACGCGAACCAGCATCACCACGCCGACGTAGTTGTCGAACCAGCTGTCGATGATCATGGCGCGCAGCGGTGCCTCGACCACGCCCTTGGGCGGCGGGATGCGGGCGATCACGGCCTCGATGATTTCATCGATGCCCATGCCGGTCTTGGCGCTGCAGGGGATGGCGTCGGTGGCGTCGATGCCGATCACGTCTTCGATCTCGGCCTTGGCGTTGTCCGGGTCGGCGCTGGGCAAGTCCATCTTGTTCAGCACCGGCACCACTTCCACGCCGAGGTCCAGCGCGGTGTAGCAGTTGGCGACGGTCTGTGCTTCCACGCCCTGGCTGGCGTCCACCACCAGCAGCGCGCCCTCGCAGGCCGACAGCGAACGGCTCACTTCGTACGAGAAGTCCACATGCCCGGGCGTGTCGATCAGGTTGAGGTTGTAGGTCTTGCCGTCCTTGGCCGTGTACTGCAGGGCTGCGGTCTGGGCCTTGATGGTGATGCCGCGCTCGCGCTCGATGTCCATCGAGTCCAGCACCTGCGCTTCCATCTCGCGGTCCGAGAGACCGCCACAGCGTTGAATGATGCGGTCCGCCAGCGTGCTCTTGCCGTGGTCGATGTGGGCGATGATGGAGAAATTGCGGATGTGGTTCATGCTTTTACAGACTGAGCTGGGCTGGAGTCACAAAGGGCGGGAGCCCGGGCAGCGCAAGCTCTCAATCGCGGCGCGATGTGATGGCCACACAAAGGCCGAACGGCGGGTAAAAAAAAGGCACGTCGAAACGGTGACGCGCCTTCCAACAAAAGGTATGGCAACTGCTTGTTGGGCTTCCATTGTAGCCAAAAGGTCCTGTCTGGAAACCGCGCCCCGCCGGGATTGCCCGTCGTTGCGGCCCGCCAACATGGATTTTGTCCACAACTTATTCACAGGCTTATCAAGGCGCGCTGGCATGGTTTTTGAAAACCTTGCAGCCCGCCCGCCTGCGCCTCCGTCGGCCCGGCATTTTCGTCACGCTTGACTCGTGTTTACGTCTTTCGCCGGCCGCAAACAGGCCAGGCGAACTCCGGATTCTAGCCGACAGCGACAGGAATCGAAATCCGCCACCCTGCCCTGCCGCGTGGCCCGGCAGGTGAGCAGCTTCCGCCATATGAAAAGACCCGGCAGCCCGCTCTGGCATACCGGGTCTTGGCACTGTCGCCAGCGTGGATTAACCGGCCGGATTACCGAGCCGGACGCAGCAGCACAAAGCTGGTCAGGTCACCGCGGCGCACCAGCAAATTGATGACCTTGGCCTTGTCCAGCTTGGCCAGCACCGCCTGCACCTGCTTGACGCTGCTGACATCGGTGTTGTCCACCGACAGGATGACATCGCCCTCGCGCAGGCCCGCGCGTGCGGCCACGCCGATGGCCGCTTCCACGCGAACACCCGACTTGAGCTTGAGCTCGCGCTTTTGCGCCTCGCTCAACTCACCGAGCTGCAAACCCAAGGCGCTGGCCGGACCGGCAGAGGGCTTGCCATCACCGTCAACGCCCGCCGAAGCACGTGCTTCTTCATTGGGCATCTCGGCGATGGTGATGTTGAGGTCCTTGTAGGTACCGCGGCGGAACACCTGGACCACGGCCTTGCTGTTCGGCTTGAGGCCGGCCACCACGCGGCGCAGATCGCTGACCTTCTCGATCGTCTTGCCGTCGAACTTGGTGATCACATCGCCGCCTTCGATGCCGGCCTTGTCGGCCGCGCCGCCCGCGACCACGCTGCGGATTACGGCGCCATGCGGCTTGCCCAGGCCGATGGCCTCAGCCACATCCTTGCTTACATCTTCCAGCGTCACGCCGATGAAGCCGCGCACCACCTTGCCGTGGCTGCGCAGCTGCTCGGACACGCGGATCGCCTCATCGATGGGGATCGAGAAGGAGATGCCCATGAAGCCGCCGGACTGGCTGTAGATCTGCGAGTTGATGCCTACCACCTCGCCGCGCATGTTCAACAGCGGGCCGCCCGAGTTGCCCGGGTTGATGGCCACATCGGTCTGGATGAAGGGCAGGAAGTCGCCGGTGTCGCGCGCCTTGGCGCTGACGATGCCGGCAGTGACGCTGTTGTCGAAGCCAAAAGGCGAACCGATGGCCATGACCCATTCACCAACCTTGAGGCGGCCGACATCGCCGATCTTCACTGCCGGCAGGCCGCTCGCCTCGATCTTGAGCACGGCCACATCGGTGCGGCGGTCGGCGCCGACCAGCTTGGCCTTGAACTCGCGCTTGTCAGTCAGGGTGACGTAGACCTCGTCGGCATCCTGAACCACATGGGCATTGGTCATCACATAGCCATCAGCGCTGAGCACAAAGCCCGAGCCGACGCCGCGGCGCTGCGGTGCATCGTCGTTGTCGCCGCCGCCGCGTGGGGCACCACGGCGCTGGTTGGGCGCGGGCATGCCGAAGCGGCGCAGGAACTCCAGCATCTGCTCGTCCATCTCGGGCATGCCCTGGGCATTGGCCTTGAGGCGCTCCGAGGTGCGGATGTTCACCACCGCCGGGCCGACCTTCTCGACCAGCTCGGTGAAGTCCGGCAGCTCGCGCGCCTGGGCATGGCCGACATCGGGCAGCAGGCTGAGGCTCAGGGACAAAGCGCCGGCAGAGAGCAAGGCTCGCGACCAGCGCGACAGGGACGGACGGGCAAGAGACAGAAAGGACATGGTTGGACTCGAAGTGTTCACCAGAGAAAAACCCACCAACGCGGCCAGGGCGTTGAACCTGAGACAGCAGCTGGCGATTTTGGGACCAGGCGCCTTGATTTCAAGGGTGGACGAATGCAAAGAACAGGTAAACAAATGCAGCGTGTGCTGCGATCGGACAAGCGGGCGGACAAGCCGCCACTGCCAGCAAGCACGGCATGGCGCGCCAGCCTCGACCGGCTGCAATTGATGATGGCAGCGGCCCAAGCCAGCTTGCGAAAGTCACCCCGGAATCAGCGGCCGCCGCACCTCAGGTCGCAGGACCTGCGCCTCCAGGGGGCTGATCCTGCGCCCCGCGTGCGCCCTGCCCGTCCTGGCTGGCGCGAGCGGCAAACAGGGTCGCCCGCAATGTGCCCCACACTCCCGGCTGCCGGCGCCGGCTCAGCGGCAGATAGAGCGGCACCCAATGCCAGCGCAGTCGCTGCAGCCGAGGTACTGCAGCACCCACACGCTGCGCCCGCAGAAGCAGCCAGTCGTCGAAATCAAAGACCGCGGCCAGTCTCAGTTCCACAGCCGGGTCACGCGGCGCCCCCGAGGCCTCGCGCTCGTGCAAGCGCCAGCTCTGGCCATCCCACAGCAACAGGCGCGGCCGCACACGCGCCACTCGCCAGCCGAGGGCGGCGCACAGAGGCAAGACCCAAACCGAATGCCACGCGGACGCCTGCTGGTGCGCGACCAACGCCGCCAGCAGCGAGGCCGCAGCCAGCAGGGCCAGAAACGACACAGCCAGCTGCAAGGCTGGCTGTGGAAGCACCTCAACCCGGAGCGGCGCTGCGTGACGCGAGGTGGCGTTCATCGCAGCAGGCTCAGGTTCGGCTTTGAAACAACAAGGCAGCTGGCGCCGCCGGCGATCAGACCCGCTTGAAGATCAGCGTGCCGTTGGTGCCGCCGAAACCGAAATTGTTCTTGGCGGCGTACTCGATCTTCATCTGCCGCGCTTCGTTGGCGCAGTAGTCCAGGTCGCACTCGGGATCCTGGTTGAAGATGTTGATGGTTGGCGGCGCCACCTGGTGGTGAACCGCCAGCACCGTGAACACCGACTCGATACCACCGGCCCCGCCGAGCAAATGCCCGGTCATGGACTTGGTCGAGCTGACCACCAGATTCTTGGCATGGTCGCCGAAGGCCAGCTTGATGGCGTTCGTCTCGTTCACATCACCCAACGGCGTGGAGGTGCCGTGGGCGTTCATGTATTGCACTTGGTCAGCGTTCAGGCCTGCGTTGCGCAGGGCCGCACGCATCGACCGCTTGGGACCGTCCACATTGGGCGCGGTCATGTGGTACGCGTCAGCACCCATGCCAAAGCCGGACAGCTCGGCATAGATCTTGGCGCCACGCTTCTTGGCATGCTCGTACTCTTCCAGCACCAGCACACCGCCGCCCTCACCCAGCACAAAACCGTCGCGGTCCTTGTCCCAGGGTCGGGAAGCAGTCTTGGGATCGTCGTTGCGCGTGGACAGTGCCCGCGCCGAGGCAAAGCCTCCGATGCCCAAGGGCGACACGGTGGATTCCGCGCCGCCGGCGATCATCACGTCGGCATCGCCGTATTCAATGAGCCGCGCAGCTTGACCGATGGCATGCAAGCCGGTGGTGCAAGCGGTCACGATGGCCAGGTTCGGGCCTTGGAAGCCGAACTTGATCGAGACATGGCCCGAGATCATGTTGATGATCGAGGCCGGCACAAAGAAGGGGGAAATGCGACGCGGGCCGCGCGCAACGTACTCGCTGTGGGTTTCTTCGATCAGCGGCAAGCCGCCGATGCCCGAACCCACCAGCACGCCGATGCGCTCAGCCTGCTCTTCACTCAACTGATCGCCGGTCGGCAGACCGGCATCGCGCACCGCTTGAATGGACGCCGCCAATCCGTAATGGATGAAGGTGTCCATGGTCCGCGCTTCTTTGGTGGACATGTAGTCCGCCACATCGAAGCCCTTCACTTCACCGGCGAACTGACAGGCAAAGGCCGACGGATCAAAGCGGGTGATGCGGTCAATACCGGACTGACCGGCCAGGATGTTGGCCCAGCCTTCAGCAACCGTGTTTCCCACGGGGCTGATCAGACCAAGTCCGGTAACTACGACGCGACGACGGCTCATGCGGTACGGAAATCAGTTGAACAAAGGCTCAAGCGCTGAAGACTCAGGCCTTTTGGTGCTTGACGGCGTAGTCAATCGCCAGCTGAACGCTGGTGATCTTCTCGGCTTCTTCATCGGGGATTTCGATGCCGAACTCGTCTTCGAGTGCCATCACCAATTCCACGGTGTCGAGCGAGTCGGCGCCCAGGTCGGCCACGAAGGCCTTTTCGTTGGTCACATCGGACTCAGGCACGCCGAGTTGCTCGGCGATGATTTTCTTGACACGTGCTTCGATATCGCTCATGACTCCTCCAGGAGGGGTTTGCTAGGAACAGCCCGGGATTCTAAGGCCTCTAGGGAGTCGCGCCTAAAACAAGGCATTGCGGCACATCAGAGAACCTTCACCGGCCGGGCAAATCCGGTGGATGGCGGCGGAACTGCCGCCATCTCAAATCTGTCAGTTCATGAACATGCCGCCGTTGACATGCAGTTCACTGCCGGTAATGTAGGCTGCCTTCGGTGACGCGAGGAAGGCAACAGCCTCCGCAATTTCCCGCGGCTCGCCCAGGCGGCCCACCGGGATCTGCGCCAGCAGCGCGGCCTTCTGCGCCTCGGGAAGCACTTCGGTCATGTCGGTGGCGATGAAACCAGGCGCCACGCAGTTGACGGTGATGCCGCGACTACCCAGCTCGCGCGCCAGCGAGCGCGTCATGCCGGCCACGCCGGCCTTGGCCGCCGCGTAATTGGCCTGGCCCGGATTGCCCGAGGCACCAACCACCGAGGTGATGCTGATGATGCGGCCATAACGCTGTTTCATCATGGTGCGCATGACGGCGCGGCTCATGCGGAACACGGCCTTCAGATTGGTGTCCAGCACGGCATCCCAATCGTCATCCTTCATGCGCATGGCCAGGGTGTCGCGGGTGATGCCGGCATTGTTGACCAGCACATGCAGGCCGCCATGGGCTTTGACGATGCCGTCCACGGCCGCTTCAACCGCGGCCGCGTCATTGACATTGAGGACCAGGCCAGAGCCCCCCAGCGCAGCCAAGGCTTCGCCGATGGCGGCAGCGCCGGATTCGCTGGTGGCGGTGCCGATGACCTTGTAGCCCTGCTCGGCCAGGGTCAGGGCGATGGAGCGGCCGATGCCGCGGCTGGCGCCGGTGACCAGGGCCACTTGGGGGGTGCTGCTGCTTGTCGTCGTGTCAGTCATGATCTTCTTGCGGTTTCGTTGGAAGGTGCAGACGGGGCGATGCTCAGCCCAGCAGTGCGCGTGCCTCGGCCAGGCTGGCCGGGTCCAGCACGGTGGCGCTGATCAGTTCGGCATCGACACGCTTGGCCAGGCCGGCCAGGACCTTGCCCGGGCCGCACTCCAGCACATGCTGGATGCCCTGCGCCTTCAGCGCCTGCACCACTTCGACCCAGCGCACCGGGCCGAAAGCCTGGCGGTACAGCGCATCGCGCAGGCCGACGGCATCGCCAACTGCGGCCACATCGATGTTGTTGATCACCGGGAACTGCAGCGCCGCGAACTCGGTCGTGGCCAGACGCCCTTGCAGCGCCAGCGCCGCCGGCTTCATCAGGCTCGAGTGGAACGGCGCCGACACCGGCAGCAGCAGCGCGCGCTTGGCGCCCGCGGCCTTGAGCAACTCACAGGCCTTGTCGACCCCGGCCTTGGTACCGGCAATCACGGTCTGCTTGGGGTCATTGAAATTGGCAGCCTCCACGGCCTCACCGGTGGCGGCCGCCGCGGCGGCACAACCCTCGATCACGGCCGCGCTGTCCAGACCCAGGATGGCCGCCATGGCGCCCACGCCCACCGGCACGGCTTCTTGCATGGCTTGGGCACGGAATCGCACCAGAGGCAGGGCCTCGGCCAGCGTCAGCGCACCGGCCGCCACCAGGGCGGTGTACTCGCCCAGCGAGTGGCCGGCCGCAGCCGCCGGCAGCAAGCCGGTTTCAGCCACCCAGGCGCGGTAGCAGGCAATGCCGGCCGTCAGCATCACGGGCTGGGTGTTGGTGGTCAGGTCCAGCTGCTCTTTCGGGCCGGCCTTGATCAGGGCGCCGATGTCTTCGCCCAGGGCCTCGGATGCCTCGGCCAGGGTGCGAGCCACCTCAGGGTGATCGCCCCAGGCGTCCAGCATGCCCACGGTTTGCGAGCCTTGGCCCGGAAAGACGAATGCGAACTTTGCGCTCATGATCGTGTGTCGAAGAATTGGAGATGAAGTAACTCGGAATTGCAGCGGAGGCAAAAGCCGTGAAGCGCGGCCTGCGGAATCAGAAATCCAGCAGCACGGCACCCCAGGTGAAGCCGCCCCCCACGCCTTCCAGCATCACGGTATCGCCGGCCTTGACGCGGCCGTCTCGCACCGCCACATCGAGGGCCAGCGGGATCGACGCCGCCGAGGTGTTGCCGTGCTGATCCACGGTGACCACCACCTTGTCCAGCGGCAGCTTCAGCTTCTTGGCCGTGCCTTGCATGATGCGGATATTGGCTTGATGAGGAATCAGCCAATCGATGTCATCCTCGCTGCGGCCGGCTTTCTCCAGCACCGAGCGGGCCACTTTTTCCAGCACGCCGACGGCCAGCTTGAACACGGCCTGGCCGTCCATCTTCAGCAGCGGGTCGCCGCTGACCTTGCCGCCCGAGACATGGCCGGGCACGCAAAGAATGCCCGAATGCTTGCCATCGGCATGCAGCTCGGTGGCCAGGATGCCCGGCGTGTCGCTGGCGCCCAGCACCACAGCACCGGCGCCATCGCCAAACAGCACACAGGTGGTGCGGTCCTTGAAATCGAGGATGCGCGAGAACACCTCGGCACCCACAACCAGGGCCTTGCTGGCCGCACCGGTGCGGATCATCGAATCCGCCACCGTCAGCGCGTAGACAAAGCCGGAGCAGACCGCCTGCACATCGAATGCCGCACCGCCGGCGATGCCCAGCTTGTGCTGCAGCAGGCAGGCGGTCGAGGGGAAGACCATGTCCGGCGTCGAAGTGGCGACGATGATGAGATCGATCTCATCGGCCGCAATGCCGGCCGCGACAATGGCGGCTTGCGCAGCGGCCAAGGCCAGGTCGCTGGCCGTCACGCCTTCGGCGGCGAAATGGCGGGCATGGATGCCGGTGCGCTCGACGATCCATTCATCCGAGGTCTCGATGCCATCGGCGGCCAGCTGAGCAGCCAGCTCAGCATTGCTCAGTCGCAGTGGCGGCAGGTAGCTGCCGGTGCCGATGATGCGGGCGTAGCGCGCAGAAGGCATGGCCGTCGAAGGCGAGGGAGCAGATGCGGGGGTGTTCGTGGCGCTGGGGATGGTGGTCATGCAGCTTGGGCGACCGGGGCCGCCTTGTCTCCTGAGTCGCCCACCGCGAGCCCCTCGGCGCCGGCCGTGGTGCCGGGCGTGGCTTGCAGCGTGGCAATGATGCGATCGTGTACCCGGTCGAGCAACCGGTTGCGGGCGGCATCATACGCCCGGTTCAAAGCGTTCTCGAAAGCGAAGGCGTCGGCCGAGCCATGGCTCTTGAACACCAGGCCACGCAGGCCCAGCAGGGCTGCACCGTTGAAGCGGCGATGGTCGACGCGACCTTTGAAGCGCTTGAGCACCGGCATCGCCAGAGCGGCGGTCGCCTTGCTGATCCAGCTGCGACCGAACTCCTCGCGGATGATGGTGATGATCATGGTGGCCAGGCCTTCGGCCGTCTTGAGCGCGACGTTACCGACAAAACCATCGCACACAACCAGGTCGACCGTACCCTTGAAGATGTCATTGCCTTCCACATTGCCGTGGAAATTCAGCTGACCAGCAGCTGCCGCCGCGCGCAGCAACTCACCCGCGCGCTTGATGGTTTCGCTGCCCTTGATGACCTCTTCACCAATATTGAGCAGGCCGACACGCGGCTCGGGCTTGCCATCCACAGCCGCGACCAGGGCGCTGCCCATCAGCGCGAACTGCAGCAGATGCTCGGCCGAGCAATCGACATTGGCGCCCAGGTCCAGCATGGTGGTGTAGCCACCGAGCTGGTTGGGCATGACCGAGGCAATGGCCGGGCGATCGATGCCATCCAGGGTCTTGAGCAGATAGCGCGAGACCGCCATCAGGGCGCCGGTGTTGCCGGCCGACACACAGGCATCGGCCAGCGGCAAGCCGCCGTCGGCCGACTTGAGCTGGCTGATGGCCACCCGCATGGACGAATCCTTCTTGCGGCGCAGCGCCACCTCGACCGGGTCGTCCATGGTCACCACTTCACTGGCGGGCACGATGCGGCAGCGCGGCCATTGGGCGGCCGCAGCCAGCGCATCGGGCAGGCCCACCAGCAGCAGCTCGGCTTGCGGATGCTTGGCGAGGAAGGCCTCACAGGCCGGCAAGGTGATGGACGGCCCATGGTCGCCACCCATGCAATCGACAGCCAGACGCACCCGGGCCAAAGGCTCGGCCACGGACACCGCGGGCTGGGCGGGCAGACGGGAATCGACAGAAGACATCACAGCAACCCAGGTGAAAGCCGGCCAGAGAAAAACGGCCGGACACGAAAACTCAGGCCGTGCAGCGCCTTCGCGCGCGCACACCCGAGTGGATCAAGCCAATATGTCAGGCCATGCGGCCTCTTGCCAACGGTGGAAACACCGCGCAACAGAGCCCACAGAAAACACAAAAACCCGGCGCTGCAACAAGGCACAGGCCGGGAATTCGTGATCACAGCAGATCGTGAGATCAACGCGCCGCCTGAGGCGGGCGCGTCAGTCGAAATCGATCAGGCGTCAGCCTTGGTCTTCAGGACCTTGCGGCCGCGGTAGAAGCCGGTGGGGCTGATGTGGTGACGCAGATGCACTTCGCCGGTGGTCGGCTCGATGGCAGTACCCGGGGTGACCAGGGCATTGTGCGAACGGTGCATGCCACGCTTGGAAGGCGACTTCTTGTTTTGCTGAACGGCCATGAAATTCTCCTAAGGCTCCGGTGATTGAGGCGCGGCGGTCTGGATTTGCTGAAGCGGTTCGCTCCAGCTCTCCACGCAGACCAGCGACCTGCACACCCCGGGCGCCGCGATTGCTGTGTACACAAGCGTCGCGAGCATCAAGCGCACCATGCGCCAGCGGTTTGCAAGCACTGCGGCCAAGCTGGCCCGCACTCACGGCACGCTACTTTGATTCTCGGACCGGGGAAAGCCCGCGATTGTAGCACCGTTGGCGCCAAGACTCAAATCCGAGCCCACAATCGCCGCTGGCGGAAGCACTCGGCCGCCGGCCCGCTCCATCATTTTTTCTTCAATGCAACCAGGGCCGCAAAGGGATTGGGGCGCTCGGACGAGGCCACTTCTTCTTCGCTCAACTCCGCCACGCCTGCCGGCACTTCCAGGGGCTTCGGGCATTGTTCGTGACGCGGCACCAAGGGGAGCGACAAGAGCAATTCATCCTCCACCAATTCCTGCACGTCAAGATTGCGCGTCAGCACCAGCAGCTCCTCTTCGCTCTCGATGTCCTGCTCGGCCGCCTCCTGCTCATCGCGCACAAAGCGATAGGAGCGCTCCAGGCTCATCGATTCCTGCACCGGCTGCAGGCAGCGCTGGCAGGTCATGCTCACTTCGGCCGAGGCCTCCAGGTGCAACCAGGTTTCAACAGCACCGCCACTAAGCTCCCGGCGCTCACCTTGCAAGGACCACTGCACCGCAGGCCAGGCCGCCACCGGCGTCTCGGGCGCCGCCACATCGGCCAGGCGGCTCAGCTGCGCGGCCGGCCACTCGCCCTGCAGGCTGCCCGCATCCCGGGCAAAGGCCGGAACGTCCAATTTTCGTGAGTCAAATTCATGCGCTTTCATGGCCGCAAGTGTACGAGGCCGGCCTTGCAAGCCGGGCAGCTGAAACGCGAAGTCCAGCCGCCAATGCGAAAATCCAGCAATGCACACACCCTCTGCCACCCCGGCACCCCGCCCTCTGATCCTCGCCTCCACCTCGCGCTACCGGCGTGAACTTCTGGAGCGACTGCGCCTGCCTTTTGCCGTGCAGTCTCCCGAGGTGGATGAAACCCCGCTTCCCGGCGAAGCACCCGCGGCACTGGCTGCGCGCCTGTCTCTCGCCAAGGCACACGCCGTGGCCCGACTTCACCCCGAGGCCATCGTGATCGGCTCCGACCAGGTTGCCGACCTGAACGGCAGCCCCATCGGCAAGCCAGGCAGGCACGAGCGCGCCGTCGAGCAACTGCGCCGCATGAGCGGCCACAGCATCATTTTTCAAACCGGCGTGGCCGTGGTCTGCGAGGCAAG
This sequence comes from Roseateles sp. GW835-FHT13E02, assembly GCF_058794035.1. Classification (NCBI taxonomy): domain Bacteria; kingdom Pseudomonadati; phylum Pseudomonadota; class Betaproteobacteria; order Burkholderiales; family Sphaerotilaceae; genus Roseateles; species Roseateles sp. GW835-FHT13E02. Next base: position 260,112 of record NZ_JBXAGJ010000002.1, read on the forward strand.
CAGTTTTGCCCAGCAAGACCTGGCCCCGGTGCGCGTGCGCTTTCGCGAACTCAGCGACACCGAGATTGAGACCTATCTGCGCGCCGAGCAGCCCTACGACTGCGCCGGCAGCGCCAAGTCGGAGGGGCTGGGTATCAGCCTGCTGTCCGCCATCGAATCGGACGACCCCACCGCGCTGATCGGCCTGCCACTGATCCGCACCAGCACCCTGCTCCGCGCTGCGGGCCTGGATCCCCTGCAAGCCCTCGCCCACAGCCTGGCAGGCGGAGTCAGCAAATGAGCGCCCACAGCAACAAGAAGGGCCGCCTTTATCTGATCCCCAACACCCTGGACTTCGGCGTCGAGGGCGCGGCGGTGCCGCTCAACGAAGTCTTGCCGCAGCAGGTGATTGCCACCGCCGCACGCCTCGGCCACTGGGCCGCCGAAAGCGCCAAGACCAGCCGTGCGTTTTTGAAGCGCGTGGACGAGGTCTGCCCGCTGGCGCAGCCCCTGCAGAGCCTGGAAATCAAGGAGCTGCCACGCCCGCCCAAAGGCCGGGGCGGCGATCTGGTCAATCAAAACCAGGCCTGGCACGCCCTGTTGGCGCCCGCGCTGGCCGGGCATGACATGGGCCTGATTTCAGAAGCCGGCCTTCCGGCCGTGGCCGACCCCGGCGCCCTGCTGGTGGCCGCCGCGCACGATGCCGACATCGAGGTGCTGCCGCTGAGCGGCCCGAGCTCCCTGCTGATGGCCCTGTCGGCCAGCGGCCTGAATGGCCAGAGTTTTGCGTTTGTCGGCTACCTGCCCGTGGAAGCACCAGCGCGCGCCGCGCGCATCAAGGAGCTGGAAGCCCTGTCCGGCCGGCAGCAGCAGACCCAGCTGATGATCGAAACACCGTACCGCAACTCCGCTCTGCTACACGCCCTGTTGAGCCATCTGCGGCCACAGACCCGCCTGTCCATCAGCTGTGGCCTGAGCCTGGCCCAGGGCTGGACCCGCAGCGCCAGCGTGGCCGATTGGCGCAGCTCCGGCGAGGGCTTGCCGGACAAGGTGCCTGCGGTGTTCGCCATCCTGGCCTGAGCCGGGCAGTCAGGGCTGCCGCTAGCACGCCCAAGAAAACGGCGCCTCATGGGCGCCGTCTTTTCACTTGAAACTCAGCCCGCTTTGCCAGCCGGCCGAGCCGCGCAAGACGCGCGTGCCCTCAAGACTCCAGCGAAGCCGCCGGTGCCTTGGCACCGAACAAGGCCGCCACCTTCTTCTTGGGCTTGATATTGCTGGACACGCTGCGCGGCGCTGCAGCAGCGCCCTTGTCCCAGGCTGGAGGCTCGTCGCGCTGACTGGCTTCGTAGGGCTTGTAGAAGAAGGCATCGCGCGGCGCGGCCGGTGGACGGTAGGCCGGACGGGGCGCCGCTGCAGCGGGGGCTGCGTCAGAGAAAGACTCCTCACGACGCGGGCGGGCCGGACGCTCCGAGCGCTCGGCACCCTCGAATCGAGCGGGGCGCGAGCCACGCTCATCCTGCAACTCAAAAGCCTGCAGGTCCAAGGTGCGCTTGACCAGTTTTTCAATGTCCGCCACCAGTCGCGCATCGGCTCGGGTCACCAGCGTCACCGCCACGCCGGACGCACCCGCGCGGCCGGTGCGGCCAATGCGGTGAACGTAATCTTCGGCATTGAAGGGCACGTCGAAATTGAAGACCGCGGGCAGATCGGCAATATCCAGGCCACGCGCAGCCACGTCGGTGGCGACCAGCAGGTCGACTTCACCACGCTTGAAGGCCTCGAGCGACTTCAGGCGCTCGTCCTGCGACTTGTCGCCATGCAAGGCCGCCGTGCGCAAGCCATCGCGTTCGAAAGAACGCGCAAGACGGGCCGCACCCAGCTTGGAGTTGACGAACACAATCGCCTGTTTGATTTCACGCCGGCGCAGGATCTGGCGCACCACGGCGCGCTTGTCGTCATCGGTGACGCTGTAGAACAGCTGCTCCACGTTCTTGGCCGTGGCGTTGGGGCGCGCCACTTCGACCAAGACCGGGTCTTGCAGATAGCTTTGCGACAGACGCTTGATCTCGGGCGAGAAGGTGGCCGAGAACAGCAAGGTCTGGCGGGTCTTGGGCAGGAAGCTCAGGATGCGCTGCAGATCGGGCAGGAAGCCGATGTCCAGCATGCGGTCGGCCTCGTCCAGCACCACATACTCGACTTGGTTGAGCACGCAGTTCTTGGCTTCGATGTGATCCAGCAATCGCCCGGGCGTGGCGATCAAGACTTCCACGCCGCCCTTGAGCACCAAGGTCTGCGGCTTCATGTCGATGCCGCCAAACACGCAGGTCACACGCAGATTGGTGTGCTTGGCGTAGGCCTTGATGTTGTTGGCCACCTGATCGGCCAACTCACGCGTGGGCGCCAGCACGAGGGCGCGCACCGGATGGCGAGCCGGCGAAGCGCTGGCGTTTGCATGCTTCAGCATGCGCTGCAGCAGAGGGATGGAGAAAGCAGCCGTCTTGCCGGTGCCGGTCTGCGCGGCACCCATCACATCGCGACCCTCCAGAACGATCGGAATCGCCTTGGCCTGGATCGGCGTCATCAACGCGTAGCCAGAGTCGGCCACGGCACGCAAAAGCTTGGCGTCGAGCGGGAGGGTGTCGAAGCGAGCCGGCGTGGGATCAGGGGTGGCGGATTCGATGATTTGGGGTTCGGTCATCCCACCATTATCCCTGATGCAGGGCTTTTACTGCGATTTCGGGCCTGACGCCGATTTGGAGTCATGCGGCGCACGCCCCATCACGTCGCCTCGAAACACGAGCCACGAGGGCGTACGGAAACGCACGATGCGCCAATACAGCGCCACATAGGTCAAACCAAAGAGCAGCATGCACAGCGCGAGCATGGCCGTCGAATCCCAGAAGAACACCGCCGGCACCAGGGACGACAGGCACAGCATCCAAAGATAAGGCGCCGTCATCGAGTTGCGACGCGTCATCGCACGGGCATCACGCGCCCCCACCGTCCAGCGCATCAGGCGGCGATAAATCAGCGAATGCAAATGGATGCCATCCGGCAGCCCCGGCGGCGTGGCCCGGATGAAACGACGGCGGTAGATCGAGAACAGGGTCTCGAACACCGGGTAAATGCAGACCATCAGCGCAAACAGCGGCGACACCTCGGGGTGACGGGCGATCAGCAGCACCCCAATTTCGGCCACAAAGAAGCCCAGGAAATAGGCCCCGCCATCGCCAAGAAAGATCAGCCCGGCCGGAAAGTTCCAGACAAAAAAGCCCAGCACCGCCCCGACGCCCGCCAGCGACCACAGGGTCAACTCCACGTCACCGACCTGCAGCGCCACATACGCAAAGGTCAGCAACATCAGGCTCACGCACATCGACGACAAACCGTTGAAGCCGTCAATGATGTTGACAGCATTGGCCACGCCCGACACCGTCAACACGGTGGCCACCAAAGCCCCGACGGAAAAACCAACCAACCAATCCAATCCCGGGATGTCGGTCCGCGTGATCTGGGCGTTGATCAAATAAAACGCGATCGTCGCCGAAATGGCCGTCGCCAACAGTCGCTTGCCCGGCGACACCTTCTTGGTGAAGTCCTCAATCAGACCCGCCGCGAAAGCAGGCAAGCCGCACAGCAGCAGCATCAATCCCAAATGCGCATGATCGGAGCCTCGCCACCACACCAGGGCAGCGGTCACCAACAATCCCAAGTACATGCCGACCCCACCGATGCGGGGCACAACCTTCACATGGAACTTCTGAGGGCCGTCCAGATCACCGTCAGCAGAGAGATGAGCATGCAGGCTGGAGGAATGGACGATCCAGAGGGTGACCAGAGTGGCCACCAAAAAGGAGCAGAGCAAATAGAGCATGGTTCAGAGTGTAACGAGCCACGATTCTTGCCCTCCAATTAGTCTGCCGAGTGGACGGCTAGAATCCCGCGACGCCGGAACTGGGATGCCCCTGGACGGTCAATGAATGCACCTTTTGCGAGCAGGCCATGACATTTTTTGAGTCGCAAGACAAACACAATACAAAGACCGACCGCAGCGACAGACTCCCCAAAACCATACTGAACGCTCGTTGCAGCCGCGGCTTGAAGCACGGGGCGATCGTCGCAGCAGTAGCCCAAAGTGCACTTTTGGGAGCATTTGCGACTCAAGCTCAGGCTCAAACACAAGCTCAATCGCAGACCGCAGATGGGGCGCCAATCCGATTGCAGGGGCCAACAAGCTATGCCCCCCTCAGCTCGGATCAAGACAAACTAACAGGTTCGCCTGATTCCCGACTCTTAGCCAAGCCAGCCGAAATCTACGTTCCCAGTGAGTTTGAGCGCTATGTGCAGCGCAATGTCGGTGCCGAGGCATTGGTACGCAGATTTGGCAGCGAACTGATGGAGCATGGACATTCCTCGAATGGACTCCAAGAAGCCAGCGCCCAAATCCCGCAAGACTATGTGATCAGTGTGGGAGATGAAGTCTTGGTGACTTTGTGGGGATCGGTTGAGGCCGACCTGCGACTCAACGTAGACCGGAGCGGCCGCATCACCCTCCCGCGAGTCGGACCGGTTATGGTTGCAGGCCTGCGTTACGCCGACCTTGCGGCAGCCATCGACCAAAGGGTCAGCCAAGTCTTCAAGAACTACAAACTCAGCGCCTCGCTTGGCAAGCTGCGCAGCATTCGCATCTACGTCACCGGCTTCACCAAACGCCCCGGCGCATACACAGTAAGCAGCCTGTCGACCTTGGTCAACGCACTGATGCAAGCTGGCGGCCCCACTGCTGCAGGCAGCTTCCGCCAGATCGAACTGCGCCGAAGCAGCAAAACGATCAGCAGCTTTGATTTTTACGACTTGCTGATCAAGGGCGACAAATCTGCCGACCGCCCCCTGCAAGCCGATGATGTGATCCACATCGGCGCCGTCGGGCCACAAGTAGCCCTCGTCGGTAGTGTCAACAAGCCCGCCATCTTTGAACTGAAGCCGCAAGACACATTGGAGGACGTGCTGGCCATGGCCGGCGGCTTCACAGCCGTGGCTGACCGCAGCCGCTTCACGGTAGAACATCTGGATACCCGCAATGACACACGCATCAGCGAGTTGAGCTTGCCGCAGCAAGCCAAGCTAAAGCCTCGCGACGGCGACCTCTTGCGTGCTTTCAGTGCCGTTGACGCCTCTCTGCCCCAACACAAGCAAAGCAAACGGGTCAAGATCGAAGGCGAAGTCCAGCGCCCCGGAGAATTCATACTCCCAGCCAACAGCAGCCTTGCTGACGCAATTCGAGCGGCCGGTGGCTTAACACCTGACGCGTATGTTTTTGGCACTGAATTCAGCCGAGAAAGCACCCGGCTTTCCCAACAGGAAAACTATGAACGGGCCCTTCGCGATATGGAGACTGAGTTCGCTCGCAGCACCTCTTCTCAGCGCACCGCGAATTCGGAAGAAGCCTCCGCACAAGCAGCCAAAACACAGGGAACCAACCTGCTGATTCAACGCCTGCGATCGATCAAACCTACAGGCCGAATTGTTCTGCAACTGAACCCATCCTCCAAAACGTTGCCAGATTTAGCCGTAGAAGACGGCGACCGTCTGCTGATACCCGCAATACCCAAAACCATCGGAGTCTTTGGCAGCGTATTCAACGGTGGCAGCTATCTATTCAGCGACGGAAGTTCCATCAACGACTTCCTGAAACTCGCAGGCGGACCAACGAGAGGCGCTGACACCAACAGCATCTTTGTCTTGCGCGCCAATGGTAGCGTGGTGAGCGCACGCCAGAAATCAGGTTGGCTGCTTGCCGGCGGCGCACTTGATGGCGTAACCGCCCTTCCCGGAGACACCGTCTTCGTACCGGAAGAAATGAACAAAACCACATTCATGCAAGAAGCCAAGGACTGGACACAGATCCTTTATCAGTTCGGCTTGGGTGCTGCGGCACTGAAAACCATCAAAAACTGATTGCTTGAATCAAGCTGAAACTGCGGAGTCGCTGCGCGTGAGCCAAAACAATTCAACATCGCAAGACCATCTTGCCCTTCGTGACCCACAAGACAATGACAACGGCATCGACTTGCTGAACCTCTTGACCATCTTGGCAGCACGCTGGCGATTGCTGGTTGTAGCCCCCATCGCTGCTGGCGCATTTGCCTTGGGTGGCAGTTACCTTATAGCACCGACCTATACCGCAAAGACCACGTTTTTGCCGCCCCAGCAGCAACAAAGCTCAGCCGCATCAGCCTTGGCCTCGCTGGGCGCCCTGTCCGGCTTAGCGGGCGGCATGGCTGGAATCAAAAGCCCGGCTGACCAGTACGTCGCCCTGATGCAAAGCAACAATGTCGAAGATCGCATCGTCGACCGTTTCAAGCTCATGGACGAGTACAAATCCAAATTTCGCTTTGAAGCCCGCAACACGCTCGAAAAGAATGTGCGGATTTCTTTGGGGAAAAAGGACGGCTTGATCACGGTCGAGGTCGATGCCAAGAACCCCCAAATGGCCGCCGATATGGCCAATATGCACGTCTCCGAATTGCGGCGCTTAACTTCAGAACTCGCATTGACCGAGGCTCAGCAACGCCGCGCCTTCTTTGAAGGTGAGCTGAAGCGAACCCAAATCAAACTTATTGAGGCTCAACAAATCCTGCAAAGAAGCGGATTCAACCCTGGCGCATTGAAGGCCGAGCCCAAGGCTGCCGCCGAAGGCTATGCCACCCTCAAGGCCCAGGCCACCGCGGCAGAGATTAAGCTGCAAACCATGCGACGTAGCTTGGCCGAAACCGCCCCCGAACTCCAACAGCAAGCAACGCTGTTAGGCGCGCTACGCGCCCAGCTATCAAAACTCGAAGGCGCAACTATCGATATGAAAAGCGATTCGGACTACATCGGCCGCTACCGAGAATACAAGTATCAGGAAACTCTGTTCGAGTTGTTTTCCAAACAGTTTGAAATGGCTCGGTTGGACGAAAGCCGCGAGGGGGCACTGATCCAGGTCGTCGATCCAGCCACGCCGCCTGAGCACAAAAGCAAACCAAAACGAGCATCGATAGCCGTCGCCACCACATTTGCAGCATTCCTCATCTTGACCATAGGCCTACTCATTAGGCATTTCTGGCGAGAAAGCAAAGCCCGCCCTGAGAACTCCGAAAAGTTCGCGCGCTTAGAACAAGCCTGGACTGGCCGCTGATCAAAAGGCTGACAAAACTCCTTCAACCGCCTGCGGCCCATGTGCATGGTACAGTCCTGGTCCGTTCACGAACTGAACGAATGACTTGATAGGATGCGCATGCAAGGCGATGACATCGACTACGAGCTACTCCGCAGGATCGAGGAGCTCGGCAGCACCAATCAACGCGACTTGGCAGCCCGGATGGGCATGAGCGTAGGCAAAGTTAATTTTTGCTTGCGTGCCGTGATTGATAAGGGCTGGGTCAAGGTCAACAACTTCAAGCGTGCGGACAACAAATGGGCATACGCCTATCTGCTAACGCCTAGCGGTGTGAGCGCAAAAGTCAGTTTGGCGAAAGCATTTCTGGAACGCAAAGAGGCAGAGTTCGAAGCCTTGCGCCTGATGATCGATCAGGCGCGCCATGAGCTAAAGAGCTCGGCACAGCCGCCTGATCACGGCATACACACCACTGAAGTTTCCTAAATTGAAGGTAGCAATATGAAGCGAGTCCTCGTGACTGGCGCCGATGGATTCATCGGCTCACATTTGGTCGAACTTTTGGTCCGCGATGGTTTCCAAGTCAGGGCACTGAGCCAGTACAACTCCTTCAACTACTGGGGCTGGCTTGACGACATCGACTGTGCAAAGGACGTCGAGATCATCAGCGGCGACGTGCGCGACCCGCATTTCTGCCGTAAGGTCACGCAGGATGTGGACACGGTGTTCCACCTGGCGGCGCTGATCGCGATCCCCTACTCGTATGTGGCACCTGACAGCTACGTTGACACCAACGTCAAGGGCACGCTCAACATCTGCCAGGCTGCGCTGGACAACGGCGTGCAGCGCGTGATCCACACCTCCACCAGCGAGGTCTACGGCACCGCCCGCTACGTGCCCATCGACGAGAAGCATCCGCTGCAGCCGCAATCGCCGTACAGCGCATCGAAAATCGGCGCTGACGCGATGGCGATGAGCTACTTCAACGCGTTCAACCTGCCGCTGACGATCGCGCGTCCGTTCAACACCTACGGCCCACGCCAGTCGGCACGAGCGGTGATCCCGACGATCATCACGCAGATCGCCTCGGGCATGAAGCAGATCAAGCTGGGCGACACCACGCCAACGCGCGACTTCAACTACGTGGCCGACACCTGCCGCGGATTCCTGGAGCTGGCGCGCTGCAAGGAAGCGATCGGCGAGACGGTGAACATCGGCTCCAACTTCGAGATCTCGGTCGGCGACACGCTGAACCTGATCAAGGAGCTGATGGGCAGCGATGTCGAGTTCATAACCGACGACCAACGCCTCCGGCCGGAGAAGTCCGAGGTCTTCCGCCTGTGGTGCGACAACACGCGCATCCGCGGGCTGACCGGCTTCGAGCCGCGCCATGACATCCGCGACGGTCTGCAGCGCACCATCGACTGGATGACGCAGCCGGCCAACCTTGCCAAGTACAAGGCCCACATCTACAACGTCTGAGGTCCGCGATGTACGACCGCCTGGTCAGTTTCGTGCGCGAGCAATACGCGACGAACGAGTTCATTCCGCTGCACGCGCCGGTCTTCCGCGGGCGTGAGCGCGAGCTGGTGCTCGACACGATCGAGTCGACCTTCGTGTCCAGCGTGGGCGCGTACGTGGACCGTTTCGAACGCGATGCAGCCGCGTTCTGCGGCAGTCCGCGCGCCGTGGCGGTGATGAACGGGACGGCGGCGCTGCACATCTCGCTGGTGCTGGCGGGCGTCGAGCGCGACGACCTGGTGGTGACGCAGTCGCTGACCTTCGTGGCTACCTGCAACGCGATCGCCTACTGCGGCGCGCAGCCGCTGTTCATCGACGTGGACCGCGGCACGATGGGCCTGTCGCCGTCGGCGCTGGAGGCCTGGCTGCAGGAGCATGCGCTGATCGACGATGCTGGCGTCTGCCGCACCCGCGATGGACACCGCCGAATCCGCGCCTGCGTTCCCATGCACACCTTCGGCCATCCTGTCGACCTGGACATGCTGGTCGAGGTCTGCGCGCGCTGGCGCCTGCTGCTCATCGAGGACGCGGCCGAATCACTGGGTAGTTTCTACAAGGGGCGCCACACCGGAACGTTCGGCCGCATCGGCGTGCTTAGCTTCAACGGCAACAAAATCATGACCACTGGTGGCGGAGGCATGGTGCTGGCAAACGAGGAACTGGGCAAGCGCGCAAAGCATCTGACGACAACCGCCAAGATCCCGCACCCGTATGAGTTCTTCCACGACGAGGTTGGCTACAACTACCGCATGCCCAACCTCAACGCGGCATTGGGTTGCGCGCAGCTGGAGCAACTTCCGGCATTCCTGGAATCCAAGCGCGATCTGGCTCAGCGCTACATCGAGTTCTTCAAGAACACCGACCTGCAACCCATCGTCGAACCCGAGCACTGCCGTTCCAACTACTGGCTTAACGGCGTGATCTGCGAGAGCCCCGATCAGCGCGACGCGCTGCTGAAGGCCACCAATGATGCCGGTGTGATGACGCGCCCGATTTGGGCGCTGATGACACGACTCCCCGCGCACGCAAAGTCGTTAAGCGGTCCACTTGAGAACGCGCATTGGCTAGAGGCGCGTGTTGTCAACCTGCCAAGCAGCGTGCTACCAACTGGAGCCTAACCTTGCGGCGCATTGCGTTCTTCACAAGCACCCGCGCCGAGTACGGGCTGCTCCGTCCGCTGATGGCGGAAGTCACGTCGCGCCCGGGTCTGACACTCCAGGTGATCGCATCGGGCACGCACCTGTCGGAGGCCCACGGTGCCACCTGGCATGAGATCGTCGCCGACGGCTTTCCAATCGACGCGCGCGTTGATATGACGGTCACTGCAGACGGTGCGGAAGGTGCTGCGCTGGCCGCAGCGCAAGTGCTGTCTGGCATGGCAAGCGCGCTAGTCCGTCTCAAGCCTGACGTACTGGTTCTGCTCGGCGACCGCTACGAGTTGCTAGCGGCGGCGCAGGCAGCAGTGCTCGCCAGCGTACCAATCGCCCACATCCACGGCGGCGAAGCCACCGAAGGGGCGATCGACGAATCCATCCGCCACGCGGTCACAAAGCTGTCCCACTGGCATTTCGCCGCCGCCGAGCCATATGCCGAACGCATCCGGCAAATGGGTGAAGCGCCTGCACGCGTCTGGAATTTCGGCGCGCCAGCGATGGATAACATCGCTGCGCTTGATCCCTTGCCAAAGGACGAACTTGAAGCATTCCTCGGCTTGCCACTGCGGGCCCCGACCTTCTTGGTCACTTATCATCCGGTCACACTAGAGAACGACAGTGGCCTCGCTGCGATGCAGGCGCTGCTGTTCGCGCTAGAGGCAAGCAACAGTGGTTCCATTGTCATCACGGGTACCAACGCAGACCCTGGCGCGACTGCGATCCGCTCAAGCCTGCAGGCTTTCGCTGATGACCATCCAGGACAGGTAGTGCTAGTCGAGTCTCTTGGAGTGCGACGCTACTTGAGCCTGATGCATCACGTTGATGCTGTAGTCGGGAACTCTTCCAGCGGTTTGCTGGAGGCGCCCGCAGTAGGGGTTCCCACGGTAGACATCGGCACTCGTCAGCAAGGCCGCCTGCGCGCGCCCTCAGTCCTTCATTGCGGCGAGAGTACGGCGGAGATCCGGCAAGCACTGGACACCGCGCTCTCCGCATCCCATCGAGCGATCGCCGCGCGACGCGAATCACCCTACGGCAGGCCGGGCGCCGCCAAACGCATCATTGACCAGTTGGCAACGATTGACATCACGGTGCGCGCAAAACCCTTCGTCGATCGCTGCTGCACTGCAGTGGCATGACTTTTCACCAACCAAACGACAAGAAGCCCGATGCAAAACGTCTACGTGATTGCCGAAGCCGGAGTGAATCATAACGGTGACCTCGAACTGGCCCGTCGACTGGTCGATTGCGCTGCCGAGGCCGGCGCCGACGCCGTGAAGTTCCAGACTTTCAAGGCAGACAGCTTGGTGACGGCATCGGCGCGCAAGGCGCAATACCAGATCGACAACACTCAGGAAGACGGCGGGCAGCTGGCAATGTTGCGTCGCCTGGAGTTGGCCCACGAGGACCATGAGGCACTCCTAACGCACTGTCGTGAACGCGGCATCGCGTTCATGTCCACTGGGTTCGACTCTGAGAGCCTGGCGATGCTGGCCACGCTGAACATGCCCGCAGTCAAGATCCCATCCGGTGATATCACATGCGGGCCGCTGCTCTTACAGGCAGCGCGGCTGCGCCAGAAGCTCATCGTTTCTACTGGGATGTCCACTCTGGGCGACATTGAGCAGGCGCTCGCTGTCATTGCCTTCGGACTGACTCGCGAGGGCACGCCGTCGTCCCGGGCCGAACTGGAGGACATCTACAGCAGCCTCGAAGGTAGAAAGGCCCTGGTGGAACACGTGACGCTATTGCATTGCGTCACGCAATACCCGGCACCTCCCGGAGCGGTCAATCTGCGCGCAATGGACACGATGCGAGATGCCTTTGGCCTGCCCGTGGGCTACTCAGACCACACTCTGGGTCTGGAAATCTCCATTGCTGCCGTTGCACGTGGGGCCACTGTGATTGAAAAGCACTTCACGCTGGACCGAAATATGCCCGGACCCGATCATGCTGCCTCGTTGGAGCCGGGTGAGCTCAAGGAGTTGGTGCGTTGCATTCGCGCTGTGGAACAAGCGCTCGGCAACTCGATCAAGGCACCCGCACCGGAAGAGATTGGCAACCGGCGCGTCGCCCGGCGCAGCGTCGTAGCAAGCCGCCCCATCGTCGCGGGCGAGCCGCTAACGCTGGACAAACTGACGAGCAAGCGTCCCGGCGATGGCATTTCGCCGATGGACATATGGTTCCTTGGTGACCAAGTTGCCCGTCACGCGTACGATGCGGACGAGCTGATCACCCCATGATGAGTCCGCAACCTGTCATTGTGATCGGTGCCGGCGGACACGCTCGCGTAGTTGCCGATGCGCTGCTTTGCGCAGGCGCCAACGTATTAGGTTTTACTGACATTGATCCCATCAATTGGGGTCAAGTGCACTTCGGCCTGCCGGTCCTCGGTGGGGACGACGTGCTTGCAAGCCATGATCCATCGGCCGTTCGTTTGGCAAATGGCATAGGCATGGTCGACGCGCGAGGCTCGATGCTGCGACGCCAGCTGCAGGAGGAGCTAGTCTCACGCGGCTGGACGTTCATCTCTGTTCGCCACCCGTCGGCCACCATTTCTCCCCGAGCACGACTCGCGGTCGATGCACAAGTCATGGCAGGTGCAACCATACAACCAGGTGCAGCCATCGAAGCCGGCGCGATCATCAACACCCGGGCAGTGGTTGAACACGACGTCCTCGTGGGCGCCTGGTCGCATGTAGCACCGGGAGCGGTGATCTGCGGCGATGTGCAGCTCGGCGAGCATACCCATGTTGGCGCCGGCGCCACTGTGCGCCAGGGCTTACGAATAAGCGATCGTTGCCTCGTGGGCCTGGGCGCGGCCGTCGTCTGCGATTTACCGACCTCGACGGTCGCTGCCGGTGTGCCGGCGAGACCTTTCGAACAGAAACAATGAAAAACTGGAAAGATACGCTCATCACAGCGGACACCACGCTTCGCGGAGCGCTGGAAACCATCAACCAGGTAGGGTGCCAGATGGCGCTGGTCGTCGATGACCAGCAACGGCTGCTTGGCACGCTCAGCGATGGCGACGCGCGCCGCGCCTTACTGCGAGGCCTCACATTGACCGACGCGGTCTCCGAGGCGATGCACCAAACCCCGACAGTCGTGAACGTCGACGATGATCGCGAGACTCGTTTGGGCGTGATGAAACGTTTGGGCTTGCACCAGTTGCCCGTCGTTGATACAGACAGGCGAGTTTTGGGGCTGGAAGTTGTGGACGACTTCCTTTACGCGCCCATGCGTGAGGAATGGGTCGTCATCATGGCTGGCGGCCTCGGTTCGCGGCTCAAGGAGCTGACGCAAGAGACCCCCAAGCCCATGCTGAACGTCGGATCTCGGCCCATCTTGGAGACGATCATCCGCTCCTTTGCCGAGCAGGGGTTCCGGCATTTCTACTTGGCGGTGAACTACAAGGCCGAACAGATCGAAGCGCACTTCGGCGACGGCAGCAAGTTCGGGATTCACGTGCGCTACCTGCGCGAACAGCAGCGGCTTGGGACTGCGGGCGCCCTCAGCCTTTTGCCGACGATCCCGGATCGGCCGTTCATCGTGACCAATGCAGACCTCCTCACGAAGGAGGATTACTGCGCCATGGTAGATCGCCACATCGCGGAAGCAGCGGATGCCACCATGGGCGTGCGCAAGTATGAAATGCAGGTGCCTTTCGGTGTCGTCCGTGAAGATGCAGGATGGATCTCCGGCATCGATGAAAAGCCTATCCACCGATTTGTGGTCAGTGCGGGCATGTATGTGCTTTCGCCACGGATGCTGGATCTGGTGCCGCGCGATACCTTCTTCGACATGCCAGCCCTCTTCGAGGCAGCCATCGGGAAGGGGCTACAGGCTCGCTGCCATCTGATGGATGGTTACTGGCTGGACATTGGCCGTCCAGCCGACTTCGAGCGGGCCAATAACGACTTCTACGAGGTCTTCAAATGATCGGGGAACGCCGAGTGCTGGCCCTGATTCCGGCGCGTGGAGGATCCAAGGGCATTCCAGGCAAAAACATAGTAGAGCTTGCCGGCAAGCCGCTGATTGCCTGGACGATTGATGCCGCGCGGGCGAGCCGTCATATCGACGATGTCGTCCTGACTACCGACGACGAGGCGATTGCCCAGGTGGGGAGGCGTTTCGGCGCGTCCGTTCCCTTCATGCGCCCCGCGGCATTAGCCACGGACGAAGCTTCCACCATGGACGTCGTCTTCGACGCCCTGGATCGCCTGCCCTCCTTCGACATTGTGGTCGTCCTCCAGCCGACCTCTCCGATGCGCACCACCGCCGACATCGACGCTGCCCTCGCGATGCTGAGCAGTGCGCCATCGTGCGTCAGCTTGCGACCTGCGCTGGATCATCCCTATCTCACGTTCCGCATAGACGACCACGAGGCGTTGATGCCCTTCGCCGCGGCGGCCGAGGGCCAGTCACTTCGGCGGCAAGACCTGCCTGACGCGTGGTGCCTGAATGGCGCTGTTTATGCCGCTGAGATTGCATGGCTGCGCACACACCGAAGCTTCATTTCAGCCCAAACCGTGGCCTACCGGATGCCGGCTGGCCGTTCCATTGATATCGACACCCCAGCTGACCTGCGCGTGGCAGAGGCCCTGATGGACCCCAGCCAGAGCAAGGAATAAAGGAAGACCTATGAAAATTGGACCGCACCCAAGTACTGACCTGAGCCGTTTCGACAAGCCGGAAGAGGAACTCGAAGCCTATTACGGTCTGCCCCGCTATGTGGCGTTTTGCAAGCTTTGCAACATGTCCAACCAGCAGCCGATGTCCAGCAACGAATATGCGCACGGCAAAGACTCGACCAAAACCACCCTGAGCTTCGACGAAGAAGGCGTCTGTCACGCCTGCCGATTCAACAAGCTCAAGGAAGACGGCGAGATCGACTGGGAGGAGCGCGAGCGCGAGCTCATCGACCTGTGCAACCGCTTCCGCAAGGACGACGGCAGCTACGACTGCATCGTTGGGGGGAGTGGCGGCAAGGACAGCGCGATGCAGTCCCATCTGCTCAAGTACAAGTACGGCATGCATCCGCTGACGGTGACCTGGTCGCCGCATTTGTACACCGACATTGGTTGGAAGAATTTTCAGAACTGGGTCCATGTCGGTGGATTCGACAATTTCCTGTACACGCCGAACGGCAAAATCCATCGCCTTCTGACTCGCAACGCGACGATCAATCTGCTGCACCCGTTCCAGCCGTTCATCCTGGGTCAGAAGACCTTCGTGGCGAAGATGGCGGCACAGCTCAATATCCCTCTGATCTTCTACGGAGAGATGCCGGGCGAATACGGTGAAAAGATCTCCCACAAGACGACTGGCTACGCCAGCGGCGAAGGCGAGGCCGAGAGCGAGGGCTTCTCGCTTGACTACCTCGGCGGCAAGGACGTGCGCGACGTGCTGCTGGGCGGTAAATCGATCGGTGAGTACCTTGATGAAGGCGTGCCCATGGCAGACCTGAAGAGCTACCTGCCGATGGACCCGGATGTCCTGCGTCGCAAGGGCATTGACTTCAAGTACCTGGGTTACTACAAGAAGTGGGTCCCACAGGAAGCCTACTACTACGCGGTGGAAAACACCGGCTTTGAGGCCAACCCACTCCGTACCGAAGGCACGTACTCCAAGTACAACAGCCTGGACGACAAGGTCGACGGCTTCTTCTACTTCACGCGCTGGATCAAGTTCGGTGTGGGCCGCGCGATGATGGACTCCGCTCAGGAGATCCGCAACCATCACATCACCAAGGAAGAGGCCATCGCGCTGATGCGCCGCTACGAAGGCGAGTACCCGGCACGCTACGAGAAGGAATTCCTGGAGTACATCAGCATGTCGCGCGAAGAGTTTTTGGCGCTGTGCGACCGGTTCCGCTCCCCTCACCTGTGGAAGGTAGTGGACGGCGAATGGAAGCTGCGCCACGCACCATGGGATGACCTGGAGAAGTCTGCATGACAGGGACTCGGTTGATCCCTCGTCTGGACGTGAAGGGTAAGAACCTCATCAAGGGCATTCACCTTGAGGGCCTCCGCGTCATTGGCGATCCTCAGGCCTTCGCACGCAAGTACTACGAAGACGGTGCCGATGAACTGCTCTACGTGGACGTTGTTGCCAGTCTGTATGGCCGCAACAGCCTTCACGACATCGTGCGCCGGGCTGTGCAGGATGTCTTCGTCCCGCTGACGGTCACGGGGGGGCTGCGCACAGTGGACGATGTGCGTGAGATGTTGCGTGCCGGTGCTGACAAAGTCGGCATCAATACGGCGGCTACGAAGCGGCCTGAGCTAATCACCGAGGTGGCGAGGAAGTTCGGTTCGCAGTGCATGGTGTTGTCGATCGAGGCCAAACGCACGGCCTCCGGCAAATGGGAGGCCTATACCGACAATGGCCGGGAGCCCACTGGGCTCGACGTCGTCGAATGGGCCCAGCGCGGTGTTGAACTCGGCGCTGGGGAGATCCTGTTGACCTCCGTGGACCGTGAAGGGACACGCGAGGGATTTGACACAGCGCTCATCGCCGCTGTGTCGTCGGTCGTGCCTGTGCCTGTCATCGCTAGCGGCGGCATGGGCGATCCGAGTGATATCGGCCGCGCCGTGCACGAGGGGCGGGCCGATGCCGTCGCCATGGCGGACATACTGCACTACGGCCGCGCGACTCTGGCCGACATCCGCGAGGCAGCGCGTGCGCACCATTTGGATGTGAGAACTCTATGAGCAATTCCGTCACCTTGATCGACTATGGCGTCGGAAACCTTCTAAGTGTGGCGCGCGCCTTCGAGCACTGCGGCGCCAATGTCATCCTGACGAACGACCCTACCGACATCGAGCGGGCCGAGCGCCTTGTCCTGCCTGGCGTGGGCGCATTTGCCGACGGGATGCAAGGTTTGCGAGAGCGCGAGTTGGTGGACCCGATTCGTCGCTACGCCGGATCTGGCAGGCCCCTGCTCGGTATCTGTCTGGGCATGCAGATGTTGACCACAACAAGCGAGGAGTTCGGAGAGCACCAGGGCCTGGATCTGATCCCCGGCCATGTGCGAGCAATTCCGCGTGTGGCCACGGATGGCTCGCCGCTGAAGACGCCGCACATTGGCTGGAGCCCTCTGCACTGCCCTTCCCACGCCTCTTGGGAGGGCACCCTGCTCGCCGAAACCGCACCAGGCACTTCGGTTTACCTGGTCCACTCGTATGCAGTGGAAACGTCGGATCAGCGCCATCTATTGTCGGACTGCGTCTATGGCGGGCATCGCATTGCGACGACGATCCGGAGCGGTAACGTGGTCGGCTGCCAGTTCCACCCTGAGAAGAGTGGGCCTGCTGGCTTGCGCATGCTCGCAGCGTTCATGCGCGGTCAATGAAGGCACCTGGCGCCATGCTTGTACAGCTGCTCCGATCCGGGGCGATATACGGTCTTGCCAATGTGATGGCCGCCGGCGTTCCTTTTCTGCTGCTGCCGGTGCTCACCCGCGCGCTTTCGCCGGCCGAGTACGGCGAGGTGGTTTCATTCTTTATGCTGGTGTCGGTCAGCGCAGCGCTGGCGGGCCTAAGCCTTCATGGTGCCGTTGGTGTGCGGTGGCTGGATGCAAGCCGTGGCGACCCGAAGAGCTATACCCGGACGGCTGTGCTGCTGGTGGCAGGTTCCACGACGCTCGCCGCCTGCCTGGCGGCGCTGCTGGGTCCGGTTGTCGGTCTGGATCTGAGCCCTGCCTGGTGCGCGATGGCCGCCCTTGTGGCTGGCTGCACGGCGCTCCAGGGCATGCGCTTCGCGGTCTGGCAGAGCCTCCACCAGGCACTGCCCGCTGCTGCGCTACAAGTGCTTTCGGCCGTCCTCGGCTTGGGTTTGTCGCTGGCAGCGGTGCTGCTGTTCTCCTTGGGAAGCGCCGGCCGGATTGGTGGCGCCGTGCTCGCAAGTCTGATCATTGGTGGCTTCAGCGTCCTGTCACTGTCCCGTATGGTGGCCGGTAGCAGGCCGCGCGTTGAGGATGCGACCGCACTGCTGCGGTTCGGCCTGCCACTGATACCGCATGCAATGGCCGGCGCACTCCTGGGTAGTCTTGATCGATTTGCGGTGTCAACACAACTTGGCGTGGGCGCGCTCGGCGTTTATGGAGTTGCCTCGCAACTTGGCCTGATCATCAACGTGCTTGCTGACGCAGCCACGAAGGCCTTCACCCCACAGATGTACGGCATGCTGGCGCGCAATACAGCCAGAGACCGCTTACGCGTTGTAGCCCTGAGCTACCTCAGTGTTCCGGCCTGGTTGTTGATGGCAGTGGGTTTGTGGTGCGCATTGCTGCTGGCCGGCAAGATATTGCTTGGAGTGAAGTACCTGGCAGCCATCGACCTCACAGTCTGGTTCCTTCTAGGTGGTGCACTGACAGGCGCCTACCTGAGCGTTGCCGGCCTCTTCTTCTTCACCGGCAAAACAGAATGGATAAGCGCGGCAACGCTGCTGGCGTGCGCCGTCACTGCGATGCTGGCACCGATGATGGTCACCCGTTATGGCGTTGAAGGGGCGGCACTGACCTACTGTGCCGGGCAGGCTGCGCTGTTGCTGGCCGCATGGATCTTGTCCATGCGTGTAAGACCCATGCCATGGCAGCACCCTGGCCTCGCCTTTCGGGTCCTGACACGCAGTTGGAGGTCTCGATGATGTGGAGGCTGTTATCTGATCTGCTCCTGCGCTTGCGCATGGCCGGCTGGAACCTTGTGTATCGCGGATACCGGCAGCGATACGATATCGCGCCGAGTTTTCGCTTCAACGGCGCTGGCATTCAGCTCTACGGCAAGGGGCGCATTACGCTGGGTGAGCACAGCTATGTAGGGGAGCTTTGCAGCCTGCAAGCTGCGTCAGGGGAAGGCGTGAGCGTCGGGAACCTCTGCAGCATCTCCCACAACGTTCGGATCTACACGTCATCCGCGCAGCCAGATGCCGACTTCAGGCTCGGCTCTCCTCCGACGTTATCGGGTTCGGTGCGCATCGGGAACGGCGCATGGATAGGCGCCAATACCTACATCGGCCCTGGCGTCACGATCGGCGACAACGCAGTGGTGGGCGCTAACTCGGTGGTCACCCGTTCGGTGCCCCCTTCGGAAATCTGGGGTGGGGTGCCGGCGCGACGCATCCGTGTCAAGCGGGGGAGCGAATGAGTCAGCACTCGAGCTCCGAACTCACGCTGCGCGATCTCCTGATAGTCGAAGATGATCCGGCGTTGGTGGATTTCCGCTGTCATGCCACGGAACTGCCGCTGTGGCCGCAGGTACGAGTGGCCCTTTTCCGGATGATGATGTCAGACCTGCTCTACGGTGTGCGCCTAACTGGGGCCTCCAATGCAGCCAAATCGTGGACAAAAGCGGCCACGACAATGGTGCGATCAGTCGCCCACAACATGCAACAACAACGCATCCATGGCGTACGCGCAACTCTGTGCATCACCGCCGAAGGTGTTGCGGACCAGTGGATCGAAGGGCAATGGTTCAACCGTCTGAGCGACCATTTCGTGTCCCTCAATCCCGAAGATAGTCTTGTGCTGGCTGATCACTTCGAGTGGCGTTGGCCTTTCCCGCGCCGCCATGATCGCCTAATGCTACATGCCCCTTGGCAGGCCACGAATGCAGTCCTGGGACGAATTCGTGTTAGCTCCGTCCATGAACGCCAAGCAAGCGAACTAATCAAACTGGTGACGGATCGCGCACTGCAACATTTAGGTTGGATACTGGATGCCCAGCGCTTCAATGCTTTAGCACATATGCTAGCGCGCAAGGCAGCCTCCATGCCTTGGCAGTACGGTGCTTACACCAAACTATTGAGCCGTATCCGACCAAAACTCTTAATGGTAGGAGCCGGTTGTTACGGACCGTCGGCGTGCCTAATTGCGGCAGCAAAATCCCTCGGCATTCACACCGCTGAATACCAGCACGGCGCGATATCGGCGGGGCACGACGCCTACAATTTCGCACCTTCAATTCGCGAGAGCACTGTCTATCAGCGAACACTACCCGACCATTTCTTAGGTTACGGTGAATGGTGGATCGAACAAATCAACTCCCCAATCAAAAAATGGGCAATTGGAAATCCACACCGCGAAGAAAGGCTTGGGAAACTTAACGCCCAAGCCTTAGACCAGAAAAACATCTTAATACTGAGCGATGGAATTGAGTTCAATCTATACCTCAATTTAGCTCGAAACCTTGGCAAACGAGCCAAATCCTTGGGTCTAAGAATTGTTCTGCGCCCACACCCCTTAGAAAGAACTCGGGCGATGCAAATGACTGATCTCGACGGAATTCAAATAGACACGAACGCCGACATATATCAGTCATTCAAAACAGCCCATACGGTAGTAAGCGAAGTTTCAACCGGACTATTTGAAGCCGTTGGAATCGCAAAGAATATACTTATTTGGGACACCCCGAAATCTCGTTTCGGATATCCAAATCACCCTTTCAAAACATTTCAATCCGCTGATTCACTGATCGATATATTGGGGCAAGCCGATTGCACTACGCATAAAAATCCGATCGAATCTGAGCGTATATGGCGAAAAAACTGGAAATCCAACTTCCAGAGATTCCTTGCCGACCAAGGCCTTAATTGATGAGAAAAATAGCAATCTCAAGAACAACACAGGAGGTCTCCTTAGTGATCTTGATGTTGACACTGAGTTTGTTTGGTATGGGATTTTTGTTCCTGATTGGAAACGACCAACTTCAGGAAACGCTGCCCTCCTTACAATTTTTTGCCGACTCCAACACTTATATAAAGACTTACCAAGGTGATGCCGAAAATTTCGAAGGATCCTACATAAAAATCGACGCAAATTATTTGGGGCCGATGATGATCCTCAATATATTCCAAGGCAATAACTACTTAATATTGCTTTTTAATGTTTGCATCTTTACGTGTTCAATTATTAAAATCGCCAGAACACTAAAAATCAGCACCCTTCTGTTTGCGGGGCTGCTACTAATTAGCCCTATCACCCTATCAAGCCTTCTTTCCGTAAACAAGGAAATTTTTCTATTTCCATTTCTAGCGTTTGCCTTGAACGCCTTCTCAAGCCGATCCATTCATTCACTTATTTTAGCCTTTATACTTTCAACTTTTGTTCGCTGGCAACTGGCCATTTTCTACATTGCAGTGGTGCTTATTAGCAAGTATAGAAATCTACTATCTAGCAGAATAAAACTTCTATTCTTGATGCTAATTACCATATCGATAGCTTATCAAGCCATCCTTCCTCTTATAGAACCCATACTTTTGTATGTTCAACTCTCCATTGAGAACTACGAGGACGGCGGGAGCGGGATTTTCGAACGCCTGCTACAAGCGCAGAATAGCGGACTGTACTTTATAGTGTTTCCACTCAAAGCCTTCCACCTGCTATTCGGCATGGGCTTTAAAATAGACAAAATACTAAATCCAGTCGAACTTTACAACGACTTCTTCATTGCGGGCCATTGCGCAATCGCATTTGCTATGTTTACCACGCTAGCACTCCAGAAGAAGCTAAAACTAAGTTCAGATTTCTTATTTTTAGCGGTTATATTTTTAGTATTCTTTTGCATAACACCAATTTTTGCCCCAAGATATTTATATTTTACCTACATATTAGCCGCACTCGCGCTAGCTGGAGCCCCCCTGGATCTCCGGGCATTGAAAGTACAACGCAAAAGAATTTCACCAGTTAACACGAAACTCTCCATTTAAAAATTCAACCTCTATTGATCCGCCTTGAACCATGTCAGAAATTTACATACATTCCTCAGCTATCGTAGATCCAGGTGCTCAGATTGGAAACTTTAGTTCCATTTGGCACTTTTGCCACGTTGAAAAGCAAGCGATAATTGGAGAGAATTGCAACCTCGGCCAAAACGTCTACGTTGGTAACAATGCCGTGGTGGGTAATGGTTGTCGACTCGGGAACTCCGTGTCGATCTTTTCCCACGTCGAATTGCATGATTTTGTTTTTTGTGCACCGTTTATGGTGTTCACTCATATTTCGTTCCCACGTGCTGCGGTTAACCGCCGAGCAACATTTGACAAGACCATCGTCAAAACCGGAGCTACTCTCGGCGCCAACGCTACTGTAGTGCCGGGCATTACCATCGGGGAAGGCACGTTCTTGGCGGCCGGCAGCACCCTCACGCACGACTCGCTTCCGTGGTCATTAATGATTGGCTCTCCAGCGCGTCGAGTAGGCTGGGTTAGCGCCTACGGTGGGAAGATCCCGCTACCTCTCGAAGGCAGCGGCGAATGGCGCTGCACACAAACAGGTGACTTATACAGACTCGATGGAACTAACATGGAGCGCATTCCAGGCAACCATGACATCCTTAAATACGTTCCGGGCAAGAAACTTGAGCGCATTCAATACAATGCTGACGTCACCCACACAGTAACTGGGCATGACCTGACTCGTACGTCGGAATAATATGTCGATGAACGTTCTATACATTGACGGCGACGGTCCGTTCGGCGGCGCTTCCCGCAGCTTGTTCGAGGCGGTTCGCGCATTGCCAGCGGGTGCTGTGAAACCATTATTTCTGGCGGCCGAAGGAACTGCGCTTGATGTGTACAGACAGGTCGCCGCAGATGTGGTCGTCACGCGCGGACTGACCAAGTTCGACAATACCCGTTATAGCTACTATCGAGGCATTCGATGGCTGGTGCTGCTGCGCGAGTTATTCCACTTTCCCTTCACGATTGCAGCCTTGATGAAGGCGAAACGCCGCTGGGGGAAAGTTGACCTAATTCACGTCAACGAGGCCGTCTATATTATTCCCGCTATATTGGCAAAGTGGATTTTTGGTGCGCCGCTGGTCGTCCATGTTCGCTCTCTTGAACGGGTGAGTGAAAGCTCATGGCGCTGCCGCTGGCTCAATGCGAGACTCAAAAAGGACGCAGATGCTATCGTGGCAATCAACGAAAACACGCGAGCGACGCTACCTGCTGACCTACAGGTAGAGGTCATCCAGAACTCGTTTACAGCCAAACGAGCCGGGCAACCAGATATGGCGATCATCGCAAAACTGGATCGCCTGCGCCCGAGTTCGTTAAAGGTAGGGTTTATTGGCAACCTGCACCATTCAAAAGGGCTGTTTGAGTTACTTGATTCGGCCATCGCTTTGCGTAAGGCCGGACATGATGTCGAATTTTTGATCGTCGGCGGCGTGACCATGGAAGACAAGGGACTAAAGGCTTGGTTACTCGCCAAAGCCGGTCTGGCCCAGAATGTCCAAAGCATGCTGGCTGAACGGGTCGAACAAGAGCAGCTTGGTGATACCTTTCATCTCATAGGCCCTACATTTGATATTAAGTGCGTCTATGATCGGTTGGACGTCCTATGCTTCCCTTCGTACTACGACGCACCTGGACGCCCGGTCTTTGAGGCAGCATTTTCAGGGGTGCCGTCCATCGTCTGCGTCGACAATCCCCGCGCAGACACATTAGTTCATGGTGAAACGGGCTTGGCCATTCCTGCCCGTGATGTGCCAGCGCTGACTACAGCAATCTTGCATTTTGCGCAAAATCGAGACGAAGTGCGCCGCATGGGCGAGAATGCTCAGCGATTGGCGCACAACAATTTTGATCCCGCCACTAATGCACGCAAGCTGTTTAAGGTCTACAGCAAAGTAGTCAACCCTGCTTAATCGCCTAGACCTAGCACCAGCTTTAAGTCAAATCACCCAATTGCGTCACCCGCTTGCAAATCATGACGAATAACGCCAGCAAAAAAAGACCTTATGCAATCTGTAGCAATTGCATCATGGATACGAGCGACTCGCACATTTCGTTCGATTCAAATGGTCGTTGTGACTATTGCAGCAACTACTTCACCAACATACTGCCGAACTGGCACACGGACGAGCGTGGCCAGGCCGAAATTGACACCATGGTGGCGAGAATCCGCAAGGATGGTGAGGGCCGTGAATATGACTGTCTGCTCGGCATCAGTGGCGGAGTTGACAGTTCGTATTTAGCCTATCTCGCGAAGGAAAAGTTCGGTCTTCGGCCGCTGATCTTCCACGTCGATGCCGGCTGGAATTCACAGCAGGCAGTGCACAACATTGAGTGCATCGTCGACGGCCTGGGCTTGCAATTGCACACTGAGGTGATCAACTGGCAGGAAATGAAGGACCTGCAACTGGCCTATTTCAAGGCCCAAGTTCCCCACCTCGACACGCCACAGGACCATGCGTTCTTTGCGACTCTCTATAATTTTGCAGCCAAGCACAAAATCAAGTACATCCTCAACGGAGGGAACTATTCGACCGAGTGCGTGCGCGAACCATTGGAATGGGCTTACCACGCCTCGGATTTGGTTCAGTTGCGAGACATCCACAGCCAGTTTGGAACCCGCCCCCTGAAAACCTTCCCTCTTTCAGACATTTTCACTTACAAGCTGTATTTCCGCTATATCAAGGGTGTACAGGTCTGGCGCCCGCTAAATTGTGTTCCGTACATCAAAGATGAAGCCATGCAATTGCTGATCGATAAGTTCGGCTGGCAAAAGTACGCACACAAGCACTATGAGTCGCGCTTCACCCGCTTCTATGAAGGCTACTGGCAGCCAACCAAGTTTGGCTATGACAAGCGCCGCGCACACTTTTCCAGCTTGATCTTGACGAATCAGATGAGTCGCGACGAGGCTCTGGAAAAGATTGCCAAACCCGCTTACGACGAGGCCACGATTGCTCAGGACTTTGAGTACATTGCGACCAAACTCGACATTTCGGTTGATGAATTGCGTGCTTTACACGATGGTCCCAACAAAACCTGGCGTGACTACAAGTCCCGGCAAGGGCTGATTGAGTTGGGTACAAAAGTCATGCGAGCTGTTGGCGTCCAGCGGGCCATCATCCGATGATCAGGATCATCGACTACGGGCTGGGAAACATCCTGGCCTTCCAGAACATGTACAAGCGGCTCAACGTTCCGGTGGGGCTCGCGAAGAACGTGGACGACCTCGCGGACGCCACCCGCCTGATCCTGCCCGGCGTCGGCGCCTTCGATCACGCGATGGAGGAGCTGGATCGCTCCGGCATGCGCGCCCGCCTGGATGAACTGGTGCTGGGCGACAAGGTGCCCGTGCTGGGCATCTGCGTCGGCATGCAGATACTGGCCGAACGCAGCGACGAGGGCCGTCTGGCCGGCCTGGGCTGGATCCCCGGCGAGGTCAAGGGCTTCAAGGCACTCAACCAGCCGGACCTGCTGCTGCCGCACATGGGTTGGAACGATGTCCAGCCCGCGCCCGGCCATGGCTTGTTCAAGGACCTGACCACCGACGCGCGCTTCTACTTCCTGCACTCGTTCTACTTCGAGTGCAGGGATCCGGCGCACGCGGCAGCAGTGTCGAGTTACGGCAAGACGTTCAGCTGCGCCGTCAGCGCCGGCAACGTCCACGGCGTCCAGTTCCACCCGGAGAAGAGCCACCACTTCGGTGCCCAGCTCCTGAAGAATTTCGCGGAGCTCTGACATGCTGCGCCCCCGCATCATTCCCTGCCTGCTCGTCCACGACGACGGGCTGGTCAAGACGGTCAAGTTCAAGGACCCCAAGTACGTCGGCGACCCCATCAACGCGGTCAAGATCTTCAACGAGAAGGAAGCGGACGAGTTGATCGTCCTGGACATCGACGCCACCGTGCAGGGCCGCGAGCCCAACTTCCGTCTGATCGCGCAGTTCGCGGCCGAGTGCCGCATGCCTCTGTGCTACGGCGGCGGCGTGCGCACCGTCGAGCAGGCCAAGCGCATCATCGGACTGGGCGTCGAGAAGGTGGCGTTGAGCGCCGCCGCGATCGAGGATCCCACCCTGATCTCGCGCATCGCCGCCGAAGTCGGCAGCCAGAGCGTCGTCGTGGTGCTGGACATCAAGACCAGCCTCTTCGGCAAGCAGGAGGTCTGGACCCACAACGGGCGCAAAAACAGCGGCAAGACCGCGCTGGAGATGGCCAAGGAAGCCGAACGCCTGGGCGCCGGCGAAGTGGTTATCAACTCGATCGACCGCGACGGCCAGATGAAGGGCTACGACCTCGCGCTGGCACGCAAGATCCGCGAGGCCACCCGGCTGCCCATGTCGGTGCTGGGCGGCGCGGGTTCGTTGCAGGACATCGGCGCGCTCATCAAGGAATGCGGCGTGGTCGGCGCGTGCGCCGGCAGCTTCTTCGTTTTCAAGGGTCAGTACCGCGCCGTGCTGATCAGCTACCCGACCGCCGAGCAGAAGGACGAGATCGTTCGCGCGTCCCTGCCGGCCGCCTCGCACGCATGAAGGTCCTGATCCTCAGCCAGCACTTCTGGCCTGAGACCTTCCGCATCAACGAGGTCGCGGAATCGCTGATCCAGGCGGGTTGCGAGGTGACGGTGCTCACCGGCCAGCCGAACTATCCGGAGGGCACCATCCTCGACGGGTACACGGCCACTGGGCTGGGCGTGCAGACCCACCCGTCGGGCTACCGCATCCATCGCGTGCCGCTGTGCCCGCGCGGACGCGGCGGCGCCAAGCGCCTGGTCGCCAACTACCTGTCCTTCCTCGCGGCGGCGTCCGTGCTTGGGCCCTGGTCCCTGCGCGGCCAACGCTTCGACGTGGTCTTCGTCTACGGCACCTCGCCGATCCTGCAGGCCATCGCCGGCATCGTGATCAAGCGCGTCAAGGGCGCGCGGCTGGTGACCTGGGTTCAGGACCTCTGGCCGCAAAGCCTCCAGGTCACCGGCTTCGTGCGCAATCCGCGGCTGCTGGCCGCGGTTGCGACCGTCGTGCGCTGGATCTACCGCCGCAACGACCTGCTGCTCGTGCAGTCCCACGCCTTCGAGGCGCCCGTGCGCGCGATGGCCGGCCGCACGCCGGTGGAGTACCACCCCAATCCCGGCGAGCTGGCCTTCAGCGCCCCCCCGCAAGGCGCGCCCGCTCTGACGCTGCCCGCAGGCTTCAACGTCGTGTTCGCCGGCAACTTCGGCACCGTGCAGGCGCTGGAGACCGTGGTCGAGGCCGCCGCGCTGCTGGCCGGCCGTCAGCCCGGCCTGCGCCTGGTGATGATGGGCAGCGGCAGCCGCCTGGCATGGCTGGAGGGCGAGATCGCCCGCCGCGGGCTGGACAACCTTGTGCTGGCCGGCCGCTTCCCGCCGCAGGCCATGCCAGGACTGCTCGCGCAGGCGGACGCGCTGCTGGTAAGTCTCAGCAAGGGCGAGATCCTCGCGCAGACCGTGCCGAGCAAGGTGCAGGCCTACCTGGCCGCGGGCCGTCCCATCCTCGCCTCGCTGGATGGTGAAGGCGCGCGGGTGGTGCAGGAGGCCGGTGCCGGTCTGGCTGCCCCCGCCGAGGACGCCGCGGCGCTGACCGAAGGCATACTGCGCCTTCACGCGATGACGCCCGAGGCACGCCAGGCAATGGGCGAATCCGGCCGCCGCTACTACGAGCAGCATTTCGCGCCCGACGCGCTGGCGGCCAAGCTGACCGCACGCTTCCGGCAACTGGCCGGCGGCGTCCGCTACACACGTTCCCAGGTGGACGCCAAAGACAAGCAATCAACATGACCTCTCCCCTCCACATCCTGGTGATCGGTGCCTCCGGCATGCTCGGCAACGCCGTGCTGCGCCTTTTCGCCGAGAGCGACGGCTACCGCGTGTCCGGCTCGGCGCGTTCCGCCGCGCTGCTGCGCAAGCTGCCCGCCGCGCTGCACCCACACATCGTCACCGGTGTCGATGTCGACAACGCCGACAGCCTGGCGCGCCTGTTCGCTGTCACCCGGCCTGACGTCGTCATCAACTGCGTCGGCCTGATCAAGCAGCTGGCCGAGGCGGACGACCCGCTGGCCGCGATCCCGATCAACGCGCTGCTGCCCCACCGTCTGGCGCGGCTGTGCGAGGTGGCCCGCGCCCGGCTGGTCCACATCAGCACCGACTGCGTGTTCTCAGGCACCGCCGGCAACTACCGCGAGAGCGACACGCCTAACGCCACCGACCTGTACGGGCGCAGCAAGCACATGGGCGAGGTGGACTACCCCCACGCCGTCACGTTGCGCACGTCGATCATCGGCCACGAGCTCGACAGCGCGCACGGCCTGGTGGGCTGGTTCCTGTCGCAGACGGGTGGCGTCAAGGGTTTCACCCGCGCGATCTTCTCCGGGCTGCCCACGATCGAACTGGCCCGCGTGATCCGCGATCACGTGCTGCCGCATCCCGAGCTGCGTGGCCTGTACCACGTGTCGGCCGCCCCCATCGACAAGCACGCGTTGCTGACGCTCGTCGCGCAGGCCTATGGCCGCGACACCGTCATCACGCCGGACGATCGCCTGGTGATCGATCGTTCGCTCGACTCCTCCCGCTTCCGCGAGGCCACCGGCTACCAGCCGCCCGACTGGCCCGAACTCGTGCAGCGTATGCGTGCGTTCGGCTGAGACTCGACTCCACAGACACGGTTTCCATCATGTTCAAAGACAAGACCCTCCTAATTACCGGCGGCACCGGCAGCTTCGGCAACGCCGTCCTGCAGCGCTTCCTGCATTCCGACTTCGCCGAGATCCGCATCTTCAGCCGCGACGAGAAGAAGCAGGAAGACATGCGGATTGCGCTGAACAACGACAAGGTGAAGTTCTACATCGGCGACGTGCGCGACTACGACGCGGTGCATGATGCGCTGCGCGGGGTTGACTACGTGTTCCACGCCGCGGCGCTCAAGCAGGTCCCGTCCTGCGAGTTCTATCCGATGGAGGCGGTGCGCACCAACATCGTCGGCGCCGAGAACGTCATCCGCGCGGCCATCGCCAACGAGGTCAGCCGCTGCGTCGTGTTGAGCACCGACAAGGCCGTATATCCGATCAACGCCATGGGCATGTCCAAGGCGATGATGGAGAAGGTCATGATCGCCAAGTCGCGTCTGTGCGACCCGGGCAAGACGGTGCTGAGCGCCACGCGCTACGGCAACGTGATGGCCTCCCGCGGCTCGGTGATCCCGCTGTTCCTGGACCAGTTGCGCGCGGGCAAGTCGCTGACGGTGACGGACCCGGCGATGACCCGTTTCCTGATGTCACTGGAGGAGTCGGTGGACCTGGTGCTGTACGCCTTCGAGCATGCGCGCCCAGGAGACATCTTCGTGCAGAAGGCCCCCGCATCCACAGTCGGCGACCTGGCGCAGGCGCTGCGCGAGCTGCTCAAGGCCCAGACCGAGGTCAAGGTCATCGGCACGCGTCACGGCGAAAAGCTGTACGAGTCGCTGGTGTCCCGCGAGGAGATGGCCCGCGCCGAGGACCTGGGCGGCTACTACCGCATCCCGGCCGACTCCCGCGATCTGAACTACGACAAGTACTTCGTGCAGGGGGAGACCGAGATCTCGCGCATCGAGGATTACACGTCCCACAACACGCATCGCCTAGACGTCGAGGGCGTCAAGGAAGTGCTGATGAAGCTGGACATCGTGCGGGAGGCCGTCCGTGCTTAAGGTGATGACGGTCGTCGGCACGCGGCCGGAAATCATCCGGCTGTCGCGTACGATCGACAAGTTGGACCGCTTCTGCGAGCACGTACTGGTCCATACGGGCCAGAACTACGATTACGAGCTCAACGAAGTCTTCTTCAGCGATCTGGGTATCCGCAAGCCGGACCACTTCTTGGAAGCGGCCGGCGGCACGGCCGCGGAGACCATCGCGCAGGTCATCATGAATGTGGACAAGGTGATCGAACAGACGGGGCCCGACGCACTGCTGATCCTGGGCGACACGAATAGCTGCCTGGCTGCGATCGCGGCGAAGCGCCGCAAGGTGCCGATCTTCCACATGGAGGCCGGCAACCGCTGCTTCGACTTTCGCGTACCCGAGGAAATCAACCGGCGCATCGTCGACCACACCTCCGACATCAACCTCACCTACAGCCAGATCGCCCGCGACTACCTGCTGCGCGAGAACCTGCCACCTGATCAAGTGATCTGCACCGGCAGTCCGATGCGTGAGGTGATCGAGCATTACCGCGACCGCATCGAGGCTTCCGACATCCTGACCCGCCAGGGTCTGACCGCCGGACGCTATTTCGTCGTGAGCTCGCATCGCGAGGAGAACGTCGACTCGGCCGAGAACCTGCAGCGCCTGTTGGCGGTGCTGAACACACTGGCCGAGCGCTATGACGAGCCGGTCATCGTCTCCACTCATCCGCGCACGCGCAAGCGACTGGAACAGTTGGGCGACGCCGTGAAGGTGCAACCGCAAGTGCAGTTCATGAAGCCTTTCGGCTTCCTGGACTATATTCACCTGCAGACCCGCGCTCGGGCGGTACTGTCGGACAGCGGCACCATCACCGAGGAGTCATCGATCCTCAACTTCCCAGCACTGAACCTCCGCGAGGTGCACGAGCGCCCCGAGGGCGTCGAAGAGGCCGCTGTCATGATGGTTGGGCTGGACGTAGAGCGCGTGCTGGACGGCCTACGCGTACTGGAAGCTCAGCCTCGCGGCAATGAACGCCTGCTGCGCTTGGTCAACGACTACGCGCCGGCCAATGTTTCGGACAAGGTGCTGCGAATCATCATCAGCTACACCGACTTCGTGAACCGAAAGGTTTGGAAGAAGTCACCTGCGTGAGCTTGCGCCCTACAGCGTGCGACATGTGACGAACAGCCAGTTCTGATGGCGCTCTACGCGTGAGTGCAATGGCTACATCGGCAAGTCAGGCTCGCCCGCTGTAGCACAGCGGCAAGTTTCCTAACAGTTCGCGGACGGCCGGCCCTTCGCCGGCCAACTCGCCCGATTCAAGGGCCGCCAGCAGCATCCTGACCGCAGCGTCGTCCGCGACACGGTCGCCGAGCCTAGCGACTCGCAGCCCGAGTATCCGCGTAGCCAGAGTCGTATCCTCGTCACCCAGAAGCTCCTCGTAAAGCTTCTCCCCCGGCCTCAAACCCGAGAACTCGATCCGGATCTCCCTGAGATCCTTCCCACTCATCCGAATCATGGTCTTGGCTAGGTCGACAATCTTCACTGGCTCTCCCATATCCAGCACAAACACCTGCCCCGACTCCCCAATCGCCCCCGCCTGCACCACCAACCTCGCCGCCTCCGGAATCGTCATGAAGTAGCGCGTGATGTCCGGATGCGTCACCGTGACCGGCCCGCCCTTGGCGATTTGTTCCTTGAACTTGGGGATCACGCTGCCGCTTGAGCCCAGGACATTGCCGAAACGCACGGCCATGAACTTGGTGGGCTGGCCCTTCTTTTCGCATTCGCCAGCCATATGGCTGATGACCAGCTCTGCGGCGCGCTTGGTGGCGCCCATCACATTGGTCGGGTTGACGGCCTTGTCGGTGCTGATGAGAACGAAGCGCTCGACGCCGTGTTCGGCTGCTGCCTGGCAGGCGTTGTAGGTACCGAGGGTGTTGTTGCGCAGGCATGCCCAGGCGTTCTCTTCTTCCATCAGCGGCACATGCTTGTAAGCCGCAGCATGGAACACGATCTGGGGCTTGTACTTGCCGAAGACGTAACGCAGATGCTCAAGATCCTTCACATCGCCAACCAGGCGAACCAAGGGGATGTGAGGGAACTTCTCGCCCAGTTCCTGTTCGATGGTGTAGAGCGCGAACTCTGAGAGTTCGTACAGGACGATCCTCGAGGGGCCATAACGGGCCACTTGCCGGCACAACTCAGAGCCGATGGAGCCGCCCGCGCCGGTGATCAGGACCACCTTGCCATTCAGGCATTCGCTGATGCCGCCTTCGTCCAATTCCACGGGCTCTCGCCCCAGCAGATCCTCGGGCTCGATGTCGCGCACCTGATCGACGTTGCGACCGGCCAGCAGTTCCTGGCTGCTGGGCACGGTCAGCACCGGCAGGCCGGCCTGGGCGGCCATATCCAGGGCGCGGCGGCGCTGGGCCGCGCTCGCTGCGGGCATGGCCACAATCACATGGGTGATGCCGTGCAGTTCGGAGAATTGCTTGACCTGTTCAAGACCGCCCAGCACCGGGACGCCGCCGACGCGCGCGCCCCGTTTCTCGGGCGCATCGTCCAGATAGCCCACCACCACCCAACCCTGGCTGTGCTGGATGCCGGCCACCAGCAGGCGCCCGGCATCGCCCGCGCCCATCACCAGGGCGCGACGCTGTTCCTGAGCGCTGCCGCTGATGCGGCTGCGCATGTGCTCGTAGAGCATGCGATAGCCCATGCGCAGCATGGCCAGGCCCATCAGGGTAAAGAGTGGATGCAAAGCCAGCACGGCGCGCGGCACCTTGCTGAGCTGGGCCATCAAGACCAGGGTGGCACCGATCAGGCCGGCGATCAGGCAGGCCAGGGCCAGGCGCTGAACCTCACCAAAGCCCGAAAAACGCCACATGCCCTTGGGCACCTTGAGGCCCTTGAGCACCAGGGCATACAACAACACAAACCCCAGCAGGACCCAGTGGTCATAGCCCGGGCGCGCACTGAACCAGCGCTCAAACCCCAGTCGAAACAGATAAGTGGCCTGCCAGGCCAGAGCAACCACGGCCAGGTCCAGCAGCAAGGCCAAGGCCTCACGCTGTGGCCGGATGCGGGTCAGGAAGGCATCAAGAGACAACCAATTCATGGCAGCGATTCTGTTTCTTTTTGTTGTGGTGGGCAGGGCAATTCAGCAGAGGCCGAACATCGGCTTTAGTGGCGCAGAGCGCCGAGCGTGGCCAGGATCAGGCGCAGATCACCCCAGACGCTGGCGTCGCGCACATAGTCGCCCGCGATCCGCAGCTTGGCGGGCAGGATGACCTCGACATACTCGCGCTCCGGGTCGGCCGCGCGGGCCAGGATCTCGCTCTCATGGCGGAACTGCAATGACGCTGGGTCGGTGATGCCCGGCCGCACCGACAGCACCAGCTCGCGCTGCTCCGGTGTGTACAGCGCCACATAGCGTGGCACCTCGGGCCGGGGCCCGACCAGGCTCATGGCGCCGCGCAACACATCCCAGAGTTGCGGCAACTCGTCGATCTTGCTGGCGCGCAGAAAGCGGCCGCTGCGGGTGATGCGCGGGTCATCCCCCACCGTGATCTGCGGGCCCCTGGCCGGCGCATCCACCCGCATGCTGCGGAACTTGTGAATGAAAAAAGGCTGGCCAAAGCGCCCCACCCGCTCCTGCCTAAACAGGACCGGGCCGGGCGAATCGAGCTTGATCCAGATCGCCACCAGGATCCACAGCGGCGACAGGAGCAGCAGCCCCAGGCCTGCGCAGAACACATCAAACAAGCGCTTGGCCATGGTGGTGAAGCATCCGGTCCGGCAAGGCGCTCAAGCCAGCGCGATGCGGCGGACGGCCGCAATCACGCGCTGCACATCGGCATCGCTCATGGCCGTGTAAAGCGGAATGCTGAAGCTGCGCTCGTAGGCCTTTTGCGAATGCGGGAACTGCTCGGGCGTCAGACCGTAGCGCTCGCGCCAGTAGGGCTGCAGATGCAAGGGGATGTAGTGCACGCTGCAGCCAATGCCGGCGGCGAACATGGCCTCGATGAAGGCGTCACGTTCGATCTTGGCCGCATCGCTGAGGCGCAGCACATAGAGATGCCAGCTGTGCACATCACCCTCGACGGCCTTGGGCGGCAAGATCAAAGGCAGGTCCGCAAAGGCCTCGTTGTAGGCCGCCGCGATCTGCTCGCGCCGTGCCTGAAAAGTCTGGATGCGCTTGAGCTGGTGGATGCCCAGCGCCGCTGCGATATCGGTCAGGTTGTACTTGAAGCCCGGGGCCACGATCTCGTAATACCAGCTGGGCACCTTGGCAGTGAAGCGGTCAAAGGCATCGCGATTCATGCCATGCAGGCGCATGACCTTGGCCCGCTTGGCCAGCTCGGCATTTCGCGTCACCAGCATGCCGCCCTCACCCGTGGTCATGGTCTTGTTGGCGTAGAAGCTGAACACCGTAGCGTCGCTGCCCATGGTGCCGATCAGTTCCTTCTCCAGCGTGGTGGGCAGGGCATGGGCGGCGTCTTCCAGCACACGCAGACCGTGCTTGCGAGCGATATCCAGGATGGCAATCATGTCCACCGCCAGGCCGGCGTAATGCACCGGAATGATGCAGCGGGTGCGGGGCGTGATGGCGGCCTCAACCAGACGTGGATCGATGTTGAGGGTTGCGGGGTCGATGTCCACCAGCACCACGTCCGCACCGAGATAACGCACCACCTCGGCGGTGGCGGTGAAGGTGTGGGTGGTGGTGATGACCTCGTCGCCGGGGCCGATACCCATGGCCTCCAGCGCCAGGTGCAGGCCGGCGGTGGCGGAGTTGACGGCGATGCACTCGATCTCGGGCTCGCCAAGGAAGGCAGCGAACTCCTGCTCGAAGCGCTTGGCCTTGGGGCCGGTGGTCACCCAGCCGGAGCGCAAGGTGTCCACCACCTCATGGATCTCGTCCTCACCAATTTCGGGCAAGGCAAAGGGCAGGAACGGCAGGGGCGACTCACTCATGGCGGACATTTCGGACAGACGACGTTTTCTTCTCGATCACAGCCAGCACATGGGTGCGCAGCCAGGGGATGCTGTTGAACCAGCTGTAGGCCTGCGGATGCAGGCGGCACACCCAGCGCGCCAGCGGCGGCGCCAGGGTCAGGCGTTGCCAGCGGATGGAATCCGCCTCAGGGAACAGGGCCCGCACACGCGCCAGCGGCACGCCGCGCACATCGGCATTGCGTGGATTGTCGACGATGAAGTCGTACCAGAGCACGGCACCGCCCGGCTTGAGCCAGCGCCACATGGCCTGGGCCACGGCCTGCTGCACGCTGTCGCTCAGAATCGAGGAGAACACCGTGGACTGCAGGATCAAGTCCTGGCTCTGTGCCTCGATGGCCGCCGCCGAGGCATCGCCCAGGTGCAGCTGCAGCGCCGCGGGCAGAAACTCGCGCGCAGCGGCGTGCCGCTCGGGCAGCAACTCGACGCCCTGCAGATGTTCGGGCCGCAGGCCCAGGCGCAAAAACTCCAGCAAATTGCCACCGGCGCCGCAGCCCACCTCGGTCAGCCGCCAGTCCGCCACGGCACCGGGCCGCACCGCCAGCTCACGCAGCAAAGCACGCTGGCGCTCCTGCAGCATCTGCCAGACCTCGGGCCGCAGCAAGCTGTAGCGATCGCCCAGGCCGGCCGCGGCGCGGCGCTGGTAGCGCTGGGCGATGGCGTCGAGCTCGGTCTGGCGCTGGATCATGGCTGCGCACCTGCATGCTCAGAATTCGGCGCCAGAACCGACAGAGCTGCTAAAAAGCGCCTCGCCAGCACCGGATAGCTGTGCTCGGCCAACACAAAGGCGCGGCCACGCTCGCCCATGGCGGCGCGCTCCGCCGCGCTCAGGGCCGCCAGGCGCAGCACGCCATCGGCCACCGCCTGCGCGTCCTCCGGCGGCACGGTCAGGCCGGCGCCCGCTTCGCGCACCGGGTCATTGCCGGCCTCCACCGAATGCAGCACCGGACGGCGCGCCATCATGTAGTCCATCAGTTTGTTCGGTGCGATGCCGAAGCGGTAGATCGGCGTGCGCTGCCAGCCGATGTAGGCGATGTCAAAGCGAGCCAGCAAGGCGGGGATCTGGGCCTTGGGGATGGCGTCGAAACAGCGCACCTGGCTCAGGCCCTCGGCCGCCACGCGAGCCTGCAGGCGCGCCTTCTCGTGGCCACCGCCGACCATGACGATGGCCACACGCCGAGCCGGGCTGCCCTCGGGCGCCTGCTGCAACAGGCGGGCCGCATCGAGCAGCACATCGAGTGCATTGGGCAGGCCGTGCGAGCCCGCATAGCCCAGCACCAGCTGGCCCTGCGCCGCCAAGGCATCCAGATGCGCGGCAAGCTCGCCCTGCAGCGGCACGGGCGGCGCTGTGTCGGACCACTCGTCCAGCGCAATGCCATTGGGCACGATGTGCAGCTTGCGCAGGTCCAGGCCATGGGCAGCCATGTGCTCATGCACCTTGGGCAGCATGGAGACCACCACATCGGCATCGCGGTAGGCGTCGTTCTCGGCCTTCTGGCAAAGCATGGCAAAGGGATGGTAAGGCGACATGCCCGAGAGCTCGATCGGCGACAGGGGCCAGAGGTCGTGCACCTCGTAGACCAGCTGCGCACGGGCCAGACGCGCAATCTTGCGCGCCACCCAGATGTCCATGGGGTAGGTGCTGGACGCGATCACCGCATCGGGCTGGAAACCCTCGGCCAGGTTCTTGCCATCGCCCCAGACCTGGCGGCAGAAAGACCCGATATTGCGCAAGCGCCCCAGCCCATTGCCTTGGTACTCGGGCGTGTCATACCAGCAGTAGTGCACGCCATCGATGATCTGCACGCCCGGCTGCGGCTCGGTGGCGCGCACATGCGATTTCACTGAACCCAGGATCAGCACCTGGTGACCCATGCGCACCCATTCCCGCGCCAGGTAGAAGGGGCGGAACTCCATGCCATGCTGCGGTGAGCCGGCGTAATGGTTGATGAGCAGGATCTTCACGGGGCAGACAGTTCTTTCAATCGGGTCAGGAAGCGCTGCACCGCCGGTGCAAACAAGCCATGGCGGGCCACCCAGTCGCGGTTGGCGGCTGCCGCCGCGGCGGTGTCCAGCGCCAGCAAACGGCCCGGCAAGGCTTCGCGGGCGGCCTCGTTCTCTGGGTCCAGGATCAGGCCGCGGCCAGGCTCCGCCAGCAGCTCGTGGTTGGCGGGCAGATCCGAGAGCAGCGGCACGCAGCCATGGGCCATGGCCTCCAGCACCGACACCGCCACCGAATCACTCTGCGGCAAGCTCAGATACCAGCGGGCGAGGGCGTACTGCTCGGCCTGGCGCTTGGCGTCCAGGCGACCGACAAACTGAATGCGCCCGGCCAGACCGGCGCCCAGGGCCTGCGCTTGAGCCTCCAAGGCCGCACGCAGCGAGCCATCGTTGGCGATCACCAACTGGGCCTCCGGCTGCTGCCGGGCAATGGCCGCGAAGGTGTCGATCACGCGTTCGGGCCGATAAATGGGCTCCAGCCCCCGGTTGGCAAAAAACAGCCAGGGCTGCTTGCGAGCCGGCGGTTTGGGCATGGCTTCCAGGCCGAAGGGAAAGGTCATCACCTCGCTGGCGCCCAGCTCGTGCATGCGGGCCGTCATGTGCTGCGAGTCCGAGGTGCACACGCTGCAGGCCTTCAAGACCTTCCGGGTGAGCCAGCGGTAAGGCCAGCTCTGCTCGGGCGTGACCAGGATGTCGCTGCCCCAAGCCGAGCCCGCGATGCGGGCACGCAGACGCCAGCCGCGCCGGGCCATCCAGGCCAGGGTGCCGTGCGAGGTCAGGTAATGCGCATGCAGCCAATCGGCATCGACACGAGCCAGCCATTCCGCCAGCGCCGGCAGCTGCTTGAGCAGGGTCACATTGCCGCCGGCATGCGCCGGGTCGGTGTTCATCGCATAGCGCCGCGCCGCCGGCAGCAAGGCCTCGAATTCGGGCACAAACCCCCTCGAAGAGGCCGCCCAAAGCTCCACCTGCGGCGCCAGCGCCCGCGCCCATTTCAGCAGGTGCGGGCTCTCACCATCGCCGATCAAGACCAGGCGCAAGGCCTTCAACTCACTCACGCCTGCACCTCGTCGACGGCCTTCGGCAAGGCGCCGGCCCAGGCCAGGTAATGCGGCTGCAGCTCCGGGTGCTGGGCCAGCAGACGCGCGTCCATGCGCCGCGTGTCACCGACCTGCTGGGCCGGGTTGCCCGCGATGATGGCGAAATCCGGGAACTCACCGCTGACCAGCGAGTAGGCCGACACGATGCAGCCCTTGCCCAGCCGAGTGCCGGGCAGCAGCGTGGCATGGGCGCCGACAAAACAATAGGGGCCGAGCGAGACCGGCGCCTTGAAATAGGCCTGCTTCTCGGGCGTGCTGACATAGGCCCGGCCATACAGGCGGATGGCGGCATGGCTGGAATGGCTGAACAAGCCGGTGAAAAAGCCGATCTGGCAGCCCTCGCCGATGTGCAGCCCCCCACTGGCATCGAGCACGCTGAAATGACCGATGAAGACATGGTCGCCCACATCCAGCGCCGGCCTGTCGAACACCTCGCTGGTGTTGCTGATGCGGGTGTTGGGCAAAAAGACCCCGTCACCGCGCACAAAGCCCCAGACCATGCGCGTGCCCCACAGGCGCGAAGCCAGCAGCTTGAGCGGCTGCCAGGCGCGCCGCCACAGGGGCGCGGCAGGCAAGGTGTCAGGGGACGGGGAAGGTCGGTTCATCTCTCGATCAAGCAAGCAGGACGGCGGAACAAAACGGGCGAAGAGCTCAACTCAAGCTCGCACGCGCCGGAACCACGGCGGCGCGGGCGGGCAAGGCCAGGAAAAAGTACATGAAGTAGGCCGACATCATCGCAGACACCCCCCAGGCCGCGCCGATCAAGCCGCCCCAGAACAGGCCCAGCCCCAAGCCCAAGGCAAAGGCCAGCTGCCCCCACAGCGCCAGACGCAGCGCCCAGGCCTGCTGACCCCAGGCCAGTGTGGCCACCGACAGCGGCGAGGCAACGAAATGCAGGGCGATGTAGGGCGCCAGCGCGCGGGCCAACTGCCCGGCCTCGCGCCAGCGCTCGCCGAACAGCCAGACGAACAGGTCCGGCCCCCAGACCATCAGCAGCGCCGCCAAACTCAAGCCGAGAGCCAGCAGCAGCAGCAGAAGGCGCTGTACCAGCTGACGCGCCTGTTCGACGGTCTGCAAGGCCACCAAGCGGGTGTACAGCGGCTGCGACAAGGCACTGCCCACCAAACCCGCCGGCGCCTTCAGATAGCGCAAGGCCAAGGCCCAAAAGCCGGCCGAGGCATCACCGAGCCACCACACCAACAAAAACAGCGCCAGGCTGTCCTGCAAGGCCCCGGCAAAGGCATGGGGCGTGTTGAGCAGAGGGAACTCGCGATGGCGTCGCGCCATGGCCCTCAGATCCGCCCAGGGCTGGCGCCACAGCATCCGCCAGCCACCGGCCGGCGCCGGCCGGGCCAAGACCAGGGCCGCAGCGATACCCGCAACAATGGGCCCGAGCAGCAAGCCCCAAACCCCGAAGGCCAGCAGACCCAGACCCAGCTGCAACAGCGCTGCGCCGCCATACTGAAGCACGCGGGCCAGGGCCGTGGCACTGAAGCGCCCTGCCCGGCTGGCCCAAAGCGTGAGCCACTGGCTCAGCCCGCCCGCCAGCACTGCCAACGGCAAAAACAAGGCCGGGCCCTGACCAGCCTCTGCGAGCCAAGCCATGATCAAGCCCACCAGCGCCGCCACACCAGTCATGGCCAGCAAGAGCCGGGCACACAAAGCCATCAGGACCGCAGCGTCCGCCTCCTCGGTCTCCAGCGGCAGGGCGAACTCATAGCGGGCGCAGGCCACCACCGCCAGATTGGCCGCCAGCGCCCACAGGCTGGCGAACTGGCCAAACTCCTCCGGGCTGTAGATCCGCGTCAGCCAAGGCCCCAGCAACAAAGGCAGAGCCTGGGCGAGCACGCCCCCGGCCAGCAGGGTCAGGGTGGAGCGGAGCAGGCCCGAGCGCATTGCGCTCAGGCGGGAGTGAGCGCCGCCAGGTCGATCAGCGCCTGACGCAGCGCGGCCAGCACCTGATCCTGCTGGGCTTCGCTCAGGTCTGCACTCATGGGCAGGCTCATCACCCGGCGCGCAGCCTTTTCGGCCTCCGGGAAGCTCTGGCCGCAGCCGTACGCAGCGTAGGCAGGTTGCTGGTGCATGGGCTTGGGGTAATGCACCGCAGTCGGCACCCCGGCGGCCTGCAGCGCTGTCTGCACCGCTTCACGGGCATCGAGGTGCAGGGTGAACTGGGCCCAGACGCAGTCGCGATCCTCGCGCACCACCAAGCGCTGAACCCCCAGCGACGCTGGCAACTCGGCCAGCAAGGCCTGGTAGCGCGCGCCGACCTTGAGCCGCTGCGCAATCTCCCAATCGAAGCGTTCGAGCTTGGCCAGGACGATGGCGCACTGCAAGGTGTCCATCCGGCCGCCCACGCCCACGCGGGTGTGGGTGTAGCGCTGACTCTGGCCGTGCACACGGATCTCGCGCGCGGCCTGCGCCAGTGCATCGTCGTTGGTGAACAGGGCGCCGCCATCACCGTAGCAACCCAGGGGCTTGCTGGGGAAGAAACTGGTGGCGCCAAAGGTCGACAAGCCGCAACTCTTCCGGCCCTTGTAGCTGGCGCCGAAGCTCTGCGCTGCGTCTTCGAT
The DNA here is from genome assembly GCF_058794035.1 of Roseateles sp. GW835-FHT13E02. Classification (NCBI taxonomy): domain Bacteria; kingdom Pseudomonadati; phylum Pseudomonadota; class Betaproteobacteria; order Burkholderiales; family Sphaerotilaceae; genus Roseateles; species Roseateles sp. GW835-FHT13E02. The sequence goes on from NZ_JBXAGJ010000002.1 coordinate 300,024, forward strand.
CACGGGGATGCCGCCATGACGCGCCGCAATCGCATTGATCTCGTCCAGATCGCAGACCTGACCGTACAGGCTCACAGGCATGATGGCCCGGGTGCGCGGCGTGATGGCGGCCTCGACCAAGCGTGCATCGATATTGCAGGTGTCGGGCTCGATGTCCACGAACACCGGCACCGCACCCAACAGGACGATGACTTCGGCCGTCGCCGCAAAGGTGAACGGGGTGGTGATGACCTCGTCGCCAGGCTTCAGATCCAGCGCCATCAGCGCGATCAGCAAGGCCTCGGTGCCGCTGGAGACGGTGATGCAGTGCTTGACGCCGACGTAGGCCGCCAGCTGCGTTTCCAGCTCCTTGACCTCGGGGCCCATGATGTACTGGCCATGGTCCAGCACCTGCTGGATGCGGGCGTCGATGCGGGTCTTCAACGCGGCGTACTGCGCCTTGAGATCGATGAAAGGCAGGGCATTCGTCGTGCTCACGCGAGGCTTCCTTCTGTCACGAGCACACAGCGTGCGCCATCAGCTTGCAGTTCGTAGATATCGCCGGTGTGCGGGCACTGCGCCCGCCCCTCGGCGTCGAATTCCAGGCGCTCGCCGAAGCGGCTCATCCAGCCGATGCGCCGGGCCGGCACGCCCACCATCAAGGCGAAGTCGGCCACATCCTTCTGCACCACCGCCCCCGCGCCGATGAAGGCATGGGCGCCGACCGTGCTGCCACAGACGATGGTGCAGTTGGCGCCCAGGGTGGCGCCGCGCTTGATCAGCGTGCGGCGGTACTCGGCCTTGCGCGCCACCGCAGCGCGGGGGTTGTAGACATTGGTGAAGACCATGCTGGGGCCACAGAAGACATCGTCCTCCAGCGTCACCGCGTCGTAGACCGAGACGTTGTTCTGGATGCGGACGTTGTCGCCGATGCGCACATCATTGCCCACGTACACGCCCTGCCCCAGCGAGCAACGCGCACCGATGCGGGCACCCGGGCTCACATGGGCGAAATGCCAGACCTTGCTGCCCTCGCCCAGCTGCGCACCTTCGTCAACGATGGCGCTGTCATGCTTCCAAAAACTCATGAGATGACCTGACTCAAAACACCAGGGGCAGACCGACACGCTGGCCGTCCCGCGCGCTGCGATAGGCGGCGATCAATATCTCCAACGAACGCAGACCCTCATAACCGTCCACCTGAGCGCTGGCCTCACCGCGCAGCGTCTTGATCACGTTGTCGTAGTACAGCGGATGGCCAAAGCCGTAGACGCTGCCGGTTTCATAGCTGGCTGTTTGCACCGCTTCGTCGTCGGGATGCGGCTCGGCAAACTGCCAATGCTCGATCTTGTTGACCGCCGTGCCGCCAATCTTGACCGTGCCCTTTTCACCGAGGATGGTGATCGAACCCTCCAGGTTCTGCGGGAAGGTCAGCATGGTCACATTGATGGAACCCAGGCCACCATGGCGCAGGCGCACGCTCATCACGCCGGTGTCCTCGGCCTCGATGTCGCGGGCCAGGGTGGCGGTGTAGGCATGCACGCTGTCCACCGGGCCGACCAGCCAATCGAGCAAATCAACGTAATGGCTGGCCTGGTTCATGAAGGCGCCACCGTCCAGGTCCCAGCGGCCGCGCCAGGGCGCCGCGTCGTAATAGCTCTGCGGACGGGTCCAGAACACATTGACCGTGGACAGGTAGATGCGGCCAAAGCGCCCTTGCTCGATGGCTTGCTTGACCCGCCGCACGGTGGCGTTGAGGCGGTTCTGCTTGACCACAAAAAGCTTCACGCCGGCATCACGACAGGCCCGCACCATGGCCATGCCCTCGTCGAATTTGGTGGCCATGGGCTTCTCGCTGAGCACATGGATTCCGGCGGCGGCAACCTGCATGGCTTGCTGGGGATGCAGGCCACTGGGCGTGGCCAACACCACCACATCGGGCGCGCAATCCGAGGCCAGCAAGGCATCCAGCGACACAAAGCCCGGCGCCCCCGTCAAAGCCTGGGCAGCCGCCAGGTGCTCAGGCTTGTGGTCACAGACCGCCACCAGCTCAGCACGGCCTTGATGTGCCTGGATGGCCTCGATGTGGTTCTTGGAGATGCGCCCACAACCCACCAGGGCGAAGCGGATCGGCCGATCAAGGATGGGAGTGGGCAGGCTCATCGCGGGGACAGAAATACAGCGCAAAAACGCCCTGAACTCAGGGCGGCGGAGGACGGATTCTAAGAGCCGGGCTCGGACGATCACGCCACTGCGCCTAAAATCGGAGCAAATTCAACGAGTTGATGATGACCCAGCACACCCCTCCCGCTCCGCACCACGCCCCTGCAGCCCAGGACGAGAACCAGCTGATCACCGAACGCCGCGAGAAACTGGCCGCCCTGCGTGCCAAGACCGCCGTCCCCTTCCCCAACGATTTCAAACCCCAGCACCGCGCCCTGCCGCTGAACCAGCGTTATGGCGATCTGGACAATGAAACGCTGGAGCCGCAGGCCGTGGCCGTCTCGGTGGCGGGCCGCCTGATGCTCAAGCGCGTGATGGGCAAGGCCTCCTTCGGCACCCTGCAAGACGCGACCGGCCGCATCCAGCTCTTCGTCACCAAGGACGGGGTCGGCGAGGAAAGCTACGACGCCTTCAAGCACATGGACCTGGGCGACATCGTCGGCGCCGAAGGCCAACTCTTCAAGACCAAGACCGGCGAGCTGTCGGTGCGCGTCACCATCTTGCGCCTGCTGACCAAGAGCTTGCGCCCCTTGCCGGACAAATTCCACGGCATGGCCGACCAGGAACAGAAGTACCGCCAGCGCTACGTCGACCTGATCACCGACGAGCATGCCCGCGCGCGCTTCATCGCCCGCTCCAAGGCCGTGTCCTCGATCCGCAGCTTCATGGTCGAGCACAGCTTCCTGGAAGTGGAAACGCCGATGCTGCACCCGATCCCGGGTGGCGCGAACGCCAAGCCCTTCATCACCCACCACAACGCGCTGGACCAGGAGATGTACCTGCGCATCGCGCCCGAGCTCTACCTCAAGCGCCTGATCGTGGGCGGCTTCGAGCGCGTGTTCGAGATCAACCGCAACTTCCGCAACGAAGGCATCTCGGTCCGGCACAACCCCGAGTTCACGATGATGGAGTTCTATGCGGCCTACTGGACGCACCATGATCTGATGGACTTCACCGAGGAGGTGCTGCGCCATGCCGCGCGCGCCGCCACCGGCAATGCCCGCGTGAGCTACGCCGGCAAGGACGTGCATCTGGACGAGCCCTTTGCTCGCCTCTCGGTGCGCCAATCCTTGATCGTGCATGCCGGCCTGAGCGAGGCCGAGGCCGACGACGCCGAACTGCTGCGCGCCAAGCTCAAGGATCTGGGCGAAGAAGCCCCCAAGCACTGGACCCTGCCCGAGCTGCAATTCGGCATGTTCGAGGCCGTGGTGGAAGAGAAACTCTGGCAGCCGACCTTCATCATCGACTACCCCGTCGAGGTCTCGCCCCTGGCCCGTGCCTCGGACAGCAACCCCAAGATCACCGAACGCTTCGAGCTCTTCATCACCGGCCGCGAGTACGCCAATGGCTTCTCCGAGCTGAACGATGCCGAAGACCAGGCCGCCCGCTTCCACGCCCAGGTGGCCAACAAGGACGCCGGCGACGAGGAAGCGATGTTCTTTGACGCCGACTTCATTCGCGCCCTGGAATACGGCATGCCCCCGACCGGCGGCTGCGGCATCGGCATCGACCGCCTGATGATGTTGATCACCGATTCGCCCAGCATCCGCGACATCATCTTGTTCCCGGCGCTGCGCCGCGAGGCCTGATCGCTCAAGCGACGGGCATCAAAAGAAAGGGAGGCCATGGCCTCCCTTTTTTTATTTCAGCGCCGGTGTTCAGCGCTTGCCGTGCTTGAAGACTGGCGGCCGCTTGTTCAAGAACGCATCCATGCCCTCGCGCTGGTCGTCGGTGCCAAACACCGCATGGAAAACACGTCGCTCCGAGGTGACGCCCTCTTTCAAGCCGCTCTCGAAGCTGCGGTTGACCAGCTCCTTGATCAGCTGCAAGGCCGGGGCGCTGAAGCCGTTGATGGCTTCGGCGGCCGCCAGGGTTTCTTCCAGCAGCTTGTCTGCCGGCACCACGCGCGAGACCAGGCCGCTGCGCTCGGCTTCGGCCGCGTCCATCATGCGGGCGGTCAGCAGCAGGTCCATGGCCTTGGCCTTGCCGACGGCGCGCGGCAGGCGCTGGGTGCCGCCGGCGCCGGGCGTCACACCCAGCTTGACTTCGGGCTGGCCGAACTTGGCGGTGTCGGCGGCGATGATGAAGTCGCACATCATGGCCAGCTCGCAGCCGCCACCCAGGGCGAAGCCGGCCACGGCTGCGATCACCGGCTTCTTCACGCGCAGGATGTGCTCCCAGTTGCGCGTGATCATGTCGGTGCGCACGGCGCTCTGGAAGTCGTGCTGGGCCAGGGTCGGGATGTCGGCACCGGCGGCAAAGGCGCGCTCGGAGCCGGTCAGCACGATGCAGCCGATACTGTCATCGGCATCAAAGGCCAGCAAGGCTTCGCCCAGTTCGTCGAACAGCGGGTCGCTCAGCGCGTTCAAGGCCTTGGGGCGGTTCAGGGTGATCAGGGCGGTCTTGCGCGGGCCCTCGCCGTGCACGGCGGTGATGATGCATTCGTAACTGCTCATATGAGTCTCACTCCTTGGCTCAGGGAAGGTTGGGGTTCGGGGTCTCGATCTTGGGCTTCACTATAGGCGCTGGGGCAGGCGAGCCCTCGGCCGCCTGGGCCGGCGGCGCCTTGAGCATGAGATCGATGTAGGTCTGTTCGTCCTGGCGGATGCGCAGGCGCACGGGCAGGTATTGCAAGGTGGGCGCCAGCCAGACTTCGGCGGTCAAGTCGCCACCGCCGGCCACCACCGAGGGCTTGAGATGCCAGGTGTCCAGCTCGCCCATGGGCGTGGCCAGGGTTTCGCGCCCCAGCACCTCGTAGCGCCAACGGTACTGGCGGCGCGGCAGGGCCAGCGGCAGTTCCAGCACCTGGCCTTCGCGCAAGCTCTGGCGGCCGGTCAGAAACAGCCAGGTCAGCTGCACGAACTGGCTGGCGGCATCCTGCATGCCGGGCGCGGACGGCTCGACCCGACCATTGGCCAGCGTCAGCTGATCCCCCTGAAAGAGCACGCTGACGCGACGCCGGCTGCTGAACAGCACCCGCGTGTCCTCGTCATACCGTTGCGGGGAGATGCCATCGGGCGTCAGACGGCCATCGCTGCTCATACGGCGCGAGATCAAGGGCGCAAAGCTGGGACCCACCGAAACGTCCAGATGCACCTGGTAGCGACTGCCCTCGCGGATCCATTCCACCTGTGCCTCGCCGGTGACGGCACCGCGGTAATTGCCGGTCAAGTCGTAACGCAAACGGGTCGAGGGCGGCCATTCGGGGCCGGGTTGAAAGCTTGGGCCCTCGGCTGAGGCCTGGCTTGCCGCTGAACCTGCGGCTTGGCTCGCAGCAGCAGCAGCTTCGGCACTGGCCGCCAGCTCAGGCAAGGGCGGGACCAGTTCAAGCTCGGGCCTGCTGGCAGCTGGTTCGGGCAGCAAGACCTTGTCGAGCTCCGGTTGTGCCGGCTCCGGCACAGGTGCCGAAGCCGCCTGCGCATGGGCGGGCGCCGCCCCCGGCGGCTTCTTGCTCACAGGCCGCAAGGGTGCCGGTGCTGCGGCAGGCGCGGCAGGCGGTCGACTCTGCTTCAGCTCGCGCACATAGCTGACGCTGAGCCTGGGCGGCATCTCCGCCAGATCGGTCCAGCGCTGGTGCATCTCGAGGACGGCCTCACCCAGACAGCCGTGCAGGACCAGCACCGGCAGCGTCAAGGCGGCCGGTAGCCACCAGGAGCGGCGCGCTGCCAATGGCTGCCCCCCGCGGGTCAGCTGAATCAGCCCGTCAGCCATGCCCGGCGCAGGCTCAGTGCACGCGCGGGCGCCTTGTCGGCCAGGCACAGCTGCACAGGCGTGGTGCTGGAGCTGACGGTGCCCCCCGCGCTGCTGCTCGGCAAATCGAGCCGCAATTCAAGCAGGCGCTGGTCGCGCGACACCAGCAGTTGCAGCTCTTGCTGTCCCGGCGCCAGGGTCAGCAAGGCGTCATCAAGGCGGCGCAGGCGCCAGCCCTGGCAGCCGATGATTTCATCGCCGGCACACAGGCCCGAGGTGGCAGCGGCCGAACCTGCCAGCACCTGCTTGACGCTGATCGGGCCGCTGGCGTCATGGAGACGCAGGCCCAGGCGCTGCGCCAGGGTTTGCTTGTCGGCGCGCAGTTGCACGCCCAGGCGCTCAAACAAGGGCAGCAAGGGCAGATCCTCGGTGCCATGCACCCACTGCGCCAACTGCTGAGCCACAGCCGGCCCACCCAGCTCAGCCAACAGATTCAGGATGTCGGCCTCGCGAATTCCGCCCGTGGCCCCCTCTCCCGCCGCGTGACGCTGCCACAGCCCCCGCATCAGCTCATCGAGACTGGTGGCGGGCTCTCCATCGGCATGCCGCAGACGCAGGGTCAAATCCAAGGCGAGGGCCAGCAAAGCGCCCTTGCCGTAATAGCTGATGGTGCTGTTGGGCGAGTTCTCATCCTGGCGGTAGTACTTGACCCAGGCATCGAAGCTGGCCATGGCCAGGCTCTGCACCTTGCGCCCCGGCGTCGCAAGGACACCGCTGAGGGTGGCGGAAAGCAGCTTGAGGTAGCGCACCTCGTCGATCAGGCCGGTGCGCACCAGCATCAACTCGTCATAGTAGGAAGTGAAGCCCTCGAAGAACCACAGCAGCTCGGTGTAGTTTTCCTGGGCGTAATCCAGGCGCAGGTAATTGGCCGGACGCAGGCGCTTGACGTTCCAGGTGTGAAAGTACTCGTGGCTGATCAAGCCGAGCAGGCGGACATAGCCCTCGCTGCTTTCGGTCTGACCATGACGCGGCAGATCCCGGCGCGGTGACAGCAAGGCCGTGCTGGCGCGGTGCTCCAGACCGCCATAGCCCTCGTCCACGGTGTTCAGGAAGAAGACATAACGCTCAAAGGGCAAGGGGCTGCGCCGCTTGCCCGTCGGGCCGTGCCAGAACTGGATCTGCGCCTCGCAGATGCGCTGGGTGTCAGCCACCAGGCGCTCGCCATCAAAGGACGGCAAGGCGCCGCTGACCACCAGCTGATGCTCCACGCCGCAGGCACTGAACCGCGCCTGCCAGAAGCGCCCCAGCTCAAAGGGATGATCGATCAACTCGTCATAGTCGGCCGCGGCATAACCGCCATCGGCGTTCTGCGGCATCGCTGTGGCCACCTGCCAGCCCTCGGGCAAGCCGGCCAGTTCCAGCACATGAGGCTGGTCTTCGCGTCCATGGATGCGCAGGCACAGGCTGCTGCCGTTGAAGAAGCCGCGCTCGGCGTCCAGAAAGGCGGCGCGCACCGAAGGATCAAATGCATAAACACGGTAGCGCAGCACCAAGGCGCTGCGGCCGCTGCACGCGACGCGCCAGCTGGCCTTGTCCACTTGCTCCAGCTCCAGCTCGCGGCTGCCTTGGCTGGCCGTGAGGCCGCTCAGGTGGCGAGCAAACTCGCGCATCAGATAGCTGCCCGGAATCCAGGCCGGCAGACTGACGGTCTGCTCGGCCGCCGGCGCGGCCAAGGTCAGGGTGACCAGGAACTGGTGGTCGCGCGCCTGATCGAGCTCGATGCGATAACGAATATCGGCCACGGTCTCAGCTCCCTGCCGCCGCCAGGAAGCAGCACAGGGCAGCGCCCGCGCTCAGACGGAAACGCAAGGTCAGCCAGGCTGCAGCGCCAAACGCGGGGTAAAGCCGACGATCCACCAGATAGCAAATGATCAACATGCCGCCTTGCAAGACCAGGCCGGCATAGGCTGGCATCACCACCGCCACCCAGGCGCCCAGCGAGGGCATGATGCCCCAGACAAAGGGCTGGGCCGTGGCCTCGGGCATGCGAAAAGCAAATCCCCAGTAGATGCCGCCGAGAAATGAGATCACCAAGGCCGCGTAGGCCGAAGTGGCCAGGGTCACGAAGGCATGGGCCTCGAGGTTGCGGTCACCGATCAGCCAGATCAGCACGGCCCCGGCCACAAAGGGCAGGAGGCCCAGATGCCCCAGCTTCAATGCCACCGGGTGCAATGGCAGAGGAGAGAGCGTGTTCATCGGCTTGGGGGGCTCGGCACTAGAGGCGGCAGACATGCAGGGATGCTCCGGGTCAACAAGAATTCAGGGGCCATTCAGCGAGGGCCCCGGCCAGCGGCAAGAAAAAGCGGCTGAAGCCCTGCTGAATCACTCAGCCGCTGCAGCCGCTGCCAGTTGGCTGGCTCAGGACTTGGTGGCGGACACGGCCTGGAGTCGCTTCTCCAACTGCTCGGCCCCCAGGGCGCCCGGCACGCGGCTGCCGTCTTCAAAGAAGATGGCCGGCGTGCCATTGACGTGGAAGCGGCGCATCATGGCCGTATTGCGTTCGATGGCACCATCGTCGCAGGCGGCGAGCGGTTTGACCGGCGCCTTGCCGTCCAACATCCAGCCTTGCCAACTGACCGTAGCGTCCTTGGCGCACCAAATCGAGCGTGCCTTTTCCGCGGAGTCACCACCGAGGATGGGCACCAGAAAGGTGTAGACGGTGATGTCCTTGACGTCTTGCAGGGCGCGTTCGAAGCGCTTGCAGTAGCCACAATTCGGGTCGGCAAACACGGCGATGCGGCGCTTGCCGTTGCCGTTCTTCCAGACCACGGCGTCCTTCAAGGGCAATGCCGCAAAGTCCACCTGGTTGATCTTGTTCAGGCGCTCTTCGGTGAGGTTCTTGCGGGTGCGCAGATCGATCAGCTCGCCCTCGACCAGATAGCTGCCGGTCGGGTCGGTGTAGCGGATCTCGTTGCCGATGCGCACTTCCCACAAACCCGGCAGCGCGCTTTGCCGCACCTCCTCGATCTTGGGCATGCCGGGCAACTTCTCGCCCAGGCTCTTGCGGATCACCGCTTCGTTGGCTGCGGCCACCAAGGGCAGGCTGGCGGCGAGACTCGCCACCGCCAGGGTCTTCAAGTTCAGCATTGTTGTCAGACTCATGGAGAAGAAGTTGGGGAGGTCTCAGGCGCCAAGCGCCCGCGCCGTCAGCCAGCGCTTCAGGGGGGAAAGGGAATTCAAGGTGCTCAGGCCCTGGTTGCGCAAGCGGCGCACCGGGCCCAGATCGCTGGCAAACAGGCGCAGCAAACCGTCGGTGAGCTCGCCCATCGCCCAGGTGTCGAGCTGGCGCTCGCGCACATAGCGGCGCAACAGGCGCTCATCACCCAGAGGGCGCCAGCTCTCGCGCTCGGCCAACACGCGGGCCAAAGCTGCCACGTCCGCCAGACCCAGGTTCAAGCCCTGACCGGCCAAGGGATGCACCAGATGCGCGGCGTCACCCAGCAAAACCCAGCCCGGGCCCTGCATGGGTTCGGCCCGCGCCAAGGCCAGCGGCCATGCAGCGCGCCCGCTGGCCAGACGCAGAGGTCCGACCTCGGGCCCGCAGATCTCGTTCAAAGCGGCTTCGAAGCTGTTTTCATCGAGCGCCAGGAGTTCCTCGGCCCGGGCCTCCGGCACCGACCAGACCAAGCCATAGGAGGCCCCCGCCTCGGGCGCGGCAATCGGCAGCAAGGCCAGCACATCGGGCGAGCGGAACCACTGCCGCGCCACCCCTTGGTGCGGCCGATCACTGCACAGACGCGCAGCGATGCCTCGCTGACCGTAGCTGTTGACCTCAAATTTCACACCCAGCTCGGCCCGCGCGGCTGAGGCCCGGCCCTCGCACAAGGCCGTCAAGGCCGCCGGCACCGGCGCGTCCACCACCTGCACATGGGGCGAAAAGCGCAGGGCGACCGCCAGCTGTTGCTCCAGCGCACCAGCGTCGACGATGAAAGCCAGCTCGGACACGCCCTGACTCCAGGCCGAGAACTCGAGCAGTGAGCCCGGCGCATCGCCGTGAATCTTCATGTCGTAGACCGGGCTGAGGGCGCTGGGCGGCAAGGAATCCCAAACTTTGAGCTCGCGAAGCAGGCGCACGGCCGCAGCGTTGAGCGCGTAGCTGCGAACGTCCTCCCGCTGGGCGGGCGTGGCTTCGGCGCTGCCGAGCAGGGCCACGCGCAGGCCCTGGGCCCCGAGGGCCAAGGCCAGGCAGCGACCGACGCAGCCGCTGCCACGCACCAGGACGTCATATGTTTGCATCGCGGCATTGTAGGCAGGCCCGGCCAGGCCTGCGGCGAGTGGGGAAGCTGCTTTTGCACGCCCGACTCGGCCGGCCGGAGCGGCGCCGGCGCAGCGCGGCTCCGCATTGGCCTAAAATCGCGCCCAGCTTCGAGCCGGCGGCCGCCCCATCGGCTCAGCCCGGCTCCCAGACCGCCTTGTTCAGCGGCCGCAACCGCGGCCTCCAACCCAGCTCCCCAGAAAGCCCTCCATGAGCCTCAAATGCGGCATCGTCGGCCTGCCCAATGTCGGCAAGTCCACCCTGTTCAATGCCTTGACCAAGGCCGGCATCGCCGCCGAGAACTATCCCTTCTGCACCATCGAACCCAATGTCGGTGTGGTGGAACTGCCGGACCCGCGCCTGCAGGCCCTGGCCGAGATCGTCAAGCCCGAGCGCATCCTGCCGGCCATCGTCGAGTTCGTGGACATCGCCGGCCTGGTGGCCGGTGCCTCCAAGGGTGAAGGCCTGGGCAACCAGTTCCTCTCACACATCCGCGAAACCGACGCCATCGTCAATGTGGTGCGCTGCTTCGAAGACCCGAACGTGATCCACGTGAACGGCAAGGTCGACCCGATCGCTGACATCGAGGTGATCCAGACCGAACTCTGCCTGGCCGACCTGGGCACGGTCGAGAAAAGCCTGCACCGCTACAACAAGGTGGCCCGCGCCGGTGACAAGGACGCCATCGCCTTGGTCAAGGTGCTGGAACGCTGCCAGGCCTCGCTGGACCAGGCCAAGCCGGTGCGCACCATCGAATTCAGCAAGGAAGAGCAGGCCATCCTCAAGCCCCTGTGCCTGATCACGGCCAAGCCGGCCATGTTCGTGGGCAACGTGGCCGAAGACGGCTTCGAGAACAACCCCTTCCTGGACCGCCTGAAAGAGTACGCCGCCGCCCAGAACGGCCCGGTGGTCGCCATCTGCGCCAAGACCGAAGCCGAACTGTCGGAAATGAGCGACGAAGACCGCGCCATGTTCCTGGCCGAAATGGGCCAGGACGAACCGGGCCTGAACCGCCTGATCCGCGCCGGTTTCAGCCTGCTGGGCCTGCAGACCTACTTCACCGCCGGCGTGAAGGAAGTGCGCGCCTGGACCATCCACAAGGGCGACACCGCCCCGCAGGCGGCTGGTGTGATCCACACCGATTTCGAACGCGGCTTCATCCGCGCCCAGACCATCGCCTTCGAAGACTTCATCACCTTCAAGGGCGAACAAGGGGCCAAGGACGCCGGCAAGATGCGCGCCGAAGGCAAGGAATACGTGGTCAAGGATGGCGACGTGCTCAATTTCCTCTTCAACGTCTGAGCCGGGACCTGCGCCCCCCCCGACAACAGCCCCGCCCTGGCGGGGTTTTTTTCTGGGCGACAGCCGCACCGCGCCGAAGCGCTTCAGGCCATGGGGGAAATTACCCGGCCCGGTGGTAGCAGATCGAGCGATGGCGCGGCGCACAATGGTTGCAAAATGGACCTGAGACGTTCAGCACCGACTGGCCCTCTTCCGACTTCACCGCAGACAAGCCCACCGATCCATGAGCTCAAACGAACTGGTTCCCTCCTCTGGTGCCCAAGCCCTGCAGCCCACCGGCGGCCAGGCCCGACATGACACGCGGCAATTCCTGACCTTCCGCATCGGTGGCGAGGAATACGGCATCGACATCCTGCGCGTGCAGGAAATCCGCTCCTACGAGCCGCCCACCCGCGTCGCCCATTCGCCCGATTTCATCAAGGGCGTGGTCAATCTGCGCGGCGTCATCGTGCCCATCGTCGACCTGCGCATGCGCCTGGGTCAAAGCGGCGAGTACAACGCCTTCACCGTGGTGATCGTGCTCAATGTGGCGCAGCGCATCGTCGGCGTGGTGGTGGATTCGGTCTCCGATGTGCTGGAACTCAGCGCCGAGGAAATCAAGCCGCGGCCTGAAGTGGCGGCGGCGCTGGACGCCCGCTTCATCACCGGTCTGGGCAAGATCGGCGAGCGCATGCTGATCCTGCTGGACATCGACACCATGGTCGTCAGCCCCGATTTCGGCCTGCTGGATTGATGCAAGCGACTGAGACGCCGCTCTAAGTTAGCGGGCGCACTCACCAGAAAGCGCATATTCATGCACTTTTCGGAATAACCCCAGCGATTTGGCACTCACTAAACGAGAGTGCTAATATTGACCACATGGAACCGCTGAGGTTCGGCTTGCGAAAGAAAGCGATGACTTTGTCTACACCCACTGCTCTGACGGTCCGTGACCCCTGGTCGCTGGTGCCCTCGCTCGGCAACCTGGATGCATACATCTCCGCCGTCAACCGCCTGCCCCTGCTGACCCCGGAAGAGGAAAGCTCGGCCGCCCGCCGTCTGCGTGACAGCGGCGATCTCGAGGCCGCGGGCCGCCTGGTGCTCTCGCACCTGCGCCTGGTGGTGTCGATCTCGCGTCAGTACCTGGGCTACGGCCTGCCCCAGGGCGACCTGATCCAGGAAGGCAATGTCGGCCTGATGAAGGCCGTCAAGCGCTACGACCCGGACCAGGGCGTGCGTCTGGTCAGCTATGCCATGCATTGGATCAAGGCCGAGATCCACGAATACGTGCTGCGCAACTGGCGCATGGTCAAAGTCGCCACGACCAAGGCCCAGCGCAAGCTGTTCTTCAATCTGCGCTCGATGAAGCACAGCATGAAGGAAGACCAGGCCGACGACCAAACCCACCGCAACAGTCTCAGCGAAGCGCAGCTGGCCCATGTGGCGCGCGAACTGAACGTCAAGCCGGAAGAAGTGCTGGAGATGGAAACCCGCATGTCCGGCGGCGATGTGGCGCTCGAGCCGCAAAGCGACGAGGACGGCGAGAGCTTCGCTCCCATTGCCTACCTGGCCGACGACAGCCAGGAGCCGACCCGCGTGCTGGAAGCCCAGGCACGCGACGAGCTGGCCGGCGACGGCATCAGCCGCGCGCTGGAAGCCCTGGACGAGCGCAGCCGCCGCATCGTCGAGGAGCGCTGGCTCAAGGTCAACGACGATTCGTCCGGCGGCATGACCCTGCATGAGCTGGCGGCCGAGTACGGCGTGTCGGCCGAGCGCATCCGCCAGATCGAAGTGGCGGCCATGAAGAAGATGCGCAAGGCACTCACTCCGGCCTGATCCGACCCGCCCGCCATGAAAAACGGCCCCTACCGGGGCCGTTTCTTTTTGGCGTGGCGAAGCGCCAGCTGGCTTCGAGCTTCAGCGCTTCTCCGCCAGCAACAGCTTGATGTCGTCGGCCAGCGCTTGCGCGCCCGAGCCATAGCGCGAGAACACGCGCACCCGGCCTTCGGGGTCGAAGATGAAGCTGGCCGCGGTGTGGTCCAGGGTGTAGCTTTCGGGGGTCTTGCCAGGCACCTTGGCGTAATACACCTTGAACTCCTTGGCCGCCGCCTTGGTCTGCTCTTCGCTGCCCCGCAGGGCCACAAAACTGGGATCGAAGCTGGCCATATAGGCCTTGAGCAAGGCGGGGGTGTCGCGCTCGGGGTCGACGGAGACGAACACGCCCTGCACGCGCTCGCCATCGGCGCCCAACGAGCGCTTGACTTCGGCCAGCTCGGCCATGGTGGTGGGGCAGACATCTGGGCATTGGGTGTAGCCAAAGAACACCACCACCACCTTGCCCTTGAAATCGGCCAGGCTGCGGCTGCGGCCGTCCTGATCGGGCAGGTTGAGGTTGCGCGCGTACTCGGCGCCGGTCAGGTCCACGCCCTTAAAGGCCAGCTTGCTGGAGCCCCCCAGGCCCAGCTGGTCACAAGCGGCCAGGCTGCCCAGCAGTGCAAAGGCCAGGCCGGTGGCGGCCAGGCTGCGGCGGCTCAAGCCCTTGGGCGAGGGCAAGGGCGAAGAAGAGGTGGAGTTCGTCGTGCGTTTCATGGCTCAAGCGCCCGAGGGCAGCAAATAGTGGTCGAGCAGCAAGGCCGCAAACAGCAGCGACAGATGCCAGATCGAGAAGCGGAAGGTGGCGCGGGCCAGCTCGTCTGAGTAGCCACGCCACAGCTTCCAGGCGTAACCACAAAAGCCCAGACCCAAGGCCAAGGCACTGGCCAGGTAGATCCAGCCACTCATGCCGGTCAGGAAGGGCAGCAAGGTCGCGGCCAGCAAGATCCAGGTGTAGAGAAAGATCTGCAATCGCGTGTATTCACCGCCATGGGTGACGGGCAGCATGGGCAGGCCGGACTTGCGGTAATCCTCAACCCGGTACAAGGCCAGAGCCCAGAAATGCGGCGGCGTCCACAGAAAGATGATCAGGCAGAGGATCAGTGCCTCCGGCCCCACTTCGCCCCGCAGCGCAGCCCAGCCCAGCACCGGCGGCATGGCGCCCGAGGCACCGCCGATGACGATGTTCTGCGGTGTCATGGGCTTGAGGATGACGGTGTAGATGACGGCATAGCCGACAAATGTGGCAAAGGTCAGCCACATGGTCAGCGGATTGACCCAGACCCACAGAATCGCCGAGCCGATGCCGCACAGCAGGGCTGAAAAGCTCAGCGTCTGCGCGCGGCTCAGCTGGCCCTTGGCCGTGGCGCGCCAGGCGGTGCGCTTCATCTTGGCATCGATCTGCTGCTCGATCAGGCAGTTGAAGGCCGCAGCCGCACCGGCCACCAGCCAGATGCCCACGGTGGCCGCGCCGATGCTGATCCACTGCGCGCCGCTGGGCATGCCGGGCACGGCCAGGGCCATGCCGATGACGGCGCAAAACACGATCAGCTGCACCACCCGTGGTTTGGTCAGTTGGTAGAACTGCTGCCAGCGCGAGGCGGTGGGCGCGGCAGCGGTGACGGAGGGCGTAGAAGACATAAGGGATCAGGGTATCGGGATTCGGGGGCTGAGCAGCAATCTGCGCAAACAATTTTCAGCGTGGCTCCCGCGCGCAGAGCCATCGAGGGCAGCGGCGCTAAGCCGCCACAGGCCGGATCGGCAGGGCCTGCAGCCGCACCGAGCGCTGGCCTTGCTCGATCTGGGCCAGCAGCGCCGCCAGCAGCGTCAACAGCATCGCGGCACCGCCGGTGTGGGCCAGGGCCGCCAGCATGGGCCAGTCCAGCACCACATTGGACATGCCGCTGAGCAACTGCCAGCCCGCCACCAGCAGCAAACGCCGCGGCCAGGGGCCGGCTTCACCAGAAGCGGCAAGGCGCCAGGCAAACAGCAACAAGACACTGAACACCAGCAAGGCACCCAAGCGGTGGGTCATGTGGATGGCGGTCAAGGCCTCAAAAGGCAACCAGCCGCCGCCCTTGCCCACCCCCAGCTCGCGCCACAGGGTGAAGCCATGCTCAAAGTCCATGGCCGGCCACCACTGGCCCGGCTGGCAGGCCGGAAACTCCGAACAGGCCAGCACCGCATAGTTGGTGCTGACCCAGCCACCCAAAGCCACCTGCAGCACACTCAGCAGCATCAACAGCCAGGCGCCGGCACGCAGACCGGGGCTCAGGCGCAAGGGCCTGGGGCTGTAACCCTGGGCCTGCCAGGCCAGCAGCATCAGCAAACCCATGCCGCCCAGCAGATGCAGGGTGACGATGGCCGGGAACAGCTTCATGGTCACCGTCAGCGCCCCGAAGGCCCCCTGCATACACACCCAGATCAGGGTCAAGGTAGCCCAGGCCGGTGAAACGGCGGCTGCAGCGTCTGGCCTGGTGGATGGCGCGGCCCGGCGCTGCAGCCAGTGGCGCCAGCTCATCACGCACAGCACCAGAATCAGCACGCCGACAGCACTGGCCAGGTAACGATGGATCATTTCCACCCAGGCCTTGCCGTGCGTCACCGGGCCGCTGGGCATGGCGGTCTGGGCGGCATGGATCTCGTCACGCGCCCCCAGCGGGCTGGCGCTGCCATAACAGCCCGGCCAATCGGGGCAGCCCAGGCCGGAATCCGTGAGCCGGGTGAAGGCGCCAAAGAGGACCAAATCGAAAGTCAGGAACAGCGTCAGCACCGTCAACGCGCGCAAACGCTGGCCCGGCGTGGCCGCACGCGAACGCAGACGCAGCCACAGCAAGGGGCCGCAGGCGATCAAGGCGCCCAACGCTGCCAGCTGGCACAGAGGGGAGAGATCGAACATGAGGCTATTTCTCACTCACACAAGCCCAGGCGGCTCAGCGCCCTTCTTTGTCCCAGCCCGCATTGGCCTTGAGCAAGCGGGTCAGATCGCCCTTGAGCTTGGACGGGTCCGGCTGCGGCGGCGAGCGCATCATCCAGCGGCCCATGGGATCGACCAGATAGACGTGGTCCTTCAGGGTCTGGCCGGCTGCGGGCTTGAGCCAGGCTTCCAGCTCGGCACGCGGCGCGCGCAGGATGGTCACCGGCACGCCGGCAGTCAGGGCCTGAATCAGCTCGGGCTTGGGCAAAGGCGAGTCCTCGGGCAGCAGCCAGAGCTTGTCGACCTTGTCGCGCTCCTTGCCCAGCATCTCGCGCAGCTGGCGTTGCATGAAAAAGCGACGCTCGCAGGCCTCGTCGCAGTCGCCCTCTTGCACCAGGGTCAGCAACCACTGGCCCTTGAGGCTTTCGGCGGCGACCGGCTTGCCCTGCAGGTCTTGCAGGTGCAAAGCCGGCGGCAGATCCACGGTCGGGTGGATCAATTCGCTGTAGGCCGAACCGCGTGGCTGGATCACATAGAAGGTGAAGTAGGACGCCACGACCGGCGCAGCACAGGCCGCCAGCACCAGCAGCATGCGCAGGCGACCGCCGCGCTGACGCTGCGCGTCGGCCAGGCCTTGCGAGCTGGGCAGGCTGTGCACCGTCAAGGTCAGGCCCTCGGCTTCAGGCGCTGTGCTCGCTGCGGCGGGAGCGGATGCGGGGACGGATTGTTTGGAACCAGACATAAAGACCCAGAAGCAGCGCAGAAAGCGCAAACCATTGAAAAGCGTAGCCGTGGTGCTTTTGCAGGCCGGCATCCTGCGCCGGCCAATCACGCCACAAACCGTCGGCAGGAGGTGAACTTGCCGCGCCTGCCGCCGGCGTGGCGTCGGCATCGGGCAGTTGCAGCACCGTCAAAGGCAACAAGGGAGCGGGCAGCGCCTTGGCCAAGCTGGCTGGGTCAAGATTTTGCCGGATCGGGCCCTCCCCTGCCGCGCTGAACTCGTATGCACGGGAAGGCGCCACGGTCAATCGCCCAAGCAACTCCACTTCCCCTGTCGGCGTCTGCACTTCGGGCAAGCGACTGCGATCCCGGGCATCACGCGGGCCCCAGCCTCGCTGCACCAAGATGATGTCGGGGCGCTCACTGAGCTGCAGCGGCGTCACCACAAAAAAACCAACCCGGCCGTTCATGGGCCGATTGTCCAGATAGACGGTGTGCTCGCTGAGCCAGCGCCCACGCAAACGCACAAGACGGTGCAACTGGGTCTCGGCCTCCACAGGTGCGGCCAACAAAGCCTCGGCGCGCAAGGGCGGTAGTTGGGCCCGCTCCAGCACGGCACTGTGCAGTGCGGCCTTTTGCGCCGCGCGATCGAGCTGCCAAAAGCCCAGCCGCGCCGTCAGCAACACCGCCGACAGTGTGGCCAGACCGATCACCCACGCGCGCGCCCGAGGACTCAAGCCAGCCATCAGTGCTGGCCCCCAAGCGCATAATCCGCGACCATGAAACTCATCGTCATCCTCGCATTCATCGGCATCCTCGGCGCCCTCGCGGCCGCTGGTCTGTTCATGTTCAAGAACGGCAAGCAAGAGAGCCGCGGCCCGAATATGGCCCGCGCCCTGGCCTTGCGGGTCGGCCTGTCGGTGGCCTTGTTCCTGTTCATCTTGCTGAGCTATCTGATGGGCTGGATCGAACCGACCGGCTTGCCCATGCAGCGCTGAAGCGCGGCACGAACGGGCTTGCATGGCCCCGCCTCAGAAAAAAAGCGCCGCGAATTGCGGCGCTTTTTCATGGCCGACTGCGGCCTGCCAACCCCTTTGGACGGCGGATATCCGCCGCCATCCAAAGTGGGCCGACCTCACATCCAGTAGACGATGAAGTACAGGCCCAGCCAGACCACGTCCACGAAGTGCCAGTACCAGGCGGCGCCTTCGAAACCGAAGTGGCGGTCCTTGGTGAAGTGGCCCTTTTGCAGGCGCAGGGTGATGAACAGCAGCATCAGCATGCCAACGAACACGTGGAAGCCGTGGAAGCCGGTCAGCATGAAGAAGGTCGAACCGTAGACGCCCGAGCTCAGCTTGAGGTTCAGGTCACGGTAGGCGTGCATGTACTCATAGCCCTGCACGCACAGGAAGATCACACCCAGCAGCACCGTCATCCACATGAAGGCGATGGTCTTGCCGCGATTGCCGGCGATCAGCGCATGGTGAGCGACCGTCAGGGTCACGCCCGAGGTCAGCAGCAGCGCGGTGTTGATGGTCGGCAGCGGCCAGGGGCCCATGGTGGTGAAGGGCTCAACGACGCCGGCAGGCGAGGCCGTCATGCCGGCTGCCACGCTGGGCCACAAAGCCTTGAAGTCAGGCCACAGCAACGCGTTCTCCAAGCTGCCCAGGGTCGGCACAGCATGGACGCGAGCCCAGTACAGCGCACCGAAGAAGGCGGCAAAGAACATCACTTCCGAGAAGATGAACCAGCCCATGCTCCAGCGGAAGGACACATCGATGCGGTCGCTGTACAGACCGCCTTCGCTTTCGCGGATGGCATCGCCGAACCATTGCTTGAGCACCACGGCCCACCACAGCAGACCGAAGACCAGCGAGTACTTGCCCCAGTCATGGTCATTGATCCACTGGCCTGCGCCGAGGATCACGAAGAACAGGCCGATGGCGGCCATCACCGGATGGCGCGAGGGCCCTGGTACGAAGTAGTAAGGGGTCTTGCCCGTGGTAGTCGCTGCCGACATTTCTTTTCTCCTCGAACTAAATTCAGTCCTGCTGATGACGCTGCAAACGCTGCCAGCCTCAAGCGCCGGCGACCCCGCTGCCGATGACCCATTGGACCAACAGCACCAGAACCAGCACGAATAAAACGGCCCCGATGAGCCCGGCAATGATCACATGCACCGGGTTCAGCTGAGCCACATCTTTTTCATAGTCGGCGCCACGACGCACGCCGAAAAACGACCAGGCCACGGCCTTCATGGTCTGCACAAAGGACAGCGGCCGAGCCGCCGCCTGCTTCAGGTCTTCACCGGCCTGGCTCATGTGCGCGGCTCCTTGCTGCTGAGCACCGGAGCGCTGAGTTGGGCCTGCGCCTTGCCCTTGCCCGCCACTTCAAAGAAGGTGTAGGAAAGGGTGATGGTCTTGACGTCCTTGGGCAGCTTGGGGTCGATCACGAAGACGACCGGCCACTGCTTGGTTTCGCCCGGCTGCAAGGTGTACTCGTTGAAGCAGAAGCACTCCAGCTTGTTGAAGTGCGCCGTTGCTTGCTTGGGTGCATAGCTGGGAATGGCCTGGGCCGCCATGACGCGGTTCTGCACATTGCGGAACTCGTACATCACCGTCGTCAGCTCGCCCGGATGCACCACGGCGTGCGACATGGCCGGCTTGAACTCCCAGGGCCCGCGCGCATTGGCGTCGAACTCGATGGTGATCTTGCGGCTGTAGTCGATCTGGCCGTTCTTCACATCTTCGGCGCGCACCGCGTGCTGACGCTCGCTGAGCGACAGCACATTGATGCCCAGTGCCGAGCAGATGGCGTTGTAGAGCGGCACCAGCGCGTAGCCGAAGCCGAACATCATGGTCACCACGACCAAGAGCTTGCCCACCAAGTGCAGATTGTCCCTGCGCAGGGCGGACGCCAGGGTCCAGGGCCGCTTGGATTCGCTCATCGCAGGCCGATTTCAGAAACCCAGCAAGGCGATCTTGGTCACGAAGCCCAGTCCGAAGACCAGGGCCACCGTGAACAGGATCAGCGCCAGGCGCTTGTTGCTCTTGCGTTGTTCAGGCGTGGCGCTCATGGTGTCAGCCGATCACCTTGGTGGCGCTGGCGTTCAGCTTGGGCGGCTCTTCAAAGGTGTGGAAGGGAGCCGGCGACGGCACTTCCCACTCCAGGCCTTCTGCAGCTTCCCAGGGCTTTTGCGGAGCCTTCTCACCCTTGCCGCGCATCATCGGGATGACCACGAACAGGAAGAAGTACACCTGCATCAGACCGAAGGCAAAGGCGCCCACGGAGGCGATGGCATTGAAATCAGCGAACTGCAGCGGGTAGTCGGCATAGCGACGGGGCATACCGGCCAGACCCAGGAAGTGCATCGGGAAGAAGGTGATGTTGAAGCTGATCAGCGAGCCCCAGAAATGGATCTTGCCGCGCGTCTCGGAGAACATCACGCCGGTCCACTTCGGACCCCAGTAGTAGACGCCAGCGAACAGCGCATACAGCGAGCCGGCCACCAGCACATAGTGGAAGTGGGCGACGACGTAGTAGGTGTCCTGGATCTGGATGTCGATCGGCGCCATGGCGCAGATCAGACCCGTGAAGCCACCCATGGTGAACACGAAGATGAAACCCACGGCCCACAGCATGGGAACTTCAAAGGTCATGGAACCGCGCCACATGGTGGCCAGCCAGTTGAAGATCTTCACGCCCGTGGGCACGGCAATCAACATCGTGGCGTACATGAAGAACAGCTGGCCCGTCACCGGCATGCCGGTGGCGAACATATGGTGAGCCCACACGATGAAGGACAGGATGGCGATCGAAGCGGTTGCGTACACCATGGAGGCGTAGCCAAACAGCTTCTTGCGGGCGAAGGCCGGCACGATCTGGCTGACGATGCCGAAGGCCGGCAAGATCATGATGTAGACCTCGGGGTGACCGAAGAACCAGAAGATGTGCTGGTACATCACCGGGTCACCGCCGCCAGCGGGGCTGAAGAAGCTGGTACCGAAGTGACGATCGGTCAGCGTCATGGTGATGGCACCGGCAAGCACAGGCATGACGGCGATCAGCAGGTAAGCGGTGATCAGCCAGGTCCAGCAGAACATCGGCATCTTCATCAGCGTCATGCCGGGTGCGCGCATGTTCAGGATGGTGACGATGATGTTGATCGAACCCATGATGGACGAGGCACCCAGGATGTGCATCGCGAAGATGCCGGCATCCATGGAGGGGCCCATCTGCAGGGTCAGGGGCGCATACAGCGTCCAGCCGGCGGCAGGCGCGCCACCCGGCATGAAGAAGGACGCCACCAACATGATGGCCGCAGGAATCATCAGCCAGAAGCTGAAGTTGTTCATGCGGGCAAAAGCCATGTCGGACGCGCCAATCTGCAGCGGCACCATCCAGTTCGCGAAGCCCACAAAGGCCGGCATGATGGCGCCGAACACCATGATGAGGCCGTGCATGGTGGTGAACTGGTTGAACAGTTCCGGATTGAAGAACTGAAGACCGGGCTGGAACAGCTCGGCGCGGATGCACAGCGCCAAGATGCCGCCGATCATCAGCATGGTGAACGAGAACAGCAGGTACAGGGTACCGATGTCCTTGTGGTTGGTGGCAAAGACCCAACGACGCCAGCCCGTGGGGGCGTGGTGATCGTGGTGGTCATGGTCATGAACGTCATGACCGGGGTGGCCAAGCACTGCACTCATCTTGTTTCCTTTATCAACGCTTGTCGACGTTCAGCCCATCACTTGCGGGCGGCCAGCACTTCAGCCGGCTGCACCACCTGACCGGTCTTGTTGGACCAGCTGTTCTTGGTGTAGGTGATCACCGCGGCGATCTCGGTGTCGCTCAATTGCTTCCAGGCCGGCATGGCGCCATTGTTCTGGCCATTCAGCAGCACCTTGATCTGAGCCAGCTTGTCTTCCGCCAGCACCACCGGCGAACCCACCAGGGCTTTGATCGGACCAGCGCCCGAACCATCGGCCTTGTGGCAGGCCGCGCAGTTGGCGTTGTAGACCTTCTCACCACGAGCCACCAGGGCGGCTTGCTCCCAGACCTTGCTCGGATCGTCCGCCTTGGCGGCCAGTTCCTTCTTTTTGCCATCCACCCACTTGGAGTAGTCTTCTGCCGACACCACCTTCACGTGGATGGGCATGTAGGCGTGCTCCTTGCCGCACAGCTCGGCACATTGGCCGTAGAAATCACCGATCTTCTCGGCCTTGAACCAGGTGTCGCGGACGAAGCCGGGGATGGCATCTTGTTTGACACCAAAGGCCGGCACCATCCAGGCGTGAATGACGTCGTTGGCGGTGGTGATGATCCGAACCTTCTTGTTGACGGGCACGACCAGGGGGTTGTCCACCTTCAGCAGGTAGTCATCGCCAGCCGGCTTGCCGGCGTCGGACATGGCGCGATGGGCCGTGTCCAAAGTGGCCAAGAAGCCAATGCCCTCGCCCTCGCCCTTCAGGTAGTCATAACCCCATTTCCACTGGTAACCGGTGGCCTTGATGGTCAGATCTGCGTTGGTGGTGTCCTTCATCGCGACCACCACCTTGGTAGCCGGCAGGGCCATCAGGATGACGATGATGAAAGGCACCACGGTCCAGGCGATCTCAACCTTCACGCTTTCGTGGAAGTTGGCCGACACCGCGCCCTTGGACTTGCGATGTTTGAAGATGGAATAGAACATCACGCCGAACACCGCCACAAAAATGGCCAGGCAGATGATCAGCATGAAGTTGTGCAGCCACATCTGGTCGGCCGCAATGCGGGTGACCGGGGGGTGCAGATTGAGTTGATTGACCGCAGGGCCACCCGGCAGGTCTTGGACCGCCTGGGCTGCCAGGGCCGTCTGGGCCACCAGCATCGCGCCGGCCGCCGCGGCCACTTGCGCCAGCTGCCCCACGCGGCGCGCGGCCTGATGCACTCGTGCGTTCATCATCTTCATGGTCGTCACTCTTGTTTCAAATTCGTCTCATGAGAGCCCTGGCGTGAACCCGTTTCACTGCCCGGCCGGCCCATTGATGCAACCGCTTCAGCGCTTCTTTTGAGGCTCGTCAAAGACGCTGGCATGGTCTGACCCTAAAGTCACGGGTCATGCATTTTGGCTAAACGCGAATTTTAGCCCAGCATGTCGCGACCCACTGTCGCTTTAAGCCTCTATCAGCCCCCAGATCGACGCACCATCGCGCGCATCTGCTCCAAAGTCAGGCTGGTCTCAGGGCTTACCCGTATCTTCGGCACCGGCTTGAACGCGTGCCCGTACACGATTTCAAGGCTCAGATGCAGCCGGCCATCAGGCCGACGCAATGTTTCCAAGGCCTGCAAAAGCTTCTGGTGCCAGGTCTTGCCTCGGCAGCCGACAAATCGCTCGGGCGCCACATTGCCACCCAACAAGCGCAAGTCTTTGAGAAGGTCGTCGGCTTGCGCCCAGGTCAGATGAATGCGCTCCTGGTCCATCACGGGATCGGCAAAGCCGGCTCCCACCAGCAGATCGCCGATGTCATGCATGTCCCACCAGTCCGGGCCGGCACGCCCCCAAGCTTGGCGCTCAAACAGCTGGCGCAATTCGACAAAGCTGTCGGGGCCCAGGCAAGAGAACATCAGAAACCCGTCAACCCGCAGAGCACCATGCCAGGCCGCCAGGGTCTCAGGTGGATGGGGTGCCGCGTGCAAGGCCATATTGGCCCAGACCAGGCCGACCTGATCCTGTTCTGGCGTTGATTTCAAGCCCGCCATCGCCTGGGGGCCCTGCACTTGCACCGTGGCGCCACGGCCCAGCGCGTTCTGCCACCAGGAGCGTTTGTGCAAGGCCTGGCTGCGCTCGGCCAGGGCGGCGTCGAGCTCGATCACACGGTGCTCGGCTTGCGGGTAGGCCGCCAACAAGGCCGCCTCGCCGCCGCCCAGCAGGCCCGACCACTGCAGCACGCGTGTCGGCTGCAGCTTGATGATGGCCAGGCGCTCGGCCATGCGAGTGGCCACCTCCTCATGCAGCCAAGGCGTCTGGGCCAGGCTGGCCAAGCGCCGCGCCTGCCGGCGCAGGGCGTTCACATCCAGATCTTGCGGCCGGGCAGCGGGCGCAGACGGGGCTGCGGCGGACGTTTCCGTCCTAGGGGGAGTCAAGGGATCGGCCATGGGCGGGCAGTATATTGAGCCCATGGAAACCCAGCATGCGGCGACCGGCAAACCCGCTTGGGTCGAGCGGGTGCTGATGCGCTGCCCCGGGCAATGCGCAGTCTGCCGTGCGTGGTCCACCGCCCGGGTCTGCGCCGACTGTCTGCTGCGCTACGCGCGCCCCGCCCCGCGCTGCTGGACCTGCGCGGCACGCCTGCCGCCCGAACTGAGCGGCCGACGCGAGGCCAAATGCGGCCGCTGCCTGCGCGAGCCGCCGCCCCTGGACCGCACGGTTGCCGCCCTCGACTACAGCTTTCCCTGGGATGGCCTGCTGCAGCACTACAAATTCCACCAGGCCCTGGATCTGCGCGAGACCTTGCTGGAGCGCCTGCACCAGGCCTTGAGCATCGCGCAGGTCGAGCCGCCCGACTGGCTGCTGCCCGTGCCGCTGGCACCCGAGCGGCTGAAGGAACGCGGCTACAACCAGAGCTACGAGCTGGCCCGGGCCCTGGCGCGCCGCCGCAAGCTGGCCTGCGACGCGCATTTGCTGCTGCGCGTGCGCAGCACGACCCAGCAGGCGCGCCTGCCTCTGCAAGAACGCGGCCACAATGTGAAGCAGGCCTTCGCCGTCGAGCCCGGCCGCCTGGCCGATCTGCGGGGCAGCCATGTGGCTGTGCTCGACGATGTGATGACCAGCGGCGCCACCGTGTTCGAGATCGCCCGCGTGCTGCGCCAGGCCGGCGCGGCCCATGTCGAGGCCTGGGTGGTGGCGCGCACGCCGGAAGGCGGCAGCGACAGCATCCGGCGCTGAGCCGGCGATCCAGGGCTGCGCTCAAGGACCGACACTCCCCTCAAATTTTCTTCACGCGACCCATGTTCCACATCGTTCTGGTGCAACCCGAGATTCCCCCCAACACCGGCAATGTGATCCGCCTGGCGGCCAACACCGGCTGCAGCCTGCACCTGATCGAGCCGCTGGGCTTTTCCATGGAAGACCGGCTGCTGCAACGCGCCGGCCTGGATTACCACGAGTACACCGCCGTGCACCGCCACCGCGACTGGGCCGTCTTCCTGGCCACCGCGCGGCCTCCGGCCGATCGCCTGTTTGCCTTCACCACACGCGGCAGCCAGCCGCTGGCGCAAATGCGCTGGCAGGCCGGTGATTTCCTGGTCTTTGGCTCGGAAACCGCCGGCCTGGCGCCCGAACTGCGGGAGCAGTTCCCCGAGGCGCAGCGCGTGCGCCTGCCCATGCGCCCGGGCCAACGCAGCTTGAATCTGAGCAACAGCGTGGCTGTAGCGGTGTTCGAAGCCTGGCGCCAGAACGGCTACGAAGGCAGTCAGGCCTGAACCGCTTGAACTCGGTCAGTCGGCTTTGACCTGGGCCATCTTGATCACTTGAGCCCAGTGCAGGCGATCCGCACGCATCAGGTTCAACAAGCCCTCGGGTGCGGTCCCCTGCGCGCTGAAGTACAGCCCCAGCAGCTTGGCTCGAAAGGCATCGCTGCGGCAGATGCGCAGCAGCACGGCCGACAAGCGCTCGACGACGACGCTGGGCGTGCGTGCCGGCGCCAGCAAGGCCTGCCAGGAAATGGCCTCAAAGCCCGGATAGCCCAGCTCCACCAAGGTGGGCAGATCGGCCAGTGCCGCCACCCGGCCCAGGCTGCTGACGGCCAGGGCCTTGAGCTTGCCCGCCCTCACCTGCGCCATGGCAAGACCTGGCACCATGAAGGCCGCCTGCAGTTCGCCGCTGAGCAGGGCGTTGGTGACCTGCGGGAAGCCGGCGTAGGGCACATGGGTCAGAGCCAGGCCGGCGCGAGCCTTGAAGGACTCCATGGCCAGGTGCGAGGCACTGCCATTGCCGACGCTACCGTAGTTCCAGGCCACACCTTGCACGCGGGCCTGACGGACAAACTCAGCGCAATCGCGCGCATTCACCCCACTGCCCAGCACCAGCACATTGGGCGAGCTGGCCACCAGGCCGATGGGCCGCAGATCACGCAGCGGGTCGTAGGGCAGCTTGGGGTTGAGCAAGGGCGCCGTCACCAGCGGCCCCTGGATGGTCAGCAGCAAGGTATAACCATCGGGCGCCGCCTGGGCTGCCAGCGCCGTGCCGATATTGCCGCCGGCGCCCGGCCGGTTTTCGACCAGCACGGTTTGCCCCAGGGCGGCGGCCAGCGGCTCGGCCAGCCAGCGCGCCACCAGATCGGGTGAGCTGCCGGCCGGAAAAGGCACGATCAGCTTGATCGGCCGTGCGGCTGGCCAGGCCGGCTCCGCGCGCAGCGGTGGCACCAGCCCCGAGGCGGCCAGCGCCAGCAGCCGACGACGTGAACCACATTTCCGGGCCGCGGGCGCCATGCTCAGTGCTCGGAACGGGCCTGCCGCCCCATCAGCAGGTCCACCGCATCGGCAGGGCTCAGGCGCCCTTCCAGCACGGCCACCACGGCTTCGGTGATGGGCATGTCCACGCCCTTGGCGCGAGCACGCGCCAGCACCGTGGGTGCGCTGTACACCCCTTCGGCGACATGACCCAGCTCGCGCAGGATCTGCGCCAGCGGCAGGCCATCGGCCAGCAAGAGGCCGACCCGGCGGTTGCGCGACAGATCGCCGGTGGCGGTCAGCACCAGATCGCCCATGCCCGACAAGCCCATGAAGGTCTCGCTGCGCGCGCCCAGGGCCAGGCCCAGGCGCAGCATCTCGGCGAGGCCGCGGGTGATCAGGGCGGCGCGGGCATTGAGCCCCGGCGCATCGAGCAACTGCCCTTCTCGCTCGGCGCGCAGACGCAGACCATCGGCTGCGCCAACGGCGATGGCCATCACATTCTTGACCGCACCGCCGACCTCGACGCCAACCGGGTCGGCCGAGGTGTAGACGCGCAGGCGTTCGCTGTGGAAGGCCGCCACGGCCGCCTGTGCCAGGGCTTCATCCTCGCTGGCCGCCACCAGGGCGGTCGGCTGACCCGCCGCCACCTCTTGCGCAAAGCTGGGCCCCGAGAGAATGCCCACACGCAGGCGCGGCTGCACCGCGCGGGCGATCTCGTGCCCCAGCAGGCCGGTGCCGGCCTCGAAACCCTTGCACAACCAGAGCACACGCGCCCCGTCCGGCAAGGCCGCGAGCATGGCACGCAGGCCGGCCATGGGCGTGGCCACCACGATCAATCCGGGCTCGGCCGCCTCGCAGGCATGGGCCACGGCACGGGCGAGATCACCCTCGATCTGCAGGCCTTCAGGCAGCGGCGTGTCAGGCAAATAGGCGCGGTTGCGGCCCTCGGCCCGCATGGCGGCCACGGCCGCCGCATCGCGGGCCCACAACACCACCTCGTGACGGGCCGCGGCCTGCACGGCCAAGGCCGTACCCCAGGCACCGGCTCCAAGAATGCTGATCTTCATGGCAGCAGCTTAACCTTCAAAACAGGTACTCCGGCCCCGCCCTGCATGCGCCCGCGCAAGCCGACGACGCCCGAAATGCAAAACGCCCCGGCCGAACAACAGCGGGGGCGTGGCGCGCAGAGGCCGGCTTGCGCCGGTCTCCAGCAGACAGTCCATCTCAGTTCAGGGTCGGCGCGGCGGCAGCGTCGCCACCGTTGGCCGCTGCTTCGCGTGCGGCTTGCTGAGCTTCGAACATGGCTTGGAAGTTGACTTCGGTCAGCAGCACGGGCGGGAAGCCAGCGCGGGTGCAAACGTCAGACACCACAGCGCGCAGGTAGGGGTAAATCATCTGCGGGCAGACGATGCCCAGGATGCCTTCGGTCTGTTCTTGCGGCACATTGCGGATCTCGAAGATGCCGGCTTGCTTGGCCTCGATCAGGAACAGGGTCTTGTCGCCGACCTTGGTGGTGACGGTGGCCGTCACGGACACTTCGAAGATGCCATCCACCACCGGCTCAGCCGCCAGGGCCAAGTTGATGTCCACCTGGGGCTGGGTTTGTTCCAGCAGGATTTGCGGGGCGTTGGGTTGCTCCAGCGACAGATCCTTCAGGTACATGCGCTGAATCTGGAAGACGGGGGTGTTGTTCTCTTCGGCCATGATGGGGTTCCCAAAAAAGTAAAGGCCCGCCAGCTTCTTTGCTGCGGGCAGCGGCGCTGATTATGGCGCAGCGAATATTTCAGTCTGTGGGGGTCTGCCCGCTCTTGAATTCGGGCCGGCGGACGCCAGGGGCGTTCAGCGCGCCCGCAGCCACCCGCTTCGGAATCAGGCGCCTGCTTGCAACAAGGGCTGCAGGCCTCCGCGCTGGTCCAGCGCGATCAAATCATCGCAACCACCGACATGGGTCTCACCGATGAAGATTTGCGGCACGGTGCGGCGGCCGGTCAGCGCCATCATGGCATCGCGTTCGGCCGGGTTCAGGTCGATGCGGATTTCTTCGATCTGCTCGACGCCGCGCTGCTTCAGCAAGGCCTTGGCCCGCACGCAGAACGGGCAGACCTGGGTGGTGTACATCTTGACGTGGCTCATGGCCGACTCCTCAAAAACCAGGCGAGACAGGAAGCCGAGCCGACTCAGGCGCTCTTCTCGATCGGCAGGCTGGCTTCGCGCCAGGCATTCAGCCCACCGGCCAGGGGCTGGGCTTTCTCATAGCCCAGCTTGCGCAGCTGGGCCGCCGCGCGGGCCGCGCGGGCGCCGCTCTGGCAGACCACGATCACCGGCAGGCTCTTGTTGCTGGGCAGGCCTTTGTGACCCTCCAGCGAAGCCAAAGGCACGTTGCGAGCGCCGGCGACATGGCCAGCCGCAAACTCGGCCGGCTCGCACACGTCGATCAAGACCGCCTTTTCGCGATTCATCAAACGCACCGCTTCTGCCGTGTTGACCGCAGCGCCCTGCGCGCCGCTCGCCAGCGTGGGCCAGAGCAAAAGGCCGCCCGAGGTCAACGCAGCCAAGACCAAAATCCAGTTGTCGAGCAAGAAGTTCAAAGGGCAGCGGCCGTGAGGCGTCCGTGAAAGAGTGGAGGCGGGATTATAGAAAGCCCGCCGATGCGAAGCAGCGGCGGGCTGGAAGAAGGCCCTGGCACACCAGGGCTGTGCGCTCGGAGCGCGAGATTCGCGGTCAGCGCAGCTTGAAAGTGGCCACAGCCGCCTGCAAGGCCTGGGCTTGCTGCTCCAGGCTGCTGGCGGCGGCAGCGGCCTCCTCGACCAGTGCCGCATTCTGCTGCGTCATCTGATCGAGCTGCACCACCGACTGGTTGACCAGACCGATGCCCTGACTTTGTTCGCCGGAGGCCGCAGTCACCTCACCGATGATGTCCGACACCCGCTGCACACTGGCCACGATCTCGGTCATGGTGGCACCGGCGTCGCGGACCAGGCGGCTGCCCGACTCGACACGATCGACGCTGGCGCCGATCAAGGACTTGATCTCCTTGGCCGCTTCGGCCGAGCGCTGCGCCAGGGAGCGCACTTCGCTGGCCACCACGGCAAAACCGCGGCCCTGCTCGCCCGCACGCGCCGCCTCGACGGCAGCATTCAGCGCCAGGATGTTGGTCTGGAAGGCGATGCCATCGATCACGCCGATGATGTCGTTGATCTTCTTGGAGCTGGTGTTGATCTCTTCCATGGTCGAGACCACTTGAGCCACCACCTCGCCACCCTTGCGCGCCACGGTCGCGGCCGAACCGGCCAGTTGATTGGCCTGGGCTGCCGCTTCGGCGCTCTGACGCACGGTGTCGGTCAGGGTCTGCATATTGCCGGAGGTCTGCTCCAGCGAAGTGGCCTGCTTCTCGGTCCGCACCGACAAGTCATGGTTGCCGACCGCGATTTCGCGTGAGGCCACCGACATGGAATCGGTGCCCATGCGCACATCACTGACGATGGCGGCCAGGCCTTGCGACATGGCGCGCACCGCATCCAGCAAGCTGCCTTCTGCGCCAGGTGCCACGTGAATGTCCTGGGACAGATCGCCATCGGCCATCTGACGCATCACATCGCGAGCGTATTCAGGCTCACCACCCAGCTGACGCCAGACGCTGCCGATCACCAGGAAGGATCCAACTCCCAGCGCCACCACCACGACCAAACCGCTGATCAGGATGGCGAAGAGACTGGCGGACACGCCACCTTCGGCCTTGTGCAGGCCGCTCTCGAAACCTTCGCTGGCATCGACACGAGCCGCCTTGACCTCGGCATCCAGGGTCTTGAGCGCGGCCTGCATCTTGGGAATCGCACCGGCTTGATCGCCTTGCTTGATACCAAGGAACAGCTCGGCCGTGTCCACCGAAGCCGCAAAGTAAGCATCAAAGCCCGACTTCAGCTTGGCGGCGGTATCCCCCTTGCCTTCGATCTTGGCGATGGCTTCCAGCAGCTTGCGAATGCTGCTGGCACGCTCCTTCGCTTCATCCAGACGCTTCTTCTCGCCCTCGGCCACGGCACTTTGAATGGTGGCGCCCAATGCTTCCAGCTGGGCGGCCAGTTGCGTGGTGGCGTCCACATAGGGGTAGTGAACCTGACCTACAGCGTTGATGGCCGAGGAGGTGCGAGCCGAGAAGCCCCACACCACGGCAATGCCAATGGCAAAGATCAACGCTGCAAACACAGGCAAGAGCCAGATTCTGGTCTTTACATTCATTCGAACCTCCAGTGCTGATGCGCCGCGCCCGACGGCGCATCCAGGTTGAGCGTTGGATCAGTCTACGCTCAGGACCACCTTGACGCTGCCGTCCACGGCAGATTTCTCGATGTAGCCGATGGCATCGGGATTGGCCGCCACGAACTTCTTGACTTCGGCCGCCGAAGCCAGCTCTTTAGGCGGCGTGGCCTTGCCTGAAAAGACCAGGCGTGACCACGCGGCCTTGACCTGCGGGCCTTGCTTGCCGGTCACCTTGCTGTAGAACTGGTCGCGCACGGGCGAACCGTCGGGCAGATCGGTGGCTGCAGCCGCCGCACCGCTGGGCAGCACATTGGACTTGCCCAGGAAGATGGTGGCCACTTGATCGGCCGTCATGCTGGCCGTCGGGCTCTTGCTGTTGACGATCACTGCCACTTGAGCTTGTGCAGCCAGGGCCGAGAAACCCAAAGCCATGCCGAAAGCCAGACGCAGAGCGCGCGAGTTCAGAGAGATCAGATGCTTGCGATTCATGTCAGGCCTCCGTCTCAAAACACGGTGTCCACAGCGATGCTGTAGACATTGACATTGCCGACCACGGTGCCGTTGACAGGCACCAGGAACAGACCTTGAGTCTTGGGCTGGATGCGTTCGTACTGCGCCTTGATCGCGATATTGCGGTAGGCGTCCCAACGCAGGCCCAAGCCGGTGGTTTTCTGGTCGGTGGCTTGTCCGGCCAGCACCAGGCTGACGCCCCCCTTCAGCTGGGCCAGCCCAGGCGTCGGTGCCGGGATGTCATTGACAGCGTTGGCGTCCGCCACCTTGAGCTTGGACAAGGTCAGGTAAGGCGTGAACTTGCCGAAGCGGTGGCCCAAGGTAAAGTACCAGCCATTGGTGTCAGAAACATAAGAGTCGGTGCGGCGCTGGGTGTACTCGAAATTGGCCAACCAGTCGCCTTGGTCATAACTGGCGCCGATGCCGGTGAACGTGGCCGTCTTGTTCGTGCCATCCAGCTCGTTGCCCAGAGCAGCAAAGCGCGGGCTCAACGCGGCCAGTTGCGGGTTGCGCAGACCGGCCACGATGGTGGCCAGAGTCGTGCTGTGCGCCGTCAGCTTGCTGCTGACATGGCCGACGCGCAGGGTCACGCCGCCTTCCAGCTCAGCGCTGGCGTTGACGCCCAAGACCTTGTCCAGCTCCACCTTGACGCCGGTGACATAGGACGAGGACTTGCCTCCGTAGAGTTGCGCCGTCACGGTGGCCGAGCCCAGCGAAGTTTGGTAGCTGACATCGGCACCGTCGAAATGGCTGACCGGCACCTGACCGTAGACATCCTGCGGCGGACGCAGCCAGGTGTTGGCGTAGCCCACATCACGGAAATCCGAAACCGCAAAGAACGGGCCGCCCATGCGGCCCAGGCGCAGGGCCAGATTCGGCGAGACCTGGGCCTTGACGAAGGCCCACTCTAGGCCCGGCGTGAACTTGCCCTTGCCGTCCTGCTTGGTCAGCACCTGCACGGTGCCCGAGAACATGGCGTTGGCGCGGGCTGTGACCTGCAAGCCCAACTTGCTGTCGACTTCGCCGGTGACCGAGGTGTCGGCGCCGCGCGGCTGGCTGTAGAGGGCGTACTTGCCGGTGTCCGAGCTGGACTTGACCAGACCCAAGGTGCCAAAACCGGAAAAGGAAAACGCAGAATCGCCGGCCGCTTGGGCTTGGGCGCCACCGGCCAGTGTGAGCAAAGCCAGGGCCACTGGCGTCAGGAACACAGCAGTTCCAATTCTCATGAATGTCTCCTTTATGAACAGCAAAAAACAGGCGTGCCGCACAAATGTGCGCCCAACGCCCAGCTCTGTACAGACGTTGTCGGCCCCGACGCCACAGACTTGAGCACGAATCGCAAGCAAGCGTGAAGCATGACTTGCGATAGCGGGCCCGTAGAATCCAAGCAGCCCAAATCGGGCGGCCCTATCAAGCAATGTCCATGTACAAACTCGTGCTCATTCGCCATGGCGAATCCACCTGGAACCTCGAAAACCGTTTCACCGGCTGGACCGATGTTGACCTGACCCCCACCGGTGTGGAGCAGGCCAAACAGGCCGGGCGCTTGATCAAGGATGCAGGCCTTGACTTTGACGTGGCTTACACCTCGATGCTCAAGCGTGCGGTTTGGACGCTTTGGCATTGTTTGGATCAAATGGACCGCACCTGGTTGCCGGTCGTCCACAGCTGGCGCCTGAACGAGCGCCATTACGGCTCGCTGCAAGGTCTGAACAAGGCCGATATCGCCAAGCAGTACGGTGACGAGCAGTTGCTGGTCTGGCGCCGCAGCTACGACACCCCGCCGCCGGCCATGGAACCCAGCGACCCGCGCAGCGAGCGTGGCGATCTGCGCTACGCCAAGATGGACCCCGAGGACATTCCTCTGACCGAGTGCCTGAAAGACACGGTGGCCCGCGTCCTGCCCTTCTGGGAAGGCAGTGTGGCTCCGGCCATCAAGCTGGGCAAGCGCGTGGTGATCGCCGCCCACGGCAACAGCATCCGTGCCCTGGTCAAGTACCTGGACGGCATTGGCGACAACGACATCGTTGGCGTCAACATCCCCAACGGCATCCCCTTGGTCTATGAGCTCGATGCCGATCTCAAGCCGATCAAGAGCTACTACCTCGGCGACGCCGAAGCCGCGGCCAAGGCAGCGGCCGCCGTGGCCAGCCAGGGCAAGGCCTGACCCCCGGGGCCGCAGGGCCCCTCAGGTGAGCAGGCCGTACAGCCGCTCCAGCGGTACGCGGCTGACCAAGGTCTTGTCAGACTCCAGCGCGGCGATCGAGAATTCGCGCTGAGCGCAGTCGCGTTTGGGCGTCTGGGTGATCGGCAAGCCTTTGCGATCGGTCAGAGCCGCCACCAGGGGCGTTGACATGCTGGCGCCCCGGCGGATCACCACCGCTCGCTCGCCGCTGGCCAGATTGACCAGCTCGCCGGGCGGATAGATGCCCACCTCCTTGACCAGCGCAGCAACGAAGGGGCTGCCGGGCATCAAGGCGTAAGCCTGCCGCTCGGCCTCTTTGACCGCCAGGGCCGGGCGCGATTCGCGCCGGCTGATCTTGGCCATGAACACATCCATCAGGCGAAGCAGCTCGGCCAGCTCCGACACCTGACTCAAACCGCGCGGATAGCCCTGCCCATCGGCATGCTCGTGGTGCTCGCGCACCGCTTGCAGCCATTCCTCATCCTCAACCCAGGCGGCACGCAGCTGCGCCTCGGCCGTGTCCGGATGGGCACGCAGCTGGGCGCGTTGCTCCTCGGTCATGCGGCCGTGCACGGCAAAGCGCCCTTGCAGATCGACGATGCTGAGGTTCATGGTCAAGGCGGCCTGCACGGCCGTGAGCTGGCGGGCTTCGCTCCAGCCCAGGCGCTGGGCCAGCAGGAGCACGCCCGTGGCGACAAACATGGCATGGGTCAGCCCGTAGTTGCGCAGCTGATGCGACTCCTGGCGCGTGGCCTGGAACAAGGCCACATCGGGGTCGCGCTGCACCAGGCGGATCAGCTCCTGAGCCAGCTCCTCGCAGGCCGCCACAAAGCCCGCCTCGACGCTGACATTCTTCAACAGCACGTCCAGCGCCCAAGGCAGTTGGTTCCAGCGCGCGAACACCGTCGGCGTGGCCACCGCCACCTTGCGGCCGGCCGCCAGGGCCTTGATTTCCTCGACATCGGCATACATGCCGCGGCCCAGCAGCATCTCCAGCTGGGCGTCGCTGCGCAAGACCTGGCCGCAGGCCAGCAGCAGGCTGCCCAGCTCATCACGCACATTGAAAGGCAATGGCTCACCGACGGTGAGCTGCTTGGCGACCAGCTTCAGCAACTGCATGATGCGGACTCCGTCGCTGTTTGACGTCCCGGGGCAGCCGGGCCTTCATGGCACCCCGTGCCGGCCTCACCAACGAGGCCGCACTTGTCGCTCCAGTCTACGCCGCTGCTGGCGGCCCGACCAGCGGCGCAGCCGCCGGCATCGCCCTGCAAGCAGGGGGTCAGTGCAGGGGATTCAAGGCATCCAGACCATGCAGGCCGTAGAGACCGTAGAGCCGCTCGCTGGGCACGCGTGCGAGCAGACTTTTGTCGGGCACCACGGCCGCCACCGCATGCTCGGGCCGCGAGGTGTCGCGGCGCATGGGCACGGCGCAGGCCTTACCCTGGGCATCGACCAGGGTCATCACCACGGGGCATTGCAGGCTGGCGCCGCGCCGCACCACCACGGCCAGCTCGCCGCTGGCCAGGCGCAGCAATTCGCCCGGCGGGTACATGCCGAACTCCTTGATCAGCGCCGCCACCATGGCGTCGCCGGGGGCGGCCTCGTAGGTCTGGCGCGCGGCCAGCTTGATGTCCATGGCCGGCCGGCTGGTGCGGGCGCTGATCTTGGCCATGAAGACATCGACCAGACGCAGCAGGCGCGCCAATTCCTCCACCTCGGTCAGGCCGCGCGGATAACCGCGGCCGCCCGCTTGCTCATGGTGCTGGGCCACAGCGACCAGCCATTCCTCATCGGCCGTGCCGGCGGCGCGCAGGCGCTTGGTGGCCTCCTCGGGGTGGCGGCGGATCTGCTCGCGCTGGCTCTCGGTCAGGCGGCCGCCGGCCATGGCATAGCGCCCCTGCAGCTCGATGATGCTGGCATTCATGGTCAGTGCCGCCTTGACGGCCGAGCGTTGGCGCGATTCCGCCCAACCGAGTCGCTGCGCCACCATCAGGCAGAGCGTGGCCACATGCAGGGAATGGGTCAGGCCGTAAAGGCGCAGCTGCTGGTTTTCCTGCCGCACCGATTGGTACAGGGCCACATCGCCATCCTGACGCGCCAGGGTGATCAGCTCGGTGGTGACCTCATCGCAGTTGGCCAGGAATTGCTCGCTGTCGCCCAGGCTCTTGAGCATCAGATCCAGCGACCAGACCGCCTGCTGCCAGCGCGAGGCCAGCGAGGGCGGCTCGGCCGGTACGGCCTGCCCCGCTTGCAAGGCCTGCAGCTCCTGCACATCGGCAAACACGCCGCGCTCCAGCAGGGCCAGCAGCTGGGTCTGGCTGTAGACCTTCTGCCCGCAGGCCAGCAGCAGGCCGCCGGCGGCATCGCGCACATTGAAGGGCAAGGGCGCGCCCACCTGGATCTGTTCCGCCACCAGCTTCAGCAATTGCATCGCGCTCAGCCACTCCTCACTCAGCACGCTGTGGAAGGCCGGGCCCGAGACGGCGGCCCGGCCGCTTCAGTCCTTCACAACCAGCGCCGCAAGACCCCCGCCAGCAGCGGCACGATGCTGACGGCATTGCTGCCATGCGGCACGCTGTTGCTGCTCCAGACATGGCGCACGCCCGCGGCCTGCAGGGCCGGCAAGGCATCGCCGTTGAACAAGGCATGGGTCACGGCCACATCGACCGAGGCCGCACCCCGGGCCAGCAAGCCCTGGGACGCGCCGATCAGGGTGCGGCCGGTCGAGGCCATATCGTCCAGCAGCACGATGGCCCGGCCGCTCACCTCGAGCTCCGGCAAGGCCAGCTCGACCTGGTGGTCGCCATGGCGCACCTTGCGGCCGATGGCATGGTCCAGGCCACCGGCGGCCGCGGCCTCGCTGACCCATTGCGCCGATTCTTCATCGGGCCCGATCAGCAGCGCGCCCGGCACATGCGCGGCAATCCAGGCACCCAGCACCGGCGCCACCGAGAGCGCAAAGCCGGCCCCAGCCGGCATCACCTCATCGAGGCTGGCGATGCGGTGCAGATGTGGGTCCAGGGTGATCACGTGGTTGAACTGCTGGGCCAGCAGACGCGAGATATGGCGCTGGCTGACCGCCTCGCCGGGCGTGAACTCCATGTCCTGGCGCATATAGGCCAGGTAGGGCGAGACCAGCACCAGGCGGTCGGCGCCCAGCTCGCGCGCGGTCGGCGCGGCGATCAAGAGCTCTACCAGCTTTTCATTGGGCTGCTGCAAGCCGCGCAACAGGAAGACCGTGGGCGGCAGCGGCTTGGGCAGAACCAGGCGCAGCTCACCATCCGGGAAGCGATGGCGGCGGATGAAGGCCAGAGGCAGGGCCAGCGCGGCGGCCAGTTCCTCGGCCAAGGCTCGTTCGTCCTCGAAGGCCAGCAGCAGGGCCCGGGCATGCAGAAGATCGCTCATGGATGGCGAATCACTTTCAGAGAGAGAACAGGGAGCCGCTGGCAAATTCATGCGGCAACTGGTCGAGCCGGCCGATCTGGCAGCCCGAGTCTTTTTCGGCCAGGTCGCGGGCGAACTGCAGATCGGCCTCGAACTGGGCGTGGATGCGGTAGAGCGGCTCACCCGCACGCACCGGATCGCCAAGTCGCTTGAGCAGCAGCAGGCCGGCGCCCGCCACCTGCGGCGCCCCGGCCAGGCGCGCCACGCGGGCGATGCGCAGATTGTCGATGGCGATGACATGGCCCTCCGCCGGCGCCCGCACCTCGAAGCTCAACGCCCCCACGGCCGGCATGTCCTGGCGGCGGCCTTGGGCATCGATGATGGCATTCATCTGCGCCAGGGCGCGGCCGCTTTCCAGGATGTCGCGGGCGATGGCGTAGCCCTCGCCGCCGCGCACATCGGGGTCGAACTCGATCATGCGGCCGGCCAGTCGCAAGGCCTTCTGACGCAGGTCCTGCGGCGCGGCAGGGTCGCACTGCAGCACCTGCATCACGTCCTGGGCCTCCAGCACCGGGCCGATGCCGCGGCCGATGGGCTGGCGGCCATCGCTGAGCACCACGTCGAGCTGCAGGCGCAGATGGCCGGCCACGTACTCGAACAACTTCTTGAGCCGCTGCGCCTCGACCATCGATCGCACCTTGGCGCTGGGCCCGACCGGGATGTCCAGCACCAGATGAGTGGAGCCGGCTGCGATCTTCTTGGACAGGATGGAGGCCACCATCTGGCCGGGCGAGTCGATGGACAGCGGCCGCTCGACCGAGATCAGGATGTCATCGGCCGGCGAGAGATCGGCCGTGCCGCCCCAGGCCAGGCAGGCGCGGGTGGCGCGCACGATCTCGACCATGCGCTCGAAACCCAGCTCCACATTCGCCAGCACCTCCATGGTGTCGGCCGTGCCCGAGGGCGAGGTGATGGCGCGCGAGCTGGTCTTGGGGCAGAGCATGCCGTGGGCGGCGACGATGGGCACCACCAGCATGGAGGTGCGGTTGCCCGGAATGCCGCCTATGCAGTGCTTGTCCACCACGGGGCCGGCGCCGACCTGGCCCTTCCAGTCCAGACGTCGGCCGACGGCAATCATGGCCTCGGTCAGGTGAAGCACCTCTTCGCGGTCCAGCTCGTACTGGTTGGTGGCCACCACAAAGGCGGCCAGCTCGATCTTGGAGTAACGCGCTTGCGCCACGTCACGGATGATGGCGGCCAGTTCCTCGCGGCCCAGGCGCTCGCCATTGATCTTGCGGTGCAAGGCGGCAATCGATCCCGGCGGCTCGGCATGGGCAATCGTGGCTGCATGGCCCTCGACCACGCCCAGGCGGGCAAAAGCCTCTTCGCTCAGGCCCAGCTCGCAGGCGCTGACGATGCGCTCATCGTCCACCACATTGAGCACCGCCAGGATGCTGCGTGGCCCCTGGCCGTTGCGGGTGTGGATCTCGACCTTGGACAGGGCCTGGAAGCCCGCCGCCCGCACCACCGGGCAGTCGCGGTGCAGATAGGCCACGTTCTCGCGCCAGGTGTCGATGCCGACGCGGCGAATGGACAGCGAACTCTTGGGCAGCGGGTTGGCGCTCATCCAGCCACTTTAACGGACTCGCCTGCCCTCACCCGGCCCCATCTACCAGGCTTTTGTGTCAATTCGCAGCCAAGGCCGCGGCGATCTGCTCGCGCACATGCTCAGCCAGGGCGCGGCGGTCGGCATGCGCGCTCTCGAGAGCTGGCAGGATCTGGATGTCGATGCCCACGCCGCGCGCCTTGAGCACGGTCCAGAGGCTGGCCATCATGGTGGTGTCGCCAATGAAGCGGGCTGAGCTGCTGAAGCGCTCGCCCGGCTCATGCCAGCGCAGGGCCAGAGGCTGGATCACTGTCTCGGTGGCGATGGCCGCCTGCAGCAGATTGCCGTGGAAAGGCAGCAGCTCGGGGCCAGCCCCGGTCGTGCCCTCGGGAAAGACGGCCACGGTGTCGCCCGCCTTGAGCGCATCGGCCATCTGGTGCACCACGCGCAGCGCGTCGCGCTTGCTGGCGCGCTCGATGAACAAGGTGCCCACCCCCTCGGTCAGCGCGCCCACCACCGGCCAATGCTTGACATCGGCCTTGGAGACGAAGCGCGCTTCGGGAAGCACCGCATGCACGGCCGCAATGTCCAGCCAGGACACATGGTTGGCGACGATCAGCTTGGGGCCCGGCCGGGCCTGACCCTGGAGCTGCAGGCGCACACCCATCAGCGCCAGCATCTTGCCGGACCACCAGCGGATGCGGTGGTGGCGCTGCCCCAAGCTCAGGCTCGGGAACAGCAGCTTGATCATCAAGAGCCCGTGCAGCACATGCAGGACAAAGCGCAGCAAGCGCCAGGCGGCGAGCAGGTTGCGCATTTCAGCGCGCAGCCGCGGCTTCGAAAGCCATATGGCCGGCCACCACCGTGTAGCGCACCTGGGCCGGCAGCTCGAAGCCGCTGATCTCGTAGGCAAAGGGCGTGTGCTTGCCCTGGCTGCTCAGGCGCTCGGGCGTGACCGCCCAGCTGGCGGCCGGGTCAAAGACGCAGACATCGGCCACACCGCCCTCGACCAGACGGCCCGCGCTGGCGCCCAGCGAGCCCAGGGTGCTGCCCAGCACGCGCACCGGCGCGGCCGTGACCACGCCCAGGCTTTGCACCAGGGACAGGCCGCTGTCCTGGCCCCAGCGCAGGGCCAGGCTCAGGAGCAGCTCCAGGCCGGTGGCGCCCGGCGTGGCTTCGGCAAAGGGCACGTTTTTCTCGTCGGGTGCGACCGGCATGTGGTCGGACACCAGCGCATCCAGCGTGCCATCGGCCAGGCCGGCGCGCAGGGCGTCGCGGTCGCGGCCCTGGCGCAGCGGCGGGTTCAGGCGCATGGCCGGGTTGAAGTAGCCGATGTCCACATCGCTGAGGTGCAGGGAGTTGATGGACACATCGGCCGTCACCTTGAGGCCCTCCTGCTTGGCCGCACGCACCAAGGCCACGCCGGCCGCGCTGGAGATGCGGCAGAGGTGGACGCGCGCACCGGTCGAGCGCATCAGCTCGAAGATGGTGTGCAAGGCCACGGTCTCGGCCGTCACCGGCACACCGGACAGGCCCAGGCGGGTGGCCACCGCTCCGCTGGCGGCCACGCCGCCGGACAGATAGGCATCGAGCGGGCGCAGCCAGACGGTGTAGTCGTAGGTGGCCGCGTACAGCAGGGCGCGGGCCAGCACCAGGGTGTCACGGATGGGCTGGTCGGCCTGCGAGAAGCCGATGCAGCCGGCCTCGGTCAGCTCGGCCATCTCGGTCAGCGACTCACCGCTCAAATGGGTCGTCAGCGCACCCAGGGGGAAGAGCCGGCAGCGGCTCAGCTTGCGGGCGCGGAACTTGAGCATCTCTACCAGGCCGGGCTCGTCCAGCACCGGGTCGGTGTCGGGCGGGCAGACCAGGCTGGTCACGCCACCGGCCGCTGCCGCAGCCAGCTCGCTCTCGAGCATGCCTTCGTGTTCATGGCCGGGCTCGCGCAGGCGCGCCGCCAGATCCACCAGACCCGGTGCCACCACCAGGCCGCCGGCCTCGATGACGCGCTCGGCCGAAAACTCACCGACATCGCCGAAGCCGACGATGCGGCCGTTGGCGATGGCCAGGTCGCCGATGCGGTCCAGGCCGCTGGCCGGGTCGATCAAACGCCCGCCTTTGATAAGAATCTTCACTTGCAGAACTCCTGTGCAGCAACACATGCCAGGCCATGGACCTCGCCGACTTCACCCAGCAGAGCCCGTGGAACCGGCTTTGCCGGGCCACTGGGCTCGCCCCCTTGAGGGGGAGGCGCGAAGCGCATCGGGGGTGGGCTCATCTTCATGCTTCGTTTCCTGCCAAGATGGACATCACGGCCATGCGCACGGCGATGCCGAAGGTCACCTGCGGCAGGATCACGCTTTGCGCGCCATCGGCCACGGTGGAGGCGATTTCCACGCCCCGGTTGATCGGGCCCGGGTGCATGACGATGGCGTCGGGCTTGGCCAGGGCCAGCTTCTCGGGCGTCAGGCCGAAGTTCTTGAAGAACTCACCGGCGCTGGGCAGCATGGCGCCGCTCATGCGCTCGTTCTGCAGGCGCAGCATGATGATGACGTCGGCGTCGCGCACACCCTCGGCCATGTCGTGGCAGACGCGCACGCCCATGTCCTTGAGGTCGCCCGGCACCAGGGTCTTGGGGCCGACCGCGCGGATCTCGGGCACGCCCAGGATGTTCAGCGCATGGATGTCGGAGCGAGCCACGCGCGAGTGCACGATGTCGCCGACGATGGCCACGGTCAGATTGCGGAAGTCCTTCTTGAAGTGCCTGATCGTGTACATATCGAGCAGGCCCTGGGTCGGGTGGGCGTGCCGCCCGTCACCCGCGTTGACCACATGCACATGGGGCGCGCAATGCTGGGCGATCAGGTAGGGCGCGCCCGATTCGCTGTGGCGCACCACGAACATATCGGCATGCATGGCCGAGAGATTGGCCACCGTGTCCAGCAGGGTCTCGCCCTTGGCGGTGCTGGAGCGGGCGATGTCGAGGTTCAGCACATCGGCCGACAGGCGCTTGGCCGCGATCTCGAAGGTGGTGCGGGTGCGGGTGCTGTTCTCGAAGAACAGGTTGAACACCGACTTGCCGCGCAGCAGCGGCACCTTCTTGACCTCGCGGTCGTTGACCGAGAGGAAGGTGCCGGCGGTGTCCAGAATCTGGTGAATGATGGCCTGGGGAAGGCCTTCGATGGACAAGAGGTGAACCAGCTCACCGTGCTTGTTCAGCTGGGGGTTGCGTTTGGAGAGCATGGCGTTCAGCCTTCCTTGACATCAAAACTGAAACGGCCGTCCTCGCTCTTGGCCAGGCGCAGACGCTGTTCGGCCGGCAGGTGCACGCGCGCGGCCGAGAAGGCCGGCTCGATCGGCAGCTGGCGCCCGCCACGGTCCACCAGCACCGCCAGGGTGACGCTGGCCGGGCGGCCGAAATCGAAGAGCTCGTTGATCACGGCGCGCGTGGTGCGGCCGGTGTAGAGCACATCGTCGATCAGGACGATGTGGCGGCCTTCCACCTCGAAAGGCAGCTTGGTGTGGTCGGCCTTGGCCGACATGCCCTTGGAGCCGAAGTCATCGCGGTGCAGGGAGCTGGAGATCACGCCGGCCTGGCCGGCCAGACCCAGATCGCGCTGCAGCCGCTCGGCCAGCCAGGCGCCGCCCGACCATATGCCCACCAGCGCCGCCTCGGGCTGCCAGAGTTTTTGCACGCCGCGCAGCAGATCGGCATAGATCGCCTCGGCATCCAGTAGCAAAGTGCTCATGTGTTCTCTCTGAAAAACTGTTCAAGAATCAGGGCGGCCGCGGCCGAATCGACATCGCGCGCGCCCTGGCTCTCGGCTTCGACGCTGGTGTAGCGCTCGTCCACCTCGAAGACGGGCAGGCGCAGGCGGCTCTTGAGCTGGCGGCCAAATTTGCGCGCGCGGGCGGTGATCTCGTGTTCGGCGCCGTCGGGGTGGAAAGGCACGCCGATGACCAGGGCCTGGGGCTGCCACTCGCGCACCAGCTTCTCGATCGCCTGCATGCGCGCCTCGCCCTCGACAGCGATGTGGCGCTGCGGCTCGGCCTGGCCGGTGAAGCGGCTGCCATAGGCCACGCCGACACGGCGGCTGCCGTAGTCAAAAGCCAGGGCCGTCTGCACGGCGGCGGCGGCCGGTGCGGGAATGGGGGTCGCTGGGGCCGGCGCGGTCATGCGTGACCGGCCTCTTGGCTCAGCATGCGCGGGTCCACGCCCAGCAGGCCCAGCGCGCGTTCGTAGCGCTGCTCCACCGGGGTGTCGAAGATGATGTTGGGCTCGGCGTCCACGGTCAGCCAGCCGTTGCGGCCAATTTCTTCTTCCAGCTGGCCGGCGGCCCAGCCGCTGTAGCCCAGGGTGACCAGCACGCGGCGCGGGCCGGCGCCGTTGGACAAGGCCTCCAGCACATCGCGGCTGGTGGTCATTTCCAGGCCACCGGGCACGGCCAGGGTGGCGTTGTAATGCTTGCCTTCGGCGTCCAGCGGCTCATGCAGCACGAAAC
The DNA here is from genome assembly GCF_058794035.1 of Roseateles sp. GW835-FHT13E02. Taxonomy (NCBI): domain Bacteria; kingdom Pseudomonadati; phylum Pseudomonadota; class Betaproteobacteria; order Burkholderiales; family Sphaerotilaceae; genus Roseateles; species Roseateles sp. GW835-FHT13E02. The sequence continues at coordinate 342,897 of NZ_JBXAGJ010000002.1, forward strand.
CGCGCTCGGTCTGCACCGGGCCGCCGTAGTAGACGGTCGTGGCAGCCAGCTCTTCGCTGGGCGGGCTCAGCTCGACCTTTTCGAACAAGCTGCCCAGGGTCAGGGAGATGGGCTTGTTGATGACCAGGCCCAGCGCGCCTTTTTCATTGTGTTCACAGAGGTAGACGACGCTGCCGGCGAAGGCCTCGTCGGCCATGCCCGGCATGGCGATCAGGAACTGGTTGGCGAGGACGATCCGATCTTGAGGCATGCAGGCATTTTATTCGCGGGCGACACTATCGGGATGACGCGCCCAATAAATGCCCCCGATCAAACTCCCGCCCCCGCCGGCAGCGTGCCGCGCGCCCTGGTCTGGTTCCGCCGCGACCTGCGTGTGGACGACCAGGCCGCCCTGTACCGGGCCTTGCGAGCGGCGGACCAGGTCTTCTGCGTCTTCGTGCTGGACCGCGACATCCTCGACGCCCTGCCCCGCAGCGACCGCCGGGTCGATTTCATCCTGCGCAGCCTGGTCGAGCTGGACACCAGCCTGCGCGCGCTCTGCCCCGGAGGCGGCCTGATCGTGCGCCATGGCCGGGCAGCCGAGGAGATCCCGCGCCTGGCGGCCGAGCTGGAGGTGCAGGCCGTGTTCTGCAACCACGACGACGAGCCCGCCGCCCTGGCCCGCGACGCCCAGGTGGCCGAAGCCCTGGCCAGCTTTGCCTGCCAGCTGCGCACGTTCAAGGACCATGTGGTGTTCGAGCGCAGCGAGGTGCTGACCGGCGCCGGCAAACCCTACGGCGTGTTCACCCCCTACAAAAACGCCTGGCTGCGCCAGATCAAGGACTTTTATCTGCGCAGCTATCCCGTAGCCCGGCACGCGGCGGCCCTGGCCCCCACAGCCCTGGCCCGTGGCGTGCCCAGCCTGGCCGAGATCGGTTTCGAGCCCACCGATCTCAGCCCGCATCTGGGCGCGGGTGCCTCCGGCGCCGAGGCCTTGTTCGAGGAGTTTCTCGACCGCATGGACCAGTACGAGGCCTCGCGCAACTTCCCCGCCGTCAAAGGCCCCAGCTACCTGAGCCTGCACCTGCGCTTTGGCACCATCTCGATCCGGCGCCTGGCGCGCGAGGCCTGGCAGCGCGCCCAGGGCGGCGACCGTGGCGCCGAGGTCTGGCTGTCCGAGCTGATCTGGCGCGATTTCTACCACCAGGTCATGCACCACCACCCCCATGCCATGGTGCGGGCCTTCCGGCCCGAGTACGACGCCATCACCTGGGACAGCGGCCCGGCGGCCGATCATCTGTTCAAAGCCTGGTGCGAGGGCCTGACCGGCTATCCCCTGGTCGATGCCGCCATGCTGCAGCTGAACCAGAGTGGCTATATGCACAACCGCCTGCGCATGGTGACGGCCTGCTTCCTGATCAAGGACCTCGGTATTGATTGGCGGCGCGGCGAGGCGTACTTCGCCGAGAAGCTGCTGGACTTTGACCTCGCCGCCAACAACGGCGGCTGGCAATGGGCCTCCTCCAGCGGTTGCGACGCCCAGCCCTACTTCCGCATCTTCAACCCGGTCACGCAGAGCGAAAAATTCGACCCCGAGGGCAAGTTCATCAAGCGCTACCTGCCCCAGCTGGCCAAGCTGCCGCCCAAGCTGATCCACGCGCCCTGGCTGGCCAAGCCGCTGGAGCTGGAGGCCTGCCGCCTGGTGCTGGGGCGCGACTACCCCACGCCCATCGTGCGCCACGACGAGGCCCGCGCGGCCACGCTGGCGCGCTATGCGGTGGTCAAATCGCGAGCCATTGAATGAGCAAGGCCAACGACACACCATGAGCATCGAAATCCCCAAAGCCGCCCGCGAACAAGCGATTCGCTCGATCGAGCGCTACTTCGAGCACCACATGGACGAGCCCATCGGCAATATCGCCGCCGGCGGCCTGCTGGGCTTTTTCCTGGAAGAGATCGGCCCGCTGATCTACAACCAGGCGGTGGCCGATGTGCAGGAGCGCATGCAGCAACGCGTGGCCGAGCTGGACATCGAAGTCCACGAGGACGAGTTCCAGTACTGGCGCAAGTTCGAAGGCAAGATCATGACGCGAGGCAAAAAACCATGAACAAGCCCGCCGCACCGGCTGAGGACGGCGAGGACTTCAACCCGGCCCCGACCCGCCCATTCGATCTGGGTTTCAGCCACCGCGAGCGCAAGGACGGCTGCCTGGAAGTGCTGCGCGAGGGCCGCCAGGCGGCCCTGCTGCGCGGCAACCGCGCCATCGCCCTGCTGCACATTCTGAACACCGGCAGCTTCGAGCAAGGCCAGCAGGCCATGGCCAAGATCACCGGCAACTACAAGCGCGGCAACGAGGGCCAGGCCGCTCGCCACCCGCGGCGCACAGGCTGAAGGCAGACAAGACGGCTTTCCCTCGATCAAGGGCGCGCGATCAGCGCAAAACGTCCTTCGCGGGGGCTGCGCAGCCAGAAGGCCTTCTTTGCCGCGTCATAACCGGCCACGCCCTCGGCCAGGGAGCAGCTGGCCGCCACATCGGGCGGCGTGCCGAGCAGGAATGCCGGCACATAGGCGCGCAGGCTCAGACAGGCCGAAGTGGCAACCGGGCGCCAAGCACCGCTGACAGGATCCTGGCGGGCCAGCATCAGCTGCTCCGGCTTGCCATCCTTGGGCAGGCTGAACTCGAGCACAAAGGGATCGCCCTGGCCATCGGCCGCCAGACTCCAGCCGCCGCTGGCCCAGGAGGGCAGTTGCACCGGTCGCTTGCCTTGCTCGCTGCCATCGCCCAAAGAACCGGGCAGGCCGGTGCTGGCGCGGATGTCCTTGCTGCGGCCATATGGGTCAATATAGGTGCCGCCCTGGCCAGCGGTGCCACTGACATTGAGCACTTCGGAAACCGTGCCTTCGGCCTTGGCTTCCCAGGACAGGATCAGTTGCTTCTTCAGATCGATGGTGGTGGCGCGCACCTCAACCTCTTCCTCGGGCGTCCCGACCTTGATCAGGCGCGCGCGCTGGCTGTTGTTCAAGTTCGGGCGCCAGCTTTCATGGGCCACAAACATATAGCGCTGCATCAGCGACAACATCTCGCGGTTGTTGGCCGCCTCGGTCTTGCCGGCCTCGGCGCTCATGGTGCGGCTGCGGGTGTCGTGACGGTTGAAAGTGAGGTTCTCGCCGTCGAGCACGCGGGCCGATACACCTTGCGGTGATGGGCAGGGGCTGCTGCGATAGTTGGTGTCGTAAGCGTTGTTGCGCTGAATCTCAACCGGGAAGCTGGCCGGGAAGACGACCTTCTCACAGCGTGCCGCACTGCGCCGGAAGCGATCGAAGAGCTGCCATTTGGGCTGGGCCAGTTCCTTGGGGCCGTCTTCGTTTTTCATCACGCTGTGCTCGGCATACCAGGCCTTGAAGTCCAGCACATCGTCCTTGAAATCCAGGATGGATGCGTTCACATCCAAGGTGCCGGTGGCCTCGGTGCGGGCCTTGAGCATCAAGGTGTTCTGCACCAACTCATGCTCGCCAAAGCGATTCTCGTAGCCCTTGTAGGAGGCACTGCCGGAGACGATCTGCATGAAATTGCGCTGCGCCGGATCACGGATCAGGCTGCGCGCGTACAGATGCTCGTGCCCGGAGACATAGACCACCTCATGCTCGGCCAGCAGCTTGCGGTATTTGTCGTACACCGCCTTGAAGACCACATCACCCTCTTCCGACTTGTAGCCTTCGACAATGCGCTCACGCAACAGACCGTACTTGTTGCCGACAAACGAGTTGTGGGTTTGCAGCACGATATGGCGTGCCTTGGCCTTGTGCTTGAGGATGGTCTGCTCGACAAAATCGTAGGCGAACGGCATCCAGCCGTAAGAGACATTGATCAGCAGCACGCCGTTGCGCAGCACGGCGTAGTTCTTGTTCCGTGCGCCCGACATGTGCTCGGCATCGGCCGGGATGAAATCGGCGACAAGATCATGCCAATCCTGATCCATGCCCTTGTTGTCGTGGTTGCCCATGATGGGCAGAAAGGTCATGAAAGGCTTGTAGGCCTCAGCCACCTCTCGCCATTGGCGATACTCGGCGGCCGACCCGTTCTCAGCCAGATCGCCGACCACCAGAACCACATCGACCTTCTGCTGCTTGTACAGCTCCAGCAGCGCACGCATGGGGTGAACCGACACATTCGAACCACCGCCCTGGGTGTCAGGCAACAGGGCGACCTTCAAGGCCTTGGCTTCGGCTGGCGCAGGTGCCGGCGCCGGTGCTGGGGCAGGCTCTGGCGCCGGACTGGGCGCATCACCGGAGCCGCCGCAGGCGCTCAGCAGCAGGGGCAGGCTGGCCAGCAAGACTTGGCACCCGCGTGGGGTCAGGGCGGACTTCTTGTTCGTCATCATCATGGTCGTGGCGTTCTCGGGTCGAGGAGAAAGAAAGCCGCGATGGTGCGCAGCCGCCATGACACATCCGTGAAGCGCAGTGCGCTTCGCCCCCCCCGCACACCGATGCCAACCAAGCCTCGCACAGGCGTGCGGGCTGCGTGTCAATCCCCTGCCCGCCTGAGCCAAACGGCACAAGGCGCGGCATCCAGCCGCGGCCTCGCCTCAGGCCATGCCCGCCGCAGGCTGCCAGCGTTGCAACAGAGCTCCATAACGCGCGTTCCAGCGGGACAGCCCCTCCTTGCGCCCGACGAAGACGTGGTCAAGAAAAGCCAGCGACAACTCACGCGTGGCCACCTTGACCTTGGGGTTGAGGCTGACGCCACCCGTGCCGCTGCGATCGGTGAAGATGCTGTGCGAGCCGCCTTCGAACACGGCCAAGGCCTTGCTCGGGCCGCCCATGGCCTCGAAGACCTTGATGCGATCCTCGGCGGCGGAGTAATAGCCCGGCACCTGGATCACATCCTGGGTGGCGGTGATGTGCAGGCTGGGGATGCGCACGTCCTGCAGAATGGGCGCCAGATCGCTCTCGCCGTAAAACGGCGGCGCCGAGATCAGGATGGCCGCCTTGATGCGGGGCTCCAGCAAGGGCAAGACCTGACCCTGGCGCTGCACCCGCGCGCCAGCCAGCAGCATGGTGGTGTTGGCGCCGTAGGAATGCCCGGCGGCGGCAATGCGCTGCGGGTCGATCCGCTCGCCGAACTCGCTGGCCAGCAGCTGATCCAGGGCAAAGCGCACATCGGCCACCCGGTTCAAGGCCTCGCTTTCCTTGGCGGCATCCTGGAGGCGGCCGACCAGGCTGAAGGGGTTGCCGGTCCACAGGCCGCGGTCACTGCCCACATGCTGGACATGCAAGCTGGCCACCCCTTGCGAGGCCAGGTAGGCACCCAGATAGCTGTAGCCCCGCCGAGAACCGCCCAGGCCGTGCGAGAACAGCAGCAAGGGCAGGCCCGGCGCCTCGGCCCGCCCTGCGGGCAAATACAAGCGCACCGGCACCGCGCGTTGGCGCATCAGGTCTTGCCAGTCGAGGTCATGGGCCTGGTAGAGGCGGCTGGGCACGCTGACATCGGCAAAAGCCGGCGCACTTGCAGGCGCGCTCGCAGGCGCACTTGCCGGGGCCGAGGCCGAGCCGGCAGAAGCCCCCGAAGCCGCATCATGCGGCGAAAGCGCCTTGGCCTCCCCCAGCGCAGCCGACGTCTCCGTCTCCAGCTTGCAGCCGCCCAGAGCGCCGAGCGCCAGAGCCGCACCCATGCCCAAGCTCAGGCGGCGGCGAGTTTGACAGGACGGCGACAAGGGATCGAGGGCTTCGGTCGTGCGCATGGCAATTCAGCTGAGGTTGAGGGCCAAGAAATCAAGCCGGATCGGCCGCGGCGCTGGCCCGGGGCTTGCGCCGCAGCAAACGCCCGCACATCAGGATCAGATCATCCACATAGCTGAACACCACCGGAATCACCAGCAGGCTCAGGAAGGTGGAGGTGATCAAGCCGCCGATCACGACGATGGCCATGGGGGCGCGGAAGCTCGGGTCCACGCCCAGGCCCAGGGCGATGGGCAGCATGCCCGCGCCCATGGCGATGGTGGTCATGATGATGGGGCGGGCGCGCTTGTGGCAGGCGTCGAGGATGGCCTCGAAACGCGGCATGCCATGGTCGCGCCGGGCGATCACCACATAGTCCACCAGCAGGATGGAGTTCTTGGTGGCAATCCCCATCAGCATGATCAGGCCGATCATGGACGGCATGGACAGCGCCGTGTGCGTGACGTACAGCGCCAGGAAGGCCCCCGGGATCGACAGCACCAGCGCCGCCAGAATCGTCACCGGCTGCACAAAGTCCTTGAACAGCAGCACCAGCACCACATAGATGCAAAGCACGCCGGTCAGCATGGCCAGGCCGAAGCTGGCGAACAGCTCACCCATGGCCTCGGCATCGCCGACCGAAGTCTGCATCACGCCCGGCGGCAGGTTCTTGAGGCTGGGCAGGGCCAGGGCCTTCTGCTCGGCCTCGCCCAGGGGCACGCCGTTCAACTCGATCTCGAAGTTGATGTTGCGCATGCGGTCATAACGGTCGATCTGGGCGGGTCCGCTGGCGATCTCCAGCGTGGCCACATTGCCCAGGGGCACCGACCCATGCTTGCCGGGCACCGGCAGGCGCGCGAGCAAGGCCAGGTCGGTGCGGGCCTCGGCCGGCAGCTTGACGACGATGGGCACCTGGCGCTGGGCCAGGTTGAGCTTGGCCAGAGCCTGGTCGTAGTCACCGGCGGTGGCGACCCGCAAGGTGTCGGCGATCGCCTCGGCGCTCACGCCCTGGTCAGCCGCGCGAGCGAAGTCGGGCCGCACGATCAGCTCGGGTCGCACCAGGCTGGAGGTCGAGTTGACCGCGCCGATGCCCGGGATGCTGCGCAGCTCGCGCTCGACCAACTGGGCATGCTCACCCAGCACCCGGCCGTCTTCGCCGGCCAGCACCAGCACATACTTCTCGGCCGAGCCGCCAAAGCCGACCTTGATGCGGGCACCGGGCAGCACCTCCAACGCCTGGCGCAGCTGGGCCTCGATGTCCTGCTTGCTGACGCCAGGGCGCTGCTTGCGCGGCGTCATATTGAGGGTCAGCGTGGCCTTGCGCACCTCGGCCACACCACCGCCGGCGAAGGGGTCGCTGCCGGCACTGCCGCCGCCGATGGCGGTGTAGATCAGCTTGACCTGCTTGTTGGCGGCCACGATCTGCCGTGCCTGCTCGGCCATGCGCGTGGTCTGGGCCAGGGTGCTGCCGGGCGGCAGGGTCACGGTGACCTGGGTCTGGCTCAGGTCATCGGGCGGCAGGAAGCCGGTGGGCAAGAGGCTCACCAGGAACAGCGAGGCTCCGGTGAACACCGCCGTCACGCCCAGCGTGATCAGACGGTGGCGCAGACACCAGGCCGCCCAGCGGGTGTAGGTGGCCAGCCAGCGCGGCTCGGCATGGGCCTTCTGCAGCGGCTTGAGGATGTAGGCCGCCATCATGGGCGTGAGCATGCGCGCCACCACCAGGGAGGCAAACACCGCGATCGCCGCCGTCCAGCCGAACTGCACGAAGAACTTACCGGCAATGCCGCTCATGAAGGCGGTGGGCAGGAAGACCGCGATCAAGGTGAAGGTGGTGGCGATCACGGCCAGGCCGATCTCATCGGCTGCTTCCATGGCCGCCTGGTAAGGCGTTTTGCCCATGGCCAGGTGGCGCATGATGTTCTCGATCTCAACGATGGCATCGTCCACCAGGATCCCCACCACCAGGGACAGGGACAGCAGCGTCACCGTGTTGACCGTGAAGCCCAGCCAGTACATCACGGCGAAGGCCGGGATCACCGACAGCGGCAAGGCCGTGGCCGCCACCAGGGTGGCACGCCAGTCGCGCAGGAAGAACCAGACCACGACGATGGCCAGCAGCGCGCCCTCGTAGAGCAGCACCATGGAGCCGTCGTAGTTCTCCTGCACCGGCTCCACAAAATTGAAAGCCTCGGCAAACTGGATCTCGGGGTGGGCGGCGCGCAGCTCTTCCACCGCCTTGGCCACACCGGCCGCCACCTCAACTTCACCAGCCCCGCGGGTGCGGGTGATCTCGAAGCCCACCACCGGCCGACCGTCAAGCTGGGCCGCCGAGCGGCGCTCGGCCACCGTGTCCTGCACCGTGGCCAGCTGGTCCAGGCGCACACGCCGGCCATCGCTGAGCGTGATGTCCATGGCCGCCAGCTCCTGGGCCGTCTGCACGGTGGCCAGGGTGCGCACCGACTGCTCGATGCCACCGATGTCGCTGCGACCACCCGAGGCCTCTTGCTGGATCTGGCGCAGCTGACGCGAGACTTCGCTGGCCGTGGCGTTCAGGGCCAGCAGGCGGGCCGGGTCCAGCTCGATGCGCACCTCACGGCTGACGCCGCCGACGCGCGAGACCGCTCCGACGCCGCGCACCGCCAGCATGCGCTTGGCCACCTGGTTGTCGACAAACCAGGACAGGGCCTCGTCGTCCATGCGCTCGGCCGCCACGGTGTAGACCAGGATGGGCGTGCCGCTGAGCTCCATCTTGGAAATCACCGGGTCGCGCAGATCGGCCGGCAGGTCGGAGCGCACGCGCGAGACCGCATCGCGCACATCGTCCACCGCCTGCTGGGTCGGTTTCTCGAGCCGGAACTCGGTGCTGACCATGACCACGCCGTCCTGGATCGTGGTGTAGATGTGCTTGACGTCCTGCAACGTGGCCAGCTGGTTCTCCAGCTTGCGCGCCACCTGCGATTCCAGCTGGGCCGGCGAGGCACCGGGCAGACTGGCCGTCACGGTGACGGTGGGCAGGTCGATGTCGGGGAAATTCTGGATCTTCATCCAGCGGAAGCCCAGCAGACCGGCCAGGGTCAGCATGATGAACAGCAGAATGGCCGGAATCGGGTTGCGTATGGACGCGGAAGAAACGTTCAACATGATGGTGAGAGTCCTGATCCTGTGGAGGCGGGCTTAGGGCTTGGCAGCGGGAGCCGAGGCAGCCACCACACGCACGCTGTCGCCATCGCTGAGGAAGCTGACCCCGCTCTGCACCACGGCCGCACCCGGCTCCAGGCCGCCGAGCAGCTCGACCCGATCGCCGTTGCGGCGACCGGTGCTGACCTTGATCTGCTGGACCTTCTGATCCTTGCCGACGCGGAAGACATAGCTGTTGCCATCCCGCAGCTGCACGGCGGACTGCGGCAGGCTCAGCGCCTGGCCCCGACCGAGCTGGATCTCGCCACGTGCAAAGCTGCCGGCGCGCAGCAGGGCCGCGCCGGGGCCGCTCAGGTCCACATAGACCAGGCCCATGCGGGTTTGCGCATCGACCGTGGGCGCCACCACCCGCACCTTGCCCGGGACCTTGCTGCCATCAGCGGCCGCCAGCTGCACCGGCAGGCCGGGGCGCACCCGGGCCAGATCGGCGGCAGGCAGCTCGGCGCGCCATTCCAGGCGGCCCTGGCGGATCAGATGGAACAGCTCCTGACCCGGCTGCACCACCCCACCCACCGTGGCCAGGCGGGCCGAGATGATGCCTTCATCGGGCGCGGTGATGCGGGTCTGGGCCAGGCGCAGCTCGTCGCTGGCCACCCTAGCCTGGGCGGAGTCAAGCCGGGCCTTGGCCGTCTGCTCGGCGGTCAGGTACTGGGCCAGCTGCTGGGCACTCAAGGCACCGCTGCCTCCGGCCTGCAGCGCACGGGCGCGCTCGGCATCGCCCTGGGCGCTTTGCAGCAGGGCCTGGGCTTCGGCCGCGGCGGCGCGGCTCTGAGCCAGCTCGGCACGCACGGTGGCATCCGAGAGCTGGGCCAGCAGCTGGCCGCGCTTGACCCGGTCACCCACCTGCACCTTCACATCGGCCAGGCGCAGGCCGGCAATCTCGGCGCCGATGATGGCCTCCTGCCAGGCGGTGACGCTGCCGTGGGCGCTCAGCGTTTGCTCCCATTCAGCGCTGCTGGCCTGGGTCAGCTGCACGGTCAGGGCCGGGCGCGATTTGGTCGAGGGCGACGCGCTGGCCGAGGCATCTGCAGCCAGGGCCGGCATGGACTGCAACAGGTTCAGGCTCAGCAGCAAGCCCAGCACGGGGGCAACAGAAAAGGTCGAGATGGAGCGATTCATGGACAGTGGACTCGCGGGCAAAAATGAGGTGTGGTCGTTCTTGAGCTTCGGGCGCGCAGGCTTCATGCAGCATCCCCGGAGCTCTTCTTCAGGGCCGGCGAAGCGGCCTGGCCATCCCAACCGGCGCCGGTCGCTCGGCACAGGGCCACCCAGGCGCTCAGGCCCTCGCGTTGCAGCTGCACCAGAGCGGAATCGGCGCCCAGGCTCAGGCGCCGGGCGTCTTCCAGCTCGGCCGCGCTGGCCAGCCCAGCGCGCCAGCGCCGCTCGGTCGCCTGCAGGCTCTGGCGATAGCCGGCGGCTGCACGTTCAGCCAATGCTTCGCGAGCACGCGCGGCGTCCAGGCGCACCAGGCCTTCTTCGACTTCGCGCACGGCTTGCAGCACGCTTTGGCGGTGTCCGGCCAGGGCCTCGTCATAGCGCGCCAGCGCGCCTTGCGCCTGTGCCTTGCGCGCGCCGCCGTCGAACAGGGGCAGGCTCAGGCTGGGCCCGAAGGACCAGCCACGGCCTTCATCGCTGCTGCCAGCGATGCGCAAGTTCGCGAGCGAAATACTGCCGCTCAGCTGCAGCTGCGGATAACGCGCAGCTTCAGCGGCACCACGTTCAGCCCAGGCGGCCAGCACCTGCTGCTGGCTGGCCGCCAGATCGGGGCGGCGGGCCAGGGCCTCGGCCGGCACCGAAGCCACGGCCAGGCCCAGGCCTGCGATGGCCGGCAGCTGCGCGGCACCGGGCTGCAGAGCCTGACGCAAGGCCCCCTCCTCCATCGCCGTCAACGCCACCAGGCCCTTGACGGCCAGCTCGCACTCGGCCTGCTGGGCCAGGGCCAGATTGGCCGCATTGGCCGCCGCGGCTTGCAAGAGCGCCTCATTGGCGGACGATTCAAAACCGACGCGCAGGCGCTCGGCGGCAAAACGCGCCAGCTGCGCAGTGGCAGCGGCATCGGCCTGAGCGATCTGCGTCAGACGTTCGCAGCTGCGCAGGTTCAGGTAGGCCTGAGCCACTTCAGCGGCCAGGCTCAAGCGTGCGGCCTGCGCATCGAGCTCGCTGGCTTGGAGCCGCGCCTGCGCGGCCGAGGCCTGCTGGCGCACGCGAGCGAAGAGATCGATTTCCCAGCTGCTGTCCAGGCTCACGGAGGACAGGGTCTGGGTCGGGCTGCCGCTGGGCTGGGCAGGCCGGCTGCGCTGGGCCAAGCCGTTGGCGTTGAGCTGCGGCAGCTGGGCGCTGCCGGCCTGCTGCGACAGCGCCCGGGCCTGCTGCACGCGGGCCAGCACCTGCTGCAGGCTGGGGTTGGCGCTCTCGGCCTGGGCTTGCAGCTGCAAGAGCACGCTGTCGTTCAGCCGCTGCCAAACCACGGCCCCGGCTTCGGCAGCCAGGGCCGGGCCCTGCGGCGCATGCCAGCGGCTGGCCTCAGGCATCAGCTGCTTGGGCAGCTCGGGCGGCGGAGCCAGGCTGCTGCAGGCACTCAGGACCGCCAGCGCGGTCATTGACAGGGCCAGGCGCAAGCCGGGCATGACGGAGATCTCTTGTGCTCTCATCCTCACCTTCACGATCGTCATGTTTTGCGTACTTTTCGAGATGTCTGCGGATCCAGGTTTGCGGCAGATGCCTTGGCAGCCGCTTGACGCAGCGCCCGTTCGTGTTCGATCAACGCTTCGCCGTACCCCACCAGGCGGCCCAGCACCCGCTCATAAGCGCCGGGGCTGCGCACCATGCCCGGTACCATGGCCTCCATATGGTCCGCCGACATCCAGTAGTCCTGGGCCAGGGCAACCAAGCCGAAGGCCAGTTGGTGCAGCTCGGTGTCGATTTCCTGCGCGCCACATCGCAGCGCCAGCATCTGCACCAACTCGGTGTGGCGCGGCGCGATGTATTCGGCACAGATCTCCTGATACACCGCGCTGGGCTCGATCATTTCGCGCCCGCACAGACGGAGCAGGCTGGCCAAGGCCTCCTCGTCCAGTTGCAAGGGTTGCAGAAATGCGCCGTAAAAGCTTTCCAGCCACTCGCGCAAGGGAACACTGGCATCGGCCTCCGGGATACGGGCGATCACATCGGCCACGGGCCGCATCATCACCTCGCGATACAAACCCAGCTTGTCCCCGAAGTAATAGGCGATCAAGCCGATGTTCGCCCCGGCCGCCTGGGCGATCTCCCGCGTGCTGGCCTTGTCGAAGCCTTTGATCGCGAAAATCCGGCTGGCTTCGGTCAATAGCCTCTCCCGACGGCCGGGTCCTTCCTCGCTCTGATTCGCTTTGTTTGATTTGGACATGGCAGGCATGATAGTCAATTTAATCAATCGATTGATTAAACAATTCTGAATAGCCCCTGTGCACGAATGGAGAGGCGGCAGACGCCCAAACAGGTCATCGAATCAAGGTTGTGCTGCTGCAAACGGCACATTGCGGACTTCGGCTGTCTGGATCTTTCTCGCTGCGGTGTCTCGGCCCGCCGCCGGGCTCATGGTTCGCGGGTCGGCTCTACGAGCCGACTGCCCTCGCTGCTCACTGCGCGGCTCAGCGGCGCCAAACTCCCTCCGTTCGCTGCGCTCACTGTGGTCAAACAGTGGCG